>JAJRQL010000166.1 GCA_024280265.1 Deltaproteobacteria bacterium
TAAGGGCGATGAAGAAAAACTGTTTTCTTCAATTACCAGAATGCTTGATGAAGATCTCACCTTGCGGTTGTCCCGAGAACCACAAACGGGTGAGGTTCTTATTTCAGGAGTCGGAAAAGTTCACCTTGAAGTGGTAGGAGCCAGGATTACACGGAAATTCGGGGTTGAGATGGAGCTCTCTGTACCAAAAATTCCCTACAAGGAAACCGTTCGAGGAAGTGCCACCGTGCAGGGAAAACATAAAAAACAGAGTGGCGGGCGTGGTCAGTTCGGTGATTGTACTATTGAAATCAGTCCAACCCATGGCAATGGGTTTGAATTTGAAGATAAGATTGTCGGTGGAGTGATTCCTCAGCAGTATCGGCCTGCCGTTGAAAAAGGTATTGTTGAGGCGATGGAAAAAGGTGTTCTGGCCGGATACCCTGTGGTAGATATTAAAGTCAGTCTTATTGACGGTTCCCACCATAATGTTGATTCCTCTGAAATGGCTTTTAAGATTGCTGGATCTCTTGCCTTTAAAAAGGTGCGCAAGAGGCAGGTCTTATTCTTCTTGAACCCTATATGAATATGACCATCATGGTTGACAAGGATCATGTCGGTGATGTGATGGGTGACCTTAACTCACGTCGTGGAAAGGTTATGGGGATGGACTCAAACCAGGGGTATGAGATTATCAATGCCCAGGTACCTCAGGCAGAGGTACTGCTGTATGCTGCAGATCTTACTGCCATAACAGGTGGCCTCGGAAAATTTACGCTTGAGTTTTCTCATTATGAAGAGGTTCCGTCTCAGATTGCTGAAAAAATAATAGCAGCAGCACAGGATAAGTAAGAAAAAGAATGTCATAACGAAGCTGGTTTTTTTTATATGAAAGGTATTGCGTAAATGAAAATAGATACAGGACGATTCTCATTTGGTGTTCTGACCATGAGTGACAAAGGCTCGCGTGGTGAACGGCAGGATACAAGTGGACCATATCTCGTGAAGACTCTTGCCGATCTTGGGTACAGAAAACAGGCTTATTCAATCGTCCCTGATAACGTTGAAGCCATACAGAAAACCCTTATGTCCTGGGTAGATGACGAGAAAATCGATCTTATCATCAGCACAGGAGGTACCGGTGTGGCTCCAACAGATGTGACCCCTGAGGCCATGGCAGGGGTTATTGAAAAAGAAATACCGGGGATGACTGAGGCTATGCGGGCAGAAAGTTAGAAAAAGACTCCCAATGCTGTACTTTCAAGAGGCAAGGCAGGGATAAGGGGACGTAGCCTCATAATTAACCTGCCGGGTAGTGAAAAGGCAGCCAGGGAGAATATCGCCGTACTTTTGCCTGCACTTGCCCACGCACTGGACAAAATCCAGGGTGGAGCCAGTGACTGCGGTGTGGGGTGAAAAGGAGGCCGTAGCCGCCGCACAGTTTTCTTCTCAGGTCTGAATAAAAAAAGCTTGAGCATCATAATGCGCTCAAGCTTTTTTTTGCTTTGTGATTTGTGGAGGTGATTGCAGAGAAAGGGACGTATGGTGTGCAATCTAGCTGTCCTGGAACTGCAGTTCCACCTGCTTCTCATCGCCTTTCAGCGGTGCGATCTCACCTATGACAAAGGCCTCTTCGCCATGTGCCTGAAAGCGATGAATCACATCTTCCGCAATATCACCATCAACTGCCACCAGCATGCCTATGCCCATGTTAAATGTACGATACATTTCATCTCTGGGGATGTTTCCTTTTTCGGCAAGGAAGGTAAATATGGGTGGCGTCTGCCAGCGTTGACAGTTGATCTATGCCTTGCATCCGGCGGGCAGAATCCGTGGGATATTATCAATAAATCCGCCGCCTGTATTATGGACGATACCATTAATTTTGTAATGTTTGAGTACTGCCAGTACAGATTGTACATAGATTCTGGTGGGTTTTAGGAGTTCTTCACCAAGTGTAGTTCCAAGGCTCTCAATGTGATCATCGACACTTAAATTGTGGTAGGTGAAACAAATTTTACGAACCAGGGAAAAACCGTTTGAATGAAGGCCTGAAGATTTGAGTCCTATAATTTTATTTCCAACCCTGATATCGGTTCCATCGATGAGTTTGTCACGATCTCCTATGCCCACCACAAACCCAGCAAGGTCGTAGTCACCGGGTTTGTAGAGTCCTGGCATCTCGGCTGTTTCACCGCCGACGAGAGAGCATTTTGACTGAATACAGCCTTCGGCTATTCCTTTGACCACCTCAGTGGCAACGTCGAGTTCAAGCTTTCCAACTGAATAGTAATCAAGAAAGCAGAGTGGCTTTGCGCCGCCCACAATGATATCATTAACACACATGGCAACAAGATCGATCCCTATGGTGTCATGTTTGCCACATCTTTTGGCTATGTCAAGCTTGGTGCCGACACCGTCTGTAGAGGTTACCAGAACAGGTTGTTTGTACTTGTCGGTATCTATGGCAAAGAGACTGGAGAAACCACCAATGTCATTGAGTACCCCACGTTGGTGTGTTGATTTGACAATATCTTTTATTCCATGAACAAATGCATTGCCTTTATCGATATCAACGCCTGCTTCACTATATTTTGATTGTTTTGTATCACTCATGTTTTTATTGTGCCTGTTATGTGGTCTGTTAAACAGTGGAAAATCTCAACACCACATTAGTAATAGTTTTGTGAAATTGCAAGAGGTCTCAGTGATGCAATCTGGGCCCCTTATCAGTGGAAAAGTATCAAATTATAGGGAAAAAGGTATGAAAATATTATTGTTACTTGTGGGTATGGTCTTGATAGTTGAAGGAATTCCCTATGTTGCCTCACCGGAGTCCATGAAAGAATGGTTGCGCAGAATAAGTGAAATGAAAGCGGAACATTTACGGGTGATGGGGCTCCTGGCCATGTCATCAGGACTCCTGATATGCTGGTTTGTGCAGCGTAGTGGCTTTTTCATGTGACACCTGTCGACCGAGTAACAGGTTATTTCTTTTCAAGAAGGAGAAGAAGACCATTTATCCAGTTTCCTTTGTCTTTTCGTAGTTGAGACAAGCTTGCATCTACCTGATTCCATCCGTGATCTCTGCTGAGTCTGCTTATGTAGTGCAGGGAGTGCCCAAAACGACCGGTTGTTTTGAGCTCGAACCGTTCAGTGGTAGATTCTTCCACTGAAAAGAGAAACAGAGCGCCAGTACTGCTTCTTGCGGTGCATGCAGAAAAGATCTGATCCAGGTCACCAATATAAGTGAATACATCCGCTGCCACGATCATATCAAAAACACCAGTGATCGACCGCAGGTAGTGGAGGATGTCATCTTTCACAAGTGTGTCGTAAATATTTTTACCCGCAGCTTGACGGAGCATTTTTTTTGAAATATCAAGGCCGGTGAGGTCTGTGCAGTAACTTCTGAATTCCAGTCCAGTAAGTCCTGTGCCGCATCCAAGGTCAAGACAATTCTTTCTTGGGCCTTCATTGAAATGGCGTAAGTAGAGCTCTTTGAGCAAAGAATGTGCTTTGTAATGAAGTTTTTCTACCAGACTTTTTTCAAAATCTCCGGCATAATTGTCAAATACGGTTTCAACGTAGTCAAGTGGTGCAGAATTCGTTGTCTTCCCAGAGAGAGAGTTGAGCATATGGCGTGCTGCATTATGAGTCGGGTTTATGGCAAGGAGTCTGCTGTAGAGCTTGATAGCCTTTGTTGTCGAGCCAGATTTATGGCAGAGGTAGGCATAGTTGTTGAGGCTCGCTGTGTGGTTTGGAGCAGTTTTAAGGATTGTTGTATAGAGCCGTTCCGCCTCTTCAAACTGCTCAAGGTCTTGGTAACAAAGGGCCAAATTATACAGGGTGTCCAATGATGTGTCACCTAGAGTTACGACCTTTTCAAAGCAGGTTATGGCTTCAGCAATTTCACCGAGCCGTCTCAGGTTGAGGCCATGGTTGTAAGGAATATCCGGATCAGTTTCATCTTCTTTTAAAGCGATTCTATATTGTATATCAGCTTTGTTGTGTTCGCCAAGTTCATACAATGCCAGGCCGCAGTTAAAGTGGAGCAGGGCTGATGGGGGGACCAGGGGCATAAGCTGATTGTAGATTGTCACCGCTTTTTCAAATTCGTTCTTTTCGTGGTGGTAGCAGGCGCTAATGAAGAGTGCATTCAGCTCCTGAGGTGTAGTGTCGGGGTTGTTGGAAGTATCGTTCATGGATTAGATATGGAATTTTCAGTTAAACGGTTAAATCAAATTGACGGATTCGTCACACTGATAGTATCATGTAATGTTATTCATTTAGGAAGTCAAGCTTATGGGTTTGCTCCAAAAGAGTAAATATAGCTGTTGTTAAACTGGTGCTGATAATGCAAAAGAAAGAAAAGAAAGAACTTATAGGTACGGAAGGGAAGCTTCTGCTGGATATGATTCGCAGACTAAACCGCCGTGGAGCAACGGATCATCTTCTTAAGTTGATCAGCAAGACTCACCCTGCTGACACTGCATGGGTCTTCAGGCACCTCTCTGAGCTTGAACGAAATGAGGTCTTCAATATTCTTGCCCAGACTGATCAAGTTGGTGAATTCTTAAGTGAACTTGATGAATCTGTCATGGTACAACTGGTTGAAAACCTTACTCCCCAGTTTATGGCAGACGTTATAAGTGAAATGGCTTCAGATGATGCTGCTGATATCATAGAGGCATTGCCCGACGAATTTGGAGCTGCCATCCGTGCTCAGATGGAGCAGGCTGACCGTGAAGAAGTGGATGAGCTTCTCCAGTACCATCCTGAAACAGCGGGTGGACTTATGTCACCCGATTTTATGTATCTTGATGAGGAATTGAGTGTCGGAGAGGCCATCGCCAAGGTACAGAAACGCAGTGAAGAAAAGGAGATGGTTTTTTATCTCTATATAACCTTTGGGGATGGAAAACTTGCCGGCGTTGTTTCTCTGCGTGAACTACTCACCAATCCTCCTCACAGACAACTCAAGAATATCATGCGGGAGAATGTTATCTCTGTAACCACTGACACGGATCAGGAAGAAGTTGCTCATGTGATATCCCAATATAACATTCTTGCTGTTCCTGTGGTTGATGCCAGTTATCGCCTGGTGGGAATTGTCACAGTTGATGACATCATCGACGTGATGCGTGAGGAGGCTACCGAGGCATTTTTGCAGATGGCCGGTGCTGGTAAAGATCGTGAGATCTTGCTTAAATCTACAACTGAAAATGCAATTTTACGTGCCCCGTGGCTCTTTGCCTCCTGGGTTGGCGGGGTCATGGCTCTTTTTATTATCGGTGCATTTGAAAAGGAGTTGGCTCAGGTTCTTGCTCTGGCATCCTTTATTCCCATTGTCATGGGAATGGGTGGGAATATTGCCACTCAATCGTCAACCATTGTTGTCCGTGGCATCGCAACCGGTCGGATTAATATGGATGATTTTCATAAAATTGTGTTTAAAGAAATGAGAGTTGGTATTATCCTGGGAGTCCTGTATGGCGGTTTTTTAGGTGTCCTTGCCTATTTTGGTTACGCCGAGCCGAAACTTCTTGGGGTGGTGGTTGGTTTGTCGATTTTCTTTTCCATGGCCATGGCAGCAACTATAGGAACAATCATCCCATTGATTTTAAAGCGGTTTGATATTGATGCGGCCATTGCAACCGGCCCCTTTGTTACCACAGCCATCGATATTCTCGGCGTTCTTGCCTATTTCATGATCGCTAAATTTTTTCTTAATCTCTGATCGGTTTACTTGTAAATATGCTGAGATCAATATCAGGCAGGGTTTCGCCACTTGCCATCCTTGTTCTATTCCTGCTGGGGTTCTGGCTACTTTTCAGCCCCTTTGAAAACAGGCTGTTTGACCCTTCTGCGACCCCAAGAGCCATTACCGCAAGGGGAGATCTTGCAGAAGATGAAAAAAATACCATAGAAATATTTAAAAACATCTCACCTTCTGTCGTTTATATTACAACCATTGCTGTTCGGAGAAATATGTTCTCCCTGAATGCAGTGGAGATTCCACGAGGAACAGGAACCGGGTTTATCTGGGACAAACAGGGCAGGGTGGTTACCAATTTTCATGTGATCAGTGATGCCAACAGGATAGAGGTCACCATGGCCGATCATTCTACCTGGAAGGCTGTTCTGGTCGGTGCTGCACCCGACAAGGATCTTGCAGTCTTACAGATAAGCGCTCCATCTCACCTTCTCAAACCTATCCCGGTAGGTGAATCCGTTGATCTTCAGGTAGGGCAGAAGGTGTTTGCTGTTGGGAATCCCTTTGGTCTTGATCAAACCATTACCGCCGGAATTATTTCTGCACTTGGTCGTGAAATTAAGGCAATAACAGGCAGAACCATCCGCAATATGATCCAGACCGATGCGGCAATTAATCCAGGGAACTCAGGTGGACCGCTTCTTGACAGCGCAGGACGTCTTATCGGTGTAAATACAGCTATTTATTCCCCATCCGGTGCTTATGCTGGAATTGGCTTTGCTGTGCCAGTCAGTGAAATCAACAGAGTAATACCTCAGCTGATCAGAAGTGGAAAGCTGATCCGTCCTGGTATCGGTGCCTCCCTTGCTGATGCAAGACTTGTGAGGAGACTTGGTGTTGAGGGGGAAGGAGTGCTGGTACTTGGTGTGGAAAAAGGGGGACCGGCGCATAAGGCCGGAATCAGACCGACAACCCAGTATGGAAATGAGATTGTCCTTGGTGATATCATCACAGCTATTCAGGGGAATAAGGTGACATCTTATGATGATATCAGAAACGAGCTGGAAAAATATGCCGTGGGGGATCAGGTGGAAGTTACTATCCTGCGTGATGGTAGTCCTGCTCAGCTGACTATACGTTTGGAAGCACTGTCTGATTGATCTGTTACCTAAATCCTGCACTTCAGAAAATGGAAAAATGTATTTCTTGTTTTATAGCAATACATTGCTAACAATTTATTAGGGTCAGCCATTCACTTTTTCAGTGAGTGCTCATTTTTTCATTTTCTTTGCCCTGCGGGATGGGCAATTTAGGTGTTATTTGTTTTTGATAGAAGGAATTCTTCTGTTGAGTTTTCTAGCAAGTTCCCGCATATCCTTTGTTTTGTCCGATTCATCCATTATTTCTCTGCCGACAATCTCCTCAAGCACATCTTCCATTGAAATCACCCCGGTAACAGCGCCGTATTCATCAACAACAACAAAGAGATGTTGGTGGATTTCGAAGAATTCCACAAGAACACGGTTAAGCGGAGATGTTTCTGCTACAAAGTGAACAGGAGATTTCAGTGTTGAAAGTTGGGTATTGTATCGCTGTTCTGCAGCAGCGAGCAGAACATCCCGTCGCATGATGATACCTGTTACATTATTAGTTTCGCCAAGGTACACTGGAACCCTGCTGTGACTTGACAGAGGTGTCCTGTTCTTCATGACCTCTGCAACAGTCATTGTTTCATCAAGTGTGAAGGTGACGGTTCTGGGAGTCATTACATCACGCACTATTTTGCTTCCAAGTTCGAGAATGTTGAAGATTACCCGCTCCTGATCGGCCTCAATTTCTCCTGATTCCCTTGACAGGGCAGCTATTGTTTGAAGTTCTTCTGCAGAAATTGAGTCGTTGTTTTCAGGCTGAGGGATGAGTCGTGTCATTAATTGGCATAGCCAGACAATGGGTTTTAAAATAATGACCATCCAGTGAAGTGGGCGGGCTATATAGGGAGCGAGTACGACAGCATAACTCACTCCGATGGTCTTGGGGAGGATTTCTGAAAAGAGAAGGATTGCCAGAGTGAAGAGTATGGAAAAGAGAATGAGATTCTGTTCACCAAATACAACAGCTGCTGCTGCGCCGGCCACTGCAGCACCAATGGTATGGGCGATGGTATTCAGGGTGAGGATAGCCGTGATCGGTTCATCAATATCATCACGTAATTCCTGGAGAAGAGAGGCAGAGTTGTGCCCTTGCTTTTTTAACATCTCCACCTGGCTTGAGGAGATGGAGTAAAGAACTGCCTCAAGGATTGAGCAGAAGGCAGAAACTGCAATCGCTAAGCTGACGGCTAAAATAAGTGTACTTGTCAAAAGATACTCCAATATAGGAAGAAGACTGATTTTTTCCTTAGTATACTTATCTTTTAATCCTTTGCCAAATAGATGTGAGACGCTATAGTAAGTTATCTTAATTTAATACTTCTGGAGGCTTTTCAGTGACTGATACAACAATTCGTTTAAGTAGGAAAAAACCTGAGAATTTTGATGGTGATATGCTCATCTACACTCCCTTTGTAAATGATAAAGAAAAAATAATTAGTGGCCAAATTGTTGCTGAGCAGGAATTTAATGATGCCGTTTCCATTGGAGACTTCGATGGTAAATATGGGGATACTCTGCTTCTCTATCCAGCAGGGAATGTAAAGAAAAAGATTGCTGTCCGCAGGGTATTCTTTGCAGGACTTGGAAATGTTGAAAAAAAAAATGACAATGAAACTCGTGAGTTATTACGAAAAACCGGTGGCCTTATAGCGAAAGAGGCAGGGGCGACAAAGAGTACACAGCTTGGTATTTGTCTGGAGAGTATATTGTCCTGTGCCGGTGAGGCTGGTGTCGAAAGTCTTGTAGAAGGAATCTTGCTTGGTGATTATCGTTTTGTGAAATATAAGAGTAAAAGCAAAAAAAAGGAAAAGGGGAGTTTTACTGGAATCAAAGAAATTGTGATTTTTTCTTCAGGAAGTAAAAGTAATCGCAAAATTCTGAAGGGAATTAAGCGTGCTGTGAATTCTGCCACGGCCGCCTGCAAGGCTCGTGATATGGCCAATGAACCTGGAAACGGCTGGACTCCCACCAGTTTTGCGGTTTATGCAAGATCACTTGCGGGAAAGTATAAAATGACATGCACGGTTCTTGGCAAGGGTGATATGAAACGCCTTAAAATGGGAGGGCTGCTTGGTGTCAATCAGGGGTCTTCCGAACCACCAAAACTTGTTATTCTCGAATATAAATCACCGAAGAAAGAGGCAGATACTATTCTCTTTGTAGGAAAAGGGCTCACCTTTGATTCGGGTGGAGTGAGTCTTAAACCGTCTGCAGGCATGCAGGACATGAAATATGATATGTGTGGTGGGGCAGCGGCTCTTTCTGCCATGAGCGTTGTTGGTGCTGAACAACCAGATGTAAACGTTATTGCCATAATTCCTGCAACAGACAATATGGGGGGCAGTTCAGCGCTTAAACCCGGTGATATCATAAAACATTATGGTGGAATCACATCTGAAATAGTGAACACCGATGCTGAAGGACGATTGATACTCGCTGATAGCCTGGCTTATGGAATAAAACGGTATAAGCCAACGTGTGTTGTGGATCTTGCTACCTTGACAGGCGCAGTGATTCTTGGACTCGGACATCATCGAACAGGACTTCTAGGTAATAGTCAGGAGCTTATAGATCGTATTGTCAGGGCTGGAGATAAAAGTGGCGAACCACTCTGGCAACTGCCATTGGACGAAGAGTACACTGAGCAGATAGAGTCTGATGTTGCAGATATTAAAAATTCAGGAGGACGCCCTGCCGGAACCATTACGGCCGCAGCGTATCTGCAGAAGTTTGTTGGCAAGATCCCTTGGGTTCATCTTGATATTGCCGGTACCGCCTGGGATTTCACAAAAAAGAGTTACATACCAAAGGGGCCTTCTGGTATAGCAGTGAGGACACTTGTAGAACTGGTAAGAGACTGGAAAAAGTTTTCCTGAAAAAGCGTTTCAGTTGTTTATGAAGAGCAAAAATTCCCTGTTGCCTTTGGGGCCAAGTATGGGGCTTGGTTCCATGGCCTGAACATTGAAGCCAGTGTCTTCAACAAAGGAACATATTTTGTCTATGGCTTGTTGATGGTGTGATGGATCCTGCACAACGCCGCCCTTGGGAACCAGATGACGGGGAAGCTCAAACTGCGGTTTGATCAGACAGATAATTGCCAGGTTGTCGCTGAAAAGAGGAATGAGTGGTGGAATAAGTTTTGTGAGAGAAATAAACGAGGCATCGATAACAGCCAGATCAAGACGCTCCGGGATCTGCTCGCGGCTGATTTTTCTGGCATTGAATCGCTCTATTACCACCACCCTCTCGTCCTGACGCAGCTTCCAATCCAGCATTCCGTAAGCGACATCAACTGCGTACACTTTTCTTGCACCGTGCTGCAGCAGGCAGTCTGTGAATCCTCCACTGGAAGCACCAATATCAACACAGGTCAATCCTTCAGCACTGATAGAAAAACTGTCAAGTCCACCCTTTAGCTTGTATCCCCCCCTTGATACGTAAGGGCAGCGTTCTTTTACTACAGGTATGATGTCCTGTCTGAAAAGTATACCAGCCTTGTCAGCACGCTGACCTTCCACCGACACATAGCCAGCTCCTATGAGCCCCTGGGCCTGTTGCAGGTTAACGGCAAGTCTTTTTCATATCAGTAATTCATCCAGGCGAATTTTATTCATCGGAACTGTTGCCTGAAGAGGTAATGCTTGATTACAGGGAAGAAATCTTTTTCTTTGCTGTTGCAGCCTCAGGTGAGGACCCATAAGAGGCTATGAGCTTTTTATCAATTATTTTGGCGGTTTCTCTATCAGATAGCTGCTCAAATGCTTCACCTTGTCGTAAAAGTGCTTTTGCAGCCTGGGGATTACCAGGGAAATTGGAAATAATCTGCTGGTATTCAATGATAGCCTGGTCGTATTGCTCAAGTTTATAGAGAGATTCTCCCATCATATATCGAGATGTAATAATACTGCTCCTTGACCCTTTATCAGCAATACTTTCCTGGAAATATTCGTAGGCCTTTTTGTAGGCCCCATCTCGAAAGCTCTGCATTCCACGCGCATAATTGTCAATTTGCTCAACAACTGCCGGTTGAACGGGGGTAGCACTGCCGCTGGATGATTTACCTGAATTTGTAGTGCTGCTTTCGGTTGCTATAGGGTTTACTTTTATATTAGACTTGTAACCTTGTCGGGAAAGCACTTTTTTTGAAGTTGCCCTGATGTGAACGATTGGCCTGGTACCGCTGTTTCTTGCAAGTGCAGCCTGTTGTGCTTTTCGCATGGCGGCATCTGCCGCAAGCTTTGCAGCCCTTGAACGTCGTTCAGCGTCCTGAATTCGTGCCATCTGAAGGGCTGTCAAGGTCTCTTTCTGGCTGGCGATTTTAGAGTCGAGTTCGGAAAGCTTGAGGTTGAGTTTTCCCTCAAGTTGCGCGGCCAGGCGCTCAACAGCTAACTGCAGTTCTTTGTTCTGCTCTTCAAGCATTCTGTTTTTATGATTGTTTTCTTCAAGTTTACTTTTGAGTTGCAGGATGTCGACCTGCAACTGATCAAGTTGTCCTGAAGACATTGCCTGCCTCTGCTGCATTTGATCGACAGTGTTAACTTTCATGTCATCAAGTTTTTTATTGATGGATCGAACATGATAGTTCAAAGCCTGGACATCCTGCTGGGAGGCACAGTTGCTGAGAAGTGGTAAGAAACCAAGAACAATTAAAGCGGTGATATATTTTTTTTTCATTACGTTGCCTGTATATAAAATTGTAGAATTAGTTCTGGCTTTTTGTCCAACGCGGGTAGGTCTGATTACCATTTATATTAAAGAGCTTCCGCATATGGGTTCCGTTTTTCAATATAGCATAAATTTTCTGGTTTTGACCTTTACGAAGTGAAAAGAGAATCTGTTTCCCATCAGGTGACCAGGTCGGAGATTCATGTTGTCCCGGGCCATTGGTGATTTGTGTGGGACTGGAACCCGGGGTGGTTGAGGTGGTGAAAATCTGATAGGAGCCATCAACAAGACTGGAATATGTTATTAGATCTCCCGTTGGAGACCAGTCAGGTTCTGCATTCTCATGTCCTTGAAAGGTAAGACGCTGTACCTTACCATCTTTCAGATTCATAAGGTATATCTGTGGTCGGCCACTGCGATCTGACACAAAGGCAACCTGTTGTCCATCAGGGGACCAGGAGGGAGAAACATTGATCCCAGATCTTCTGGTGAGTTGTTTTATTATCTTTCCTTTTCTGTCGAGAAGAAACAGGTCGGGATTACCACCTTTACTCAAGGTGAGAATCATTTTTTTGCCATCAGGCGACCATGCCGGAGCGAGATTCATTCCTTTTCTTCTGGATAGGGGGCGGGTAGTTTTGCTCTGGTTCAGGTCAGTGATATAAAGATTGGAATTGCCAGAATGGTAGGAAGTGTAGGTCAGATATCTGCCACCTGGCAGGAAGCGTGGCGATACCACAAGATTCTTATGTCGGGTTATTTGACGAACCTTCTGGCCGAGTATGTCTGTGAGATACGCTTCCTTATAGCCATTGCTATCAGAAACAAAGGCGATTTTACTGGATGCTATTCCAGGTTCTCCAGTCATTTCCTGAACTACTGAGTCGGTAAACCGAAACAGCATGTTTTGCTGGTGATCTCTTTTGCCGTTATAGCGTTTACCCATAAGCATATCTCCACCTGCAACATCAAGGAGACGAATTTCCATGGTCACCCCTTTTGCAGAGAGGGTATAGCTGCCAAGAACAACAAAATCGGCTCCAGTGGATTTCCACTTGGCATCCTGCCGGTTCCCATACTGTTCACTGGGAATAAGATTAAATATTCCATGAAAAAGAAGGGAACTCTCAAGGGTGTCGGCAAAATCACGGCCAAGATTCTGAAGGCGTCCGGGTTGGTCACTGTTAACGAACCAGGGAACGGCTATATTTATTTTCCTGGAGTTGGCCGAAGTGATATCTATATAGGAAATTTTATTAGCCTGAGCAGTTGCGCTAAAGGATAAAAGCAATAGAAGAAAAACAGTAAAGAAACGTGATGTCATGGCAGATATAATATTAGAAGATGAGAAGCGGAGCTTAACCTGAATTCGCGTGTATTTGCTGGTGACCGAACCTGGCGTTTCTGAACAATTTGATAATAGTAAATTCTTTCCAAGCATTAAAAAATAATTTTTTCTGTCTTACCAGTGGCCGTCCCCAGCAGGGGAGACAATCGTTACTGCGCATATGAATTGTATTACCTTACAATGATATATCAATGTGTTGAATGGTCAAATCACGAAACCATTATGAATCCAGGTTCAAGTTTAGATTATAAGAGTTTGAGCCTTACAGTCAACCTTTTTAAGTCAAATCCTGAGAATGTTTACTGGATGGAACCAGGTCTGAATCGGAGTCCAATGGAGTATTGAGACATTCGCATGGCTGCAGGAATAGGAGGGAGCGGATTGACTTCCTGGATTGCTCTGATGACAAATTGGTCAAATATCCTGTCTCCTGAGCGTTTTTCGAATCTATGGTTGAGAATCTGGCCATTTTTAGAGATATTGATAATGACACTTGCTGAAAGATCAGGATTTAACAGTTTGGCGTCGGGCAGGGACCAGGATGTCATTAATTTACTGTTAATGGTGGCTAGGTATTGATTTTCCACAAGACTTCCTGAAGAGCCGGAGCGCTGAGTGGGTACTCCTGTGGGTTTGTTATCTACAGCGGCATCGGCGAGGAGCATCTGTTTCAGTGCCTGAACGGCTTCATTGGCAGCCTGTTGCTCTGCATCTGCAAGAGCTTTCTGACGTTTGGCTTCAGCAAGGAGCTGCTGGCGTTGCAATTCACGGTTTCGTGTTTCTCTGGCATCTTTTGCTCTTCTTTGTTGCTGGGCCAGTTGTGAATCAACCATTTTTTTCTTTCGCTTTAACGGTTTGATGGAAATCGTTTTGACCAGTTCAACTGTTTCTGCTGGTACGGTATCGGATACTGTTGGAATCGTTTTTACAGGGACAGCTGGTTTTAGTCTCTGGATGGTAATATTGGCCGCTTGTTTTTCCTTCTGGATCGGTGGTGACGCTGGTGGAACGGGGGCCGTGACATTAATTAAATCCACCGTAACAAATTCGGGGAATATGGGTTTTTTCGGGAGGAATTCAGGGACAAGTACAGCAGAGCCGATGACAATTATGTGAACAGTAAGAGCTATATAAAAGGAGGGGGTCCAGTTTGCTGCCACGGGGATAATCCTATATTTTTCGGCCACAATCAGTGAGCTTCCACTTTGGGCTCAGTGATCATTCCGAGCTTTTCAAAACCTGCTGCTTTAATATCAGCCATCAGAGAAACCACGGCTCCATACGGAACGTTCTTGTCTGCTTTTAGAAAAATAGGCTGATCTCTGTCAGTGCCATGATGCTGCTCGAGTTGCTGGCGAAACATGGCCTGACTGACCTCAATCTTACCAAGCATTATTTTACCATCTTTATCCAGGGTTACAATGACAGGTGTTTCTTTTTGCCTGAGAGATTTGGCGGTGGTTTCAGGGAGGTCAACTTCAAGACCCTGGTTCATCATAGGTGCTGTGACCATGAAAATGATGAGGAGTACAAGCATGACATCAACAAGTGGTGTGACATTAATGTCTGAAACAAGACCGCCTCTTTTACTGGTGTTAAATCCCATGATAATAATCCTATACTCGGCTTAACAGGTCACGTTCGACAAGATTAAGGAAGTCTGTGGAGAAATTCTGCATCTCACTTTCAATCTCCACAAGCTGGTTTGCAAAATAGTTGTAAGCAATAACAGCAGGGATTGCGACGGCAAGACCGGCTGCTGTAGCAACCAGGGCCTCGGAAATCCCAGGGGCGACAACTGTCAGGGATGCAGAGCCGCGCATTCCTATGTCATGAAAAGATGTCATGATTCCCCAGACCGTACCAAAAAGCCCAATAAAGGGCGTTGCAGATCCTGTGGTTGCAAGAAACGAAAGAGATTTCCCAAGATTGGATATTTCAAGGGACTCAGCTTTTCTGATGGAACGTTTGAGGTTATCCATTGTGGCCAGCTGCATCTCAAGGGGTTCGTTGCCTCTGTTTTCCTCACCTTTGTTACGTATCTTGTTAATCTTCTGGAGTTCTGAGAATCCTGCCTGAAAAACTGCGGCTTCAGGGCTCAGTGGAAATTGTTCGGCAGCGTCGTTAGCATCATTTAATGTTTTTGATGACCAAAAGGTATCCAGAAAATCACTGGTCTCATTCGCGGCTTTTTTATACATCCTGCTCTTCATAAAAATAATGGACCAGGAGGCAATTGAAAAGAGTAAAAGGGTGAGCATGACCATTTTCCCCATGGGGCCGGCCTGCATGATCATGTTGGAAATTGAGAGTTGCACTGTAGTATTCCTGTCAGATGATAAATAAGAAAAACAAAAGGTTTCTCATTGTATATAATACCTTTCTTCAAAGGTCAATATTTGGGGTTCATCCGGTTAATGAGTACCTGTAAACAAATGAATTGCTAAAGGACATGGCAAGAGACATGTTGTTTGTTATCGACGCAAACAACAAAATGAGAGGTCTCTGCCATGTCCACGTCACTATTATACCACGCCTTCAATA
>JAJRQL010000010.1 GCA_024280265.1 Deltaproteobacteria bacterium
GGCAAGCCTCTTGGCCGCCCCGGAAAGCAAACAGCGGAGAACGCAGGGGAACTCAGGCAGGCAAAACGACAGCGAAGACAGGATGCTCTTGATCGAATTCCGATAGAGGGCAAGTTTGGCCAAGGTAAAAACGGATACCGGATCAACTATATCCGCGTCCGAACCCAAAAAACATCAGAAGCATGAATTAACAGCATCTTCCTGGTGATGAACCTGATGGTTATGCTCAGGTTTTGCTGGGCTCAGCCAACAGGTGTATATAAAAAGGTTCAATTGACCCATTTTATCGACTGGCTGGTACAACATTATCCGTTTTTGTATCGCTGGTAATGGGCAGAGGAAATGATCCTTGTGCTGGACAGATGACTTTTTGAGGATGCTCTAATTATATTGAGCTCGCTCTGCAAGGTGGCCCCATAGCTGATAGCTGTTGTTTTGCTGATAGTCAGTGTCTGTCCAGAAATGATATTTTTCTTATCAATTAAGGCGCGGAAGAACTTTTACCGCAGGCATATACATGATATTCCGAGGACGATGGACCCGGCTTATTTTAACGTTGTTAATACTGGGTAAAAAGTTTTAAAGCAATGAAGGATTAGAAGAGAAAGGCCATTTATGGACAGGCATCAGTTACCTGGTTTCCTGTGTTGTTGTCATGTCAGTCGTCAACCTCATAATCGGGGCCACCACAAAGTTTGCAGCGTAACACAGGATCCTCACGATCAAAAATATACTCCCAGTTTTTTGCTCTGATCTCTTGCTCCCGCTCACGACCACAGGTGACGCAGATCCAGATATCACCATCTTCAGTTTCAAATAAATGCATAAAAAAACTCCTCTCTCCAAACGCGCTAAATGTTAATAAACTGTGCCTCAATACCTTATCCCGAAATTTTTAACAAGCTTTGCAGGAATACTTCAGTTCTTTCTTGTTACCTGTTTATTTTTTCAGTAGACTCTGACACGCTGTATCAGAAATTCTTTAGACAACTACACTTGTCTTTATAATTTTTCAAATCCCTGAAAGTAATGCAAAAAACACTACGATTTCCAAAACTGTTATACAGCTATCTGGCAACAGAAATGCTTGCACCATTTTTTGCAAGTTTTGTTATCATGAACAGTGTTTTTTTTCTCGTCAAACTGATTCCCTTTTTAAACGTTGTATTGGAACTGGAGATTAGTTTCGTTGACTTTGTACGTCTCTTTTTATACCTCTTTCCCAATATGTTTCTCTACTCAATCCCAATGGCTGCCATGATGGGGGTTATCATTTCCTTTAGTCGCTTATCTTCTGATACGGAGATTCTAGCCCTGAAAGCCAGTGGCATAAGTATTTACCAGATGATCCCCCCCCTTGTTCTGGTTTCAGCTGCCATCGCCCTGCTCACCTGTTATTTTTCTGTAGGTCTAATCCCAAAGGCCGAAGTTGCCCTGAAACAGCTGATGTTTCAGGTGGCAAAGGACAAAATAGATAAAGGTATTAAAGAACATCAGTTTACAGAGGCTCTCGGTGACTTGGTTGTCTATGTTGACTCCATTGACAAAAAAACCGGCCTGTGGCGAAACGTGTGGGTATCTGATATGAGGGGACAGCACAACCCCATCATTACCATGGCCCAGTATGGAACTATGAATGCCCAGATTGATAATATGCTGGTCACAATCACTTTACACAATGGCAGTCTCCACAGACCAGACAAGGCACGATCCCAGATAATAAGTTTTGACAAATACACCATAAACATTCCTCTGCAACCGCCAACAGTTCTAGATGGTGAAGATGTTACAAAACTATCTAAATCCTCCATGACAATGCTTCAGCTCCAGGATTTCGCCTCAGTTGCAGGAAGAGACACTCCTGCTGGTCGAAATGCGCTCGTACATTTCCACAAACGGCTGGTACTTCCCGTGGGGTGTTTCATCCTGGGCTTGCTCGGTATGCCCCTTGGCTTACAGGCAGGCCCGGGAAGAAAAAACTTAGGTGTACCTTTGGGCCTTGGATTTTTTATTCTTTATTATATCCTCTTCACAGTTGGGAAGACATTGGCTGAAGATAGCAGTATCCCGGTAGTACTGGCCATGTGGATGCCAAATATAATATTTATGATTATTGCGATCTACATGATCAAACAAGTAGCCGATGAAAAACCATTTATCCCAGAATTACTAAGAGGTCAGCTATTCTCCTTTGTCGACCATAAAGTCTCACCCCTGTTCCACATGCTGCGGTTGAAATTTACTGGCACGCCTGGCGAGGCTGAGCAACCAGCACCTCCCGTTGAAACAGAACCAATTCCTGCCGACAAAAGCCTTAAACCAGCTATCACCGGGCCCAACTACTTAACAGAAGGCACCGTGCATGGGAACATAAAGAGTCACGTCTTTCATCTTCCCGGCTGCGAGTTCTATTACTGTAAAAATTGTACCATTGAATTTAAGGATATCCATGTTGCCATGGATTCAGGGTTCGAGCCCTGTCGTTTTTGTAAAAACCTAATGGAAGATGATGATAGTTAGTATCTGTCCAGAAATGACCTTTTTCTCCTAGCTCTTCGTTGCCTTGAAAGACTTTATCCTCTAACTATCAGGTATATGTCCGCGGTAAAACTCCTTCTACGCTTCAATTTAGAAGAAAAAGACTCATTTTGGTACGAACACCAGCTTAAACAGCCTCTTCAATGGCTTTTTTAAAGCGGCGCTATGAACGTACCCGGCATAGTGAACAGAGCTTTTCCCGCTGATAGGGTCAAAAGCACTGGGATCCGCAGAACAGAAATATTGAACCTGTCGTGGTAATCGGATCAGGACATCAGCGACCTCACAACCGATGTATTCCTGCAGCGCATCCCAAGTTGCACCACACGGAGCACCACGTATCACTTTGATATCAGCAATGGTGTCACCTGTTAAGGAAACTTCATATTCAGGTAATCCAAATTTTTCACCATAAATACCCAATTTTTTATTTCTGCCAAGTCCGCAACAGGTGAATGGAGTAAATCCTTCTCCCTTCTTGCCAGGTGAAATCACAGGGATATTTTTTCTATGACATACTGAAATCAGGTGTTCTACAAGATCCGGATGTTTTAAAAAGTTGAGAACAAGATCGGAGGTGAAATCCTGATCGATAAAGTCTTCAGGAGTATCTATAAGATCAGGCAGAAAAAAATCAATTGAGATAACGCCTGTTATATCTATTGATCCTCCGTGGGTTTCCACACCTTGAATTTTATGCTCCCCAGATCCATTTTGCTGAAAAACGAGAATATCCATTTTTTATTACCCCTGTTAATCACTTCAAGATA
>JAJRQL010000167.1 GCA_024280265.1 Deltaproteobacteria bacterium
ACGCCCTCTATATCCAGTGTCTTGTGCCGCAATCCCATTATCTCTCCTTTATCCGTCCAGGCACTTATTTCAAAACAATCGGGAAGCGATTCTTTTTCTACAATAAGTGAGTGGTATCGCATGCCGTCAAAAGGATTAGGCAAGCCCCGAAATACCCCCCTGTTGTCATGATAAATTGGTGATGTTTTACCATGCATAATCCTGGCGGCACAAACAACCTTTCCGCCAAAGGCCTCACCTATTGACTGATGCCCGAGACAGACACCTAAAAGGGGAACCTTTCCGCTGAAATGTTTGATAGCTTCGATGGAGATTCCTGCCTGTGAGGGTGTGCACGGTCCAGGAGAGATCAGAATTCGGGAAGGATTAAGTTTCTCGATCCCTGCAACACGTATCTTGTTATTTCTGAAAACTTTAATTTCACAGTGACCATTCTCCTGTGACAAACTGCCTGCAATGGTTTGAACTATATTATACGTAAAGGAATCGTAATTATCTATGATGACAAGCATGCGCTAAAATCCTTTTTCTGCAAGCTCCACAGCTCGCCGTAATCCCATGGATTTATTAATAGTTTCTTCGTACTCTTTTTCAGGATCAGAATCAAATACCACACCTGCTCCAGCCTGGACCCAAAGATCATTTCTCCGCATGATAAAAGTTCTGATGGTAATACAGAAATCCATATTGCCGGAAAAACCAAAATATCCGACAGCACCGGCATAAGGGCCACGACTGTCCGGTTCCAGTTCATCGATTATTTCCATAGCCCGGATTTTCGGAGCACCACTTACAGTTCCCGCTGGAAAACAGGCCTTCATCACATCAAATTGGTCTTTATCCTCAGCAATAACTCCGCGAACCCCTGAAACGATGTGCATAACATGACTGTATCGCTCGACAACAAGAAGATCTGTCACCTCAACTTTACCACCAAGCGCCACCCTGCCGACATCATTACGGCCGAGATCAACAAGCATTAGGTGCTCTGCCCTTTCTTTGGGATCAGCCAGTAACTCTTGCTCAAGCTGCAGATCCTCTTTCTTATTCCGGCCCCTTTTTCTGGTTCCTGCAATGGGCCGAAGTTCTATTGTCTCGTCTTCCTTGCGTACCAGGATTTCAGGTGAAGAGCCTATCTGTATTAACTCACCAAGCTTCAGGAAAAACAGATACGGGCTGGGATTAATATGACGAAGCGCACGGTAGAGCTCGACTCCATCAAGTTCTGTTTTGGTATGAAATCGCTGGGAAACAACAACCTGAATGATATCACCAGCTTTTATGTACTCTCTAGCTCTATCAACCATGGAACAGAACTCACTCTTTTCCATATTAGATACAAATTCATGGTTGGTACTGCTGCCACTGCTGTTGAAAAAAGTTTGTGGTACAGGCGCTCTAAGAAGATCTATAACAGAATCAAGTGTTGCAATACCAGTATCATATAGAGTGCGGCTTGACAAAGATTCGTCTCTGGCTACCCAGCAGACAACCGTGACGGTCTGTTTAAAACTGTCATGTATCAGAACAATCCGGGGAACCATAAAGGATGAGTCAGGGAATTCCAGTGTGTCCTTGCACGCCGAAAGTTCTTCCATGAACCGAACCATATCGTACCCCAAGAAACCAACAGCACCACCACTGAAACGAGGAAGGTCCTGGGATTCATAGGCATTAAGAGATTCAAGCAATGACTGTAATGCCTCTAAAGGATTACAGTCATGCATTTCACTATTGAAAAAATCAGCCCCAAATGAGTCTACCTTGACAGCATCTCTTTTGGAGGAAAATGTTACAATGGGATCAAACCCTATAAAGGAATATCTCCCCCATTTCTCACCTCCTTCCATACTCTCAAAAAGGAAAATGTGATCCTGCCCTTTGGAAACTTTTGCAAAAAGGGTCAGTGGGGTATCAAGATCTGAAATAATCGTTCGATGCAACGGAACCAGACCTGCAGATTCCATGATCCTTTCAAAGTTATTGAACTCCGGGAAATGTGTAGTATTGGACATGAAATAAGTAGAAAAAGAATAATGTTACGAAAAAGTCTGTCGGATAATAAAAAAACTCAAACCATGACACCTTACCACAGAATACAAAAAAGGCCATAAAGTCTTATGACTTCATGGCCTTTAGTGACAACTGTACATTACGGGGGATGTTCCCGCTTCAGAGAAAGTCAGATCAGGCAGCTGCCTGCATCTTGTTAACTCGCCTTGTTAAGCGGGAAACCTTTCTTGAAGCATTTTTTTTGTGAATGGTTCCTTTAGAGGCAGTTTTTGCAATCACAGGAATGGCTATCTGAAGGGCGGTCTGTGCATCTTCCTGCAAACCGGCATCAATGGCAGCATCAACTGCCTTGACGGCATTTTTCATACGGGTTTTATTAACACGATTCCTTAAACGACGTACTTGAGATTGACTATTGCGTTTCTCAGCGGATTTATGATTAGCCACGAATGTCTCCTGTTGGTATATAATATATCTATAACCGATCCTCAAGACCGGAATATTTTGAAGTAGTCTGGTTAACAAATTAAACCAGACAGCAGCAATTTCACATATCTAATATGATCAATGGTCAAAGTCAATAGAAAATATATGTTTTCCAAAAAAAAAGAAGGCGCAGGGATACGTTTCTAATTGACTTGGAATGAGGTACCGAGATATTCTACATCTCTGACAGTACTTTTTATGATTGAGTAATTTTTCTTATATTTATTTGTGGTTAGGTTATGGGGTTCCCAAAAGCTGTTTTCAAAGTTACCGAAGTCAAAAGTTGTCCTCTCTACTCCTACGGGGATCTGTTTTCCGTCACCGGAATAACCATATCCATGTGTTCAAAAGAAGAGAACACCTTTGTCAATACCACCATTATACGATACCCTCTGAAAAAAGAGAAATGTAAAATCCTTAATGGGGATTTCACCAAAGTTATTATTCAATACGAACGTGCCGACAAAATACCGGTCTGTATGATCAGCTGCAGTGGCTGTACCGGTTCCATTCGCTTGGAATATACCAAAGAACTTGGTCTGATCGAGAGTGACATCAACACTGACTATGCCAATGAGATGGTATCCATGCTGCATCTGCTTTCTGATTTTGCCTTTTTCAAGAATATTGATGAGAAAAATCTGGAGAGTGTGGTTAACTTTTTCCGGCTTAATAAGCTAAAAAAAGGAGACATAGTGATCCGAAAAGGAGATCCAGGTGGTAATTTTTATATCATTATCACCGGCTCTGTACATGTTATCAACGATGGTGGTATGACCATCAGCACTTTAAATAAGGGTGATGTTTTTGGTGAAATGAGCCTTATCTGCAACGACTCAGTCGGAGCAACCATTCAGGTCCGGGAACCCTCAGCCATCCTCTACATTGACAGAAAAAACTTTCAGCGCATCCTGGAACAATATCCATCCATCCAGCTCTATTTTACCAGGCTGATGGCGAAACGTCTGACGAAATCCAACATAATCCGCACAGAGGATCTCTCATCCGGCATGATAGGTAATCTGGCTGAGATACCAGCTGAAGCACTCTTCCAGACCCTGAACATGAACAACAAAACCGGGATTCTCACCATCAATGAAATCTCCAAAGGCACAGCCAGATTTTCTTTTCGACAGGGTTCTCTTATTAAGGCAAAATACAACAATCATGAAGGGGAGGATGCTTTTTACGAAATATTGAAAGAACAGGATGGAAGATTTCGTTTCACTCCCGGAATACCAACTGAAGATTTTGAAGTTCCCGAGATTGGTTATTTCATGAAGCTGCTCATGGAAGGCATGCGTCGACTTGATGAGGGCCGGGAACGGAGAACCAACTGACACACCATCGAACATGGTAAGGTAGCGCCGCCTCCAAGCAGTTCCAGGAGCAAAAGAGGCTTGGCCCCTTGTTACTCCAGCTTGCCCAGGTAGTTGAATGTGGGCAGTTTTGAGTATTTTCCAGTTCCTGCCATCCTTTCCCCAAGCCCCTCCAGTTCCTTTTTACCACACGGCAGATTGCTGAGATCCACAACCGCATAGTCAAGCCCTGCTGATTTCAGTTCAAACAGATACGGCAAAAGAGAAAAAGGTCTGACAGGAACCGTGGCCGTTATGTTTTCCTTTTTAAGTATAATAAACTCCTCATTCCTGGGACTTCTGAGGGCCTTGTTATATTGAAAATGCTCTGGATCAAGCCGCGCCGTGAACAGAGCCGGAGCGCCATAAACCGTCAAACCAAGTTTCACGTCGCTATGAAATCTCCTGTATCGTGCGATCAGTTCTACAATAATATCCCTGTCACACTCGATGGAAAGCTGTGCGGCTTCCACCTCTCCCTCTTCCATAAGTGTTACCGCCTGACTATTCATCAGGCTCACCGTATGATCCGATGAAAGATATACCCGTTGCTCATTTTGAAAAAAAACAAACTGGGTAAGGTGTCCGATCTGATAACTTCTGAACCCAGACCTGATGAGCTGCTGGATCTGTTTGGTGAAACGCTGTTGTTCCCCTTCAAATACAACGGGAGGCAAGCACCAGGTAAGATCACGCATCCGCCTGCCAAGATACCTCTTCAGCTGCCCAACTTGACTGATATTTTTCCTGGTGATGGGTATCAGATAACGATCAGGAACAAACGGGAGTGGTTTAAACAGGGACTCCGCTGATTCCATCCGCAACCAGAGATCCAGTGGAGCCTTGATTTTCCTGGTAATTTTTTTGGCTTTTTTAGAAACATATGGCCTTGGAGTTACCAGCTCCGGGATTTCTTCAGCCTCAAGTGGTGATGCGACTTCAGCGGTAATCCGCTGTATGTCCTGTTTTCTCTCCTGATGAATAGTTTCCAGTTCTGCGGCAACCCTGCGACTATCCGGCAGAGTTCCGGATAGAGAAGTTTTTTTCTTCACATCCACCCGATACACATCTATCCTGTTGGGAGCTTCATAAAGATTCCACTGTGGCAACAACAGCTGAACCTTCTTACCGGCCCCTGCCCGTTCCACACTGTCATTTCCCAGCCGTAATTCTTTTAAGCTGAAGGCAAGGCACTCCCCTGAGGGTTCGGTGTGTAATCGAATCCTGTCACCCTCAAAGAGCTCCTCCCGAAGGGTCAATTTACCATAATTTCTACCTTCAAATGGCTTTACATTTCCCAATCGCCCCAGATAATCACCCATGTTTCCGGAATGATGAGGAGTAATTGCCGATGCGGGTTGTGGAGAGAAAAAATATCCAGATGACGTCTTTCTTCCCATTGCCCTGTTGCTGAGAAGAGTTGCCTCCCTAAGTGCCTCAGAAAAATCATCCTCAGCAGCATCCATTACCATCCTGTAGGCACGCACGATATGAGACACATAATGGGCAGAACGCAGCCGACCCTCAATTTTCAGGGAGGCAACCCCTGCTTCCTGGAGTGCAGGAACTGCCTCAAGAGCTGACAGGTCGTTCATTGAGAAAAGATACTGCCCCTTGCCGCTGGATCCGGAAGAGGTTTTCTGCCTGGAATGTTGTTTCTTTTTTAACTTTGTCTGCGAGCGAACTCCTTTTCTGGTATTCCAGCTGTAATGCCGACGACAGGGCTGTACACATTTCCCGCGCAATCCACTCTTTCCGCCAAGAAAAGACGAGAATAAACAAAGTCCTGAATAGGAAAAACACATAGCTCCGTGAACAAAAACTTCGATCTCGATTTCGCTCTTTGCGCAGAGTATCTCAATTTCCTTCAGGGTGAGTTCTCTTGCGAGTACAACACGATCAAAACCCATGGTCTTAAATCCTGAAAGTGAACCAGAGTTATTGGCAGAAAGAAGTGTTGAGGCGTGAAGTGGGATATCCCTGAAATACTCCCGAGCCAACCTGACAATCCCAAGATCCTGGACAATCAGACCATCGCTCTGCATCGCCTCAAGGATGGCAAGGGTCTCTATGGCATCGGGTAGATCCTGTTCTCTGACCAGACTATTGGCGGCCAGGTATATCTTTTTATCATTTGTATGGCAATATTGAACCATTGCGTAGATCTCTTCAAGGCGCAGATCACGGGCCAGATTCCTTGCATTGAGTGCTGGTGCTCCAACATAGACGGCATCAGCACCAGCCTCCATGGCAGCGAGGAAATTTTCAACATTACCTGCAGGTGCCAGGAGTTCCATTTGTATAAAACCTTATCAGAAAGAGTAGTCATCTCTCAGATGACAGAGAAACATTGTTATGACAGATCAGTTTTTGTTCTGAAGTATGACTTCATCCAGACCGCCAATCTCTTCGAACACAACTTTGATTTTTTCATCTGATCTGACTGTGGTATGTAGGCCGACATAGTCGGCTTGGATCGGAAGTTCACGTCCACCTCTGTCAACAAGAATTGCAAGCTGAACACTTTTGGGTCTACCGTAATCCATAAGGGCGTCAAGTGCTGCCCTTATGGTTCTTCCGGTAAAGAGAACATCATCAACCAGGATAATATCCATCCCCTCAACACCAAAACTGATATCTGTTGTTTTTACCACAGGATTTTGGGTAATAAGACTCCAGTCATCACGGTATAGATTGATATCAAGACTTCCATAGGGAACAATTTGAGAGGTCTGTTCCTTGATAATGTTACGTATTCTCTGGGCGAGAAACACACCACAGGTATGAATACCGACGATGGCGATATTATCAGGGCTGTGGTGTTTTTCCAGGATCTGAAGGCTTATCCTGTTAATGGCAAGCTTGATTTCGTCCCTGTTTAAAAGGGTGTAACTTTTCATGACTATCCTTGGATGCGATTCCAGAAGAATTCAATTCCTCTTTTATCAACTCTATTTATTGCTTCAGGAAAGGCTTCACATTCTGCTTCAAATACATTTTTTGCTATATCATCAGCACTGTCATCATAATCAACAGTCACACTTTGCTGATAGATTATAGGACCTTCGTCATAGACTTCATTTGCAAAATGTACGGTACAACCGCTAATGGTGCAACCACGTTGTTTAACCGCGTTATGTACCCTGGAACCATAAAAACCGTCTCCACAAAAAGAAGGGATCAACGATGGGTGGATATTAATCACTGCTCGTTGCAGTGCAGATGGCGGGGTGTAAAGTTTCAGATATCCGGCAAGGACAATGATATCGAGATCATAATCCTCAAGAATCGTATTGATTTCGTCGTTGTTTGCAGCATAAAAAGCAGGATATCCATATTTATCAGCCTTGGATAACCCAAGGACACCAGCAACATTTGACACCACCACCTGGATCTCTGCCTGCAGGCTCCCAGCATTAATTCTTTCATGGAAATTGTCGAGGGTCCTGCCACTCCCGGAAAGTAACACCGCCATCTTTAACATGTCAGATCAGTCCCTATTTGAAATAATCGTTACTGTCCACATCGACTTTCTCAAGCCACGCCGAGATGGTGGCATCGTACACGGATGTGAGCTTGAACACTTTGGCAGCAAGACGGAATCTGGTCTTCAGGGTTGTATTACCGGTCTCCTTGATCTCTTTTACAACCTGGGGATAATCATCCGGGTCCACAATCACGGTAACGTCATGAAAGTTCTTGGCAGATGCACGAAGCATAGTGGGGCCACCTATGTCAATATTCTCTATGGCATCACCAAGACTGCAGTCGGGATTGGCTACAGTCTTTTCGAATGCATACAGATTGACAGCTATCAGGTCGATATTCTCCAACCCATGTTCAGCACACTGTTTCTGATGTTCCTTATTGGCACGCTGATTTAAAATACCACCGTGTACTTTAGGGTGCAGCGTTTTGACTCGGCCATCCAGCATCTCTGGAAAGCCGGTAAATTCTGAAACATCCATGACCTCGATACCGGCTTCCCGAATTTTAGCGGCGGTACCGCC
>JAJRQL010000168.1 GCA_024280265.1 Deltaproteobacteria bacterium
AGCGGGGCCTTTCGTGACTTGCTCAACCGTTCCAACTGAGTCCGCTGTTCTTTGGTCAGTAGAAGTTTTGCTCGTTTGGTTTTTCGTGCCATGGCTACCTCCACAGTTTTTTTTGAAAGGTAGCCGAAAATAATCAGAATGCAAACATTTTAATGAAACTTTATACTAGCATTCTTCAACAATAAGTTCTATGACTCGTTCAAGGTCATCGAGTGAGTAATATTCTATCTCCAGTTTACCGCGGCTTCCATTTTGAACTAGGTTTACCTTTGAGTGTAATCTGTTGGTAACACGATTTATGAGGGAACTTGAAAAAGATTCTGGTAGGGAAGCCGTTTCTTTCGGTTGTCTGCCTTTCGAACCCGTTCGCTCATGTTTCATCCGGGAAGTGAGCTTCTCAGCCTGACGGACAGACATCCCTTTTGCAATGATATTGTCTCTTGCTTCCTTCATTGCAGAGTTATCTTCAGAAAGTCGCAATATAGCCCTGGCATGCCCTTCTGTGAGGGTCTTTGTGGCGATGTCATCCTGTATAAAATCAGGTAGTTGTAGTAGTCGTAGGCGGTTTGTTATTGTTGATCTTTTTTTACCCACCCTTTCTGCTGCCTGTTCTTGTGTGTAAGAGAAAACCTTTATCAGTTTATCATACGCTTCTGCTTCCTCGATGGGATTTAAGTCCTGTCGTTGCACATTTTCTATCAGGGCCAGTTCAAGTAGTTCGTCTTCTCCACTTACATCCCTTAAAACAACAGGTACATCTGAGAGTCCTGCAAGTTTCGATGCTCGCAGTCGCCTCTCACCTGCAACCAAGCCGAATGTTCCGTCTCCATTTGAAACAACCACTAATGGTTGGATTATTCCTTTTGCCTCTATTGACCTGGCAAGCTCTTGGAGACTATTTTCATCGAAGTACGTTCGCGGTTGAAACTGGTTTGGAATAATTTTATCCAGTTCACAAAAAAAATATTTTTCCTCCTCCTCTTCCTGGTTAAATAAGAGATCAACCCCTCTTCCTAATCCTTTCGATTTTCCCATTTTCTCACCTTATTTCTGTCTACGTAAAAATTCATTTACCAACTTTATGTATGCCTGGGCACCTGTCGATCTGACATCGTACTCTATTACTGACTGTCCATGACTTGGACATTCGCTAAGTCTGACGTTTCGTGGGATGACTGTTTTGAAAACCTGGTCTCCAAAATGTTTTTTTATTTCCGACTCAACCTGAAAAGTTAACCTGTTTCGTTTGTCAAACATGGTAAGAAGGAGTCCTTCAACAAATAGAGATTTGTTTAATGATTTTTTAACAGAGCGTATTGTACTTATGAGCTGAGCAAGACCCTCCATGGCAAAATACTCACACTGCATCGGAATGAGTACAGAGTCAGCGGCAGTAAGACTGTTTATTGTAAGCAGGCCAAGGGATGGGGGACAGTCTATAATCACAAAATCATAATCATCACGAATCTCCTTGAGAAGGTTTCGTAAAACATACTCACGGTCTGGTATTGGGAATAGTTCCATCTCTGCTGCAGCCAGATCTATACCAGATGGGATTACTGTTAAAGGGTGTTTGGAATTTGGAACAGTCAACACATCTTTTATTGGGATCTCCCCTGTGTAACAATGGTACAGTTGTTTTTTTTCGTGCTTTCGACTTACCCCGATACCTGATGTTGTGTTCCCTTGTGGATCTGAATCGACAAGTAACACCTTTTTTCTCTTCCTTACCAAGGCAGCGGAGAGGTTTACTGCTGATGTTGTTTTTCCCACACCGCCCTTTTGGTTTGCTATGGCAATAACTTTCCCTACTGTCATTTTTACTCCTTGTTTTTTTACTGTTGAAAAACACCAAAACACCCTTTCCTTTTTTATCTTATTTGGTTGATTACCACAACGCTTTTACATTAAAAGGTTCCGTAATTTATTTTTTCTTACCTCTGATGAGCCTTTTCTTGCCTTTCTTGACCTATAGGGATAAGTTGCATTGGTTGCGGTGGAGTGGTTTTTTTTACATTTTACAATGTTTCACGTGAAACATTGATCGTGTGGGGGGAGTGATGGAGTGTAATTTTCTGGTTGTTGGGAGTGGAATAGCGGGTTTGTCTTATGCATTGAAGTGTGCAGGGGTGGGTTCGGTTGTGGTTGTGACCAAAAAGAAAGACATAGACACGGCTACCAATTTAGCACAAGGTGGGATAGCGGCGGTGTTGGAAGAAAGAGATACACTTGGTTCTCATGTTGCTGATACATTGGGGGCGGGAGCTGGTCTTTGTGATGAAACCGTTGTGGAAATGGTGGTTGGGGACGGTCCAGAAAGAGTAGAGGAACTGGTGAGGATTGGGGTGGAGTTTGTCAGGGATAGGGGGAGTAGCTCCGGATATTCTCTTGGGCGGGAGGGGGGGCATAGTCACAGGCGAGTGGCGCATGCCAATGATTTAACAGGAAGGGAAATCGAGAGGGCTTTGCTTGGAAAGGTTCGAAGTAACGGTAATATAAAGTTGTTGGAAGAGCATGGTGTGGTGGATCTACTCATGGTGGGTGGAGATGTCGCTGGGTGGGAGAGGGGTGGAAAAAGGTGTGTCGGGGCTTATGTGATGGTTGATGGGGTGGTTGAACCGTGTCGAGCTAAGATGACCGCAGTTTGCAGTGGAGGTGTAGGAAAGGTGTATTTATATACTACAAATCCTGATATCGCGACTGGAGACGGGGTGGCAATGGCATTTCGCGCTGGTGCAGAGGTTCAAAATATGGAGTTTATGCAGTTCCACCCTACTTGCCTTTATCACCCAGAGGAAAAAAACTTCCTGATATCGGAGGCAGTGAGGGGAGAGGGCGCTATTCTTATTGGTAAAGATGGTAAACCATTTATGGAGAAGTATGACCCACGCAAAGAACTTGCGACCAGGGATACTGTGGCCAGAGCTATTGATAAGGAGATGAAGGAAACTGGATCAGATTGTGTGTATCTCGATATTACAAAAAGAGAACCTGATTTTATTAAAGAACGGTTTCCTACCATCTATGGTAGGTGTTTATCACAGGGTATAGATATAACAAAGCAACCGATTCCGGTCGTACCCGCAGCACACTATATGTGTGGCGGGGTGCGTACGGATCGTATGGGGAAGACTTCGATACCGGGTCTCATAGCCCTCGGGGAGACAGCATGTACAGGGTTGCATGGAGGGAATCGCCTGGCAAGTAATAGTCTGTTGGAGGCTGTTGTTTATGCTGACAGGGCGGCTAATTTTTGTCGTTCAATATGGAGCAAATTGAAAGATAGTAAGCTGCCCTTGGTGGATGAATGGCAATGTGGTGATGCAAGGGACCTCAGCGAGGAAATTTTAATTAATCATAATTGGGACTCCATTAGAAGGTTAATGTGGAATTATGTGGGTATTGTAAGATCAATAGAACGACTTGCACTCGCAAAAAAACGTATGGAGTTTATTTATGCGGAAATAGCTCTTCATTATAAAAAGTATTATGTTACTCCCAACATGATTGAGTTGCGCAATTTAGCACTGAATTCATTACTGATAATTCAATCAGCCATGCACAGAAGGGAGTCTCGAGGACTCCATTTTCTGATTGATTATCCTGACAAATTACCATTTCCCAGTCAAACGATTTTTAAGAGAAAAGGCCGTTCAAATAGCTGGGATATTAAAATAATTGAGGAGAGCTGTAATGAGTAGGAGGTATGTAATCTCGGTGATGTCAAAAGACATACCGGGTATAATTGCAGATATAACCACAGTAATTTATGACCTTGGTGGAGACTTGGCTGACCTGAATCAATCAGTACTTGGTGGGTATTTTACCATGATTCTGAGGGCGGAATTTGACGGGTCGGTCACTAAGGAGGAATTGTTAACTCGATTTGCAGAGATACAGTCTGAAACACCTATTGCTGCATTGATTAAAGAGGTGAACGATGTTTTTAGCAAAAGTTGTGGCAGTCTCCCCGAGGATACATTTGTGGTAACAGCTCAAGCAGAGAACAGAAAGGGGTTGGTTAAATGTTTAGGAGATTTCTTTTATAATAGAAAACTCAATGTGTTAGACTTGGTTACGACAAGTGAAAAAAACCGCTATATTATGATATTTCAGGTTGATTTAAGCCGAGTTGATTCAATGAAGGATTTTCGGAGTGAGTTAGGTGTGCTTGGAGAACGGGAGGAGATTGAACTTGTGCTGCAGCATAATGATATCTTTATGGCGACAAATGAAGTCGGTACCGCACTTGAAACAATAATAGGGGACTAGGATAGTATGCTTCGCTCAGATCAAATAATGGCAACAGTCGAGATGGTCCAGAAGGAAAATCTCGATGTTCGGACGGTTACAATGGGAATTAATCTGCTGGACTGCAGGTTTGGATCAGTGAAAAAAACCTGTGAAATGGTGGAGGAAAAAATAGCCAGGTTTGCTGGAAGTTTTGTTGAAAAGTGTGATGAAATTGCAGTGAAGTATGGAATACCGGTAATTAATAAACGAATCTCGGTCACCCCGGCAGCATTGGTTGGAGCAGGTTTTAGCAGGAATGATTTTGTAGGACTTGCGAAGAGTCTGGATAGGGCAGCTGAGCAGGCTGGTGTTGATATTCTTGGAGGGTTTACAGCGCAGGTTGAAAAAGGAATCACAGTTACAGATAAGGCGTTTATAGAATCAATTCCAAAAGCCCTTGCAGAAACCACTAGGCTTTGCGCCTCGATCAATGTTGGCTCCAGCAACAAGGGGATAAATATGGACGCGGTTGCGATGATTGGGAAAACGATTAAAGACCTTGCTCAAGCAACTGCAGATAGCGGTGGTTTTGGTGCAGCTAAATTTGTTGTGTTTTGTAATCAACCGGGTGACAATCCTTTCATGGCTGGAGCGATCCATGGAATTGAAGAAGCGGAAGTGGTCTTGAATGTGGGCGTTTCGGGTCCGGGGGTTATTGCAAGGTCATTGAAGAAGACCATTGCAAAGAAGGGACGGGAAAATTTAAAACTTGATGATATTGCAGAGGAAATTAAACAGATTACTTTTAGGGTGACCCGCTGTGGCGAACTGATTGGGCGGCAGGTATCAAAGGTTTTGGGAGTGGAGTTCGGGGTGGTTGATCTTTCCCTTGCCCCGACACCAAAAATTGGTGATTCAGTGGGAGAAATCCTGCAGATACTTGGTGTCGATGATGTTGGCGCGCCTGGATCTACTGCCATTGTCGCCCTGTTGAATGATGCGGTTAAAAAGGGCGGTATTTTTGCCTCTAAGGCTGTGGGAGGGTTAAGTGGTGCCTTTATCCCGGTTATGGAGGATGCAATATTGGCGGAGGCGGTTGGCAAAGGGGCACTTACCATTGAAAAATTAGAAGCGCTCACCTGTGTTTGTTCGGTTGGTCTGGATATGGTGCCAATTCCTGGAGACGTTGATGCGACAACAATTTCAGCTATTATTGCAGATGAAATGGCTATTGGTATGATTAATAATAAGACAACAGCAGCACGCTTGATACCGGTACCTGGGAAAAAGGCGGGGGAGATCGTGAATTTTGGGGGGCTCTTTGGAAAAAGTCCCATAATGAAGGTGAGAAATGTGAATAAGTCAGAGCGATTTATCGCATGGGGCGGTCGCATTCCTGCACCAATTCATTCGTTTAAAAATTAAAAACCTTTTTGATTGGTCGAAACACACTCGCATTAGATGATGAACTAATAAAAAAAAGTCAAAACACCAAAGCCGTATTTCTGATTTCAGTATATCATGAAATGAAAAACCACTAAATTTTGGGGTTTTACGAGTGCATCAGCAGATAATTAATGAAGAAATAGATGCTGACCAAGAGGGAACAGGGCAGGGTATGTTTTCTCTGGTGCGGGTTGTATGTTATTTGAACAGAAGGAAAAAAGGTATGAAAAAAAAGCCCTTGAGCAATCAGTACTCAAGGACTTTTTCGTATGGCGTCCCCAGTCGGATTCGAACCGGCGTTGCTGGGATGAAAACCCAGTGTCCTGGACCTGACTAGACGATGGGGACATAAATACATAAACTCTATATGGTGGGTCGTGTGCGACTCGAACGCACGACTCTCTGCTTAAAAGGCAGATACTCTACCGACTGAGTTAACGACCCATGGAGCAAGCCTTTATACAAAGTTGTTTTTCCTGTGTCAAGAGAAAAAAGTTAAAGAAATATTATCATGGGAATGATAGAGTTGTCAAGCAGAGCTTTATCATGATATCAGCAGTGCTGGTAAGGCGACTCGATGGAAATTTGTTGTGACCATGATGGTTGAATGGAGTATGGTGGTGACTCGCTAATTACCAGTAATTTCAACAGGGAAAATGCATGGGATTTATAAAAGGAACAGCCAGTTATGTACGTTTTGCGGTTGAGGGAGAACTACCTGAAAATATATGGGATTTTATAGCTGACCGGGTGGTTTCGTTTGCCTTTAGAGACATTGATGAAACATACGATGAGGATTCGCTTGGTTGGGTGTCTGTCAGCAACATGTTTGATACTGATTTTGACTATGCGTCCTATGCATCAGGAAATTATGTGACACTCTCAATGCGTCTGGATGAACGAAAAGTGTCAGGGGCGATAGTAAAAAAGTTTGTTCAGAAAGAGGAAGAGCGGATAAAAAAAGAGAAACAGATCCCGAAAATCCCACGCAGTATGCGGGTAGAAATAAAGGAACGAATCCAGAATGAGCTGATGCGAAAAGCACTCCCTGTGCCTTCCGTTTTTGATCTGTGCTGGACTCTTGAAAACGGAACTCTTCTCTTTTTTTCGACAAATAAAAAGGCTCAGGCGCTGCTTGAGGACCTTTTCAAGGAAAGCTTTGTAATGACGATTATCCAGCAGATTCCATACCTCTGCGGCGAGCATATGCTCGAGGAAGAAGGCGCTGATAAGTTGGTACAAATAACACCTGACGTATTTATGTAGGTTACAATAGGGCAGAGAATAATGGATTTAGTAGACCTGATATCGGAAAAGAGATTTATTGGCCAGGAGGTTCTTACCTGGTTGTGGTGGAAGAGTGAGGAACGTGGAGGAGTGGTTGCCCTGCCTGGTGAGGGGGATATTGTAGTTGTTTTCGAGAAACACATGCTGCTTGAATATGGTGAGGGTGATTCCAATGAAAGTCTGATATGTCGCGGCCTGCAAACCGAATTGCAGGAGGCGAGAACAGGCTTGTTAATGGGGAAAAAACTTGAACAGGCGCGAATTCAGATGGTGTACAACGATTATGAGTGGAACTTCACCATGGCTGCGGCATTAATGGAGTTTCGGAATGTAAAACTTCCCAAAACGGGAGGTGAATCCGGAAATAATGACAATCCGGAGGAACGTGAGGGAATGATTCTTGAGCGTATATTCCTTTTTGAGGAGCTCAATCGCATTGTGCTTGAACTGCTCCGGCTCTTTTTACAGATCAGGGTAGGTGCTGAGTGGCGAGAGGAGCTGCAAAAAATCAGAGAGTGGATCAGCAGAGCAGAAAGAGCCAGATAACAACCCAGTGGTTGTATGTAGGTGATAAACACAGATAATCCCATTCTCAGAGTAATAGTAATGAGATCAAGATGAGAGAGCTATGGAGTTTGAAAGCGTAATAGGGCTTGAAATTCACGCCCAATTGAAGACAAAGTCAAAAATATTCTGCGGTTGTTCAACTGAATTTGGGGCATCCCCAAACACCCATACCTGCCAGGTATGTCTGGGAATGCCGGGAGTGTTGCCGGTTTTAAACAAGAAGGTGGTAGAGTACTCCATCAAAATGGGCCTGGCGACGGATTCCACCATCAACACCTTTAATCAATTTGCTCGTAAAAACTATTTTTATCCGGATCTTCCCAAGGGGTATCAAACCTCACAGTTTGACCTGCCCCTTGCAGAGTTTGGTAAGGTGGAGATTGAGGTAAACGGGAGGAAAAAAAACATAGGTATCACTCGTATGCACATGGAGGAAGATGCCGGAAAACTGATCCATGATGCCCGGGAACCGGAATCCTACGTTGATCTTAACCGCACGGGAACTCCTTTGCTTGAAATAGTCTCAGAGCCGGATATGCGCTCCCCTGACGAGGCCTGTGCATATCTGAAAAAGCTTCACGCCATTCTGAAATATCTTGACATATGTGACGGTAATATGCAGGAGGGGAGCTTTCGCTGCGATGCCAATATTTCGCTCAGACCGGTTGGCCAGGTGGAACTTGGCACCAGGACCGAGCTCAAAAATATGAATTCTTTTAAAAACGTTCAGGCGGCTCTGGAGTATGAAGTGCGTCGTCAGCGTGACATTCTCCTTGATGGCGGCATAGTTACCCAGCAGGCATTGCGCTGGGATGCAGACAGAAATCGACCTGAGCCCATGCGAGGTAAGGAGGAGGCTCACGATTATCGCTATTTTCCATGTCCTGACCTGGTACCTGTTGTCATTAATGAGGAGTGGATTGAGGAGATCAGAGAGACCCTTCCGGAACTGCCGGATGCTCGAAAGGAACGTTTTATAACGGAGCATCAGTTACCGGAATATGATGCTGCACTGCTAACCGGTTCGCGGGAGTTGGCCGATTTTTTTGAGGCAGCGGTGGAATGTGGTGGAAAACCCAAAAGGTTTCCAACTGGATAATGACTGAGATGATGCGTGCATTGAAAGGGGCTGATATTTTGGAATGTCTGGTGAAACCGGAGCAGCTCGGAGCACTGTTGAAAATGGTTGAAGATGGAATCATATCAGGAAAAATAGCCAAGGCAGTCTTTCTTGATATGATGGAATTCGGACACGATCCAAAACGTGTTGTGGAAGAGAAAAATCTTATTCAGGTATCGGATCAGGGTGAGCTGCTGGCCATTGTGAAGGAAATTATTGCCGCTAACCCTAGGCAGGCAGAAGATTTTAAAAATGGAAAGACCAAACTCATGGGCTATTTTGTGGGGCAGCTCATGCAGCGGACGAAGGGAAAGGCAAATCCCAGGGTTGCCAATGAGCTGTTTGCAAAAGAACTGGCAGGATAACAGGCTGTCACGGGAGGCCAATGGAAAAGGAAGATTGGCAGAAAAAAGGATCGGGACATAGACAACGCCTTCGGGATCGTTTTCTGGAGCGTGGGCTGGATGGGTTCTCAGATGCTGAAATTGTGGAACTCCTGCTTTCCTTTGGCACCCCGCGTAGTGACTGTAAAGAGCCAGCTAGAAAGGCACTAAAGGTATTTGGAAGTCTCTCTGCTGTGCTTGAGGAGCCGCTGCCCTCCCTCCGTAAAATAGATGGTATCGGACCTAAAAATGCTTTTGCCATTCATTTTATCCAAGCTGTTGCCAGGCGCTACCTGAAGAATCGGCTAGAGGGAAAGCGTTATCTGCACTAATCATCTCAGGTACGTGACTACCTTCTTCACAGCATGCGGGGCCTGAAAAAAGAGATCTTTATGGTGATATACCTTGATTCATACCACGCCATAATCAATACGGAAATAGTGGCTGAAGGGACGATAAACGTCAATACTGTGTATCCGCGGGAGCTGGTGAAAGGGGCTTTGAAAAAAAATGCAGCGGCAATGATTGTGGCCCATAATCACCCTTCCGGCTCCCTGCAACCTTCAGCAGAGGATATGAAGCTCACCAGGACCCTTTACCTGCTGGGAAAGCTGATGCACATTCAGATTCTTGATCATATAATTATTGGTGAGGGTTGTTTTTCTTTTGCAGACATGGGACTTATGATTGATATAAGTACCCGGTGCCAGCAAACAATGGAGACTCTGCAGCAGGACCAGTAACTCCCGGGGCAGGCAGTTTTATTCCACCTGAAGCTGGGTTTCGGGTTGTGTCTTGTCTTCTCACCTTTCACTCTCAGTCTTTAATTGGTATGGCTACATCCCTCTATATTCACATTCCTTTCTGCACACGTAAGTGCAACTACTGTTCCTTTAACTCTTACTCAGGACTGGAGACACTTCGGGAGCGATATGTTGATGCCCTGTGTATTGAGATGGCCAGATTGCAGGTTGGGAGCGACCTGGTACCCTTAAAGACCGTGTTTCTGGGTGGGGGCACACCAACGCTGCTGTCCACTGCTCAACTGACTAAGCTGTTTGGGGCACTGTTGTCCCGTTTTCAATTGGCAGATGGTGCGGAATTGAGCATCGAGGGTAATCCGGGAACACTGGATATTGAAAAGCTACAATGTTTGAAGGAGTTGGGAGTAAATCGCCTCTCCTTTGGTGTCCAGTCCTTTAATGATCGGGAGCTGGAAAATATCGGTCGCATCCATTCGGCAAAAGAGGCACAGTTTGCGGTGGAGATGGCGGGCCGGGCTGGTTTTTCAAATATCAGCCTTGATCTCATGTATGCCCTGCCTGGCCAGACTCCTGCAAGTTGGTGGAACAGCCTTGAAACGGCAGTATCTCTGGGGGGGAATCATCTATCCCTGTATCAGCTCACTGTAGAGGAGAAGACACCCCTGGAGAGAATACTGGCCCGGGGAACAAGAATTTTGCCGGATGAGGAACAGCTTGCTGAGATGGATAAAATCACAGAGGAACTCACCGGACAGGCGGGACTGAAGCAGTATGAGATATCAAACTATGCGAGAAGGGGCAGTCAGTGTCGGCATAATATTGTTTATTGGGAAAATGGTGAATATTTCGGGGTGGGGGCAGGCGCGGTCTCTTTTTTGGAGAACAGGAGATGTCGTAATGAGAACGACCCGGTATTGTATTGTGAACTTATTGGAAACGGCAAAACAGTTACTGTGGAGAGTGAAACCCTCACCTGGGAGGAATCGTTCAGAGAAACTGTGATAATGGGGCTGAGAATGCATTGCGGAGTTTCTATTGAGGTACTTGAAAAGCGATATGGTATTGATCTTGAACAGTATTATGGGGAAAATCTTACAAGGATGATAAATGAAGGCCTGCTTGTGTTAGAGGATCATGTTCTCCATCTGACAACAAGGGGGGGAGTTTTTGCCAACCAGGTCATGTCTGAACTGGTGTGAATGTATATTGCATCTGGTACTCGGAGAGTTGGTCAAAATTTCTTGATTTATATTCAGGGTCTTACTCCATAAAAACTGTAATAAAAAAACACGAAACCATGAGAGCTTTTTGAAATCAGAAAGTTAAAGTTACCACTAAGGTATTTACGCCCCTTGCATGGTGTTTTTACAAAAGAGTCCAGCGACTCTAAAAAGTTTTCCGACTTGTCGGGTTAGATACTTCATAACTGCTCATGGTATTCATCCAGCCTCGGTTGGGGAGCCAGCTATTCCGACAGGAGCAGAAAAAAACAGAAAAAAGTAAAGTTCTGTACTTCCACCTGTTCTTTCAATATAATCAGGCATCAGTTGGAACCTTCTTCTTCAGCGGGACAAATGACCAGACCGAAGCCACTTTTTTTGAGATGTGTTTCCTTGGCGCTCTTGGCCGCAGTTGCCGTGTTTATTGTTATGCACAGCAATGATGTCAGACGTCAGGTGCAGAGAGACCTGGAAAAACAGGCTCAGGTGGTGGCCCCTTCTCTGTGGGATCTCAGTCCGGCCCAGTCGCAAAAATACCTCAATGTCGTAGCCGAACAGTACCACTATCATTCCCTGATAGTGAAAGATGAAACAGGGGAAGTATTCTCCCGGGCCAGCGGCGCACCCTTGTCTGCCGTGGGCAATTTTTTTGATTCTGCAGGTCTGTTTCCGGTGAGCAGTTTTTCCACCGAAGTTGTCTATAATGGAAACTCCATTGGGAGTATTGAGGTGGAATGGTACGATACATCTCTTTATGTATATTTTTATGTTTTTGTTATAACACTTCTTTTTGTTGCTATTCTTTATTTGCACAGTCGCCTGATTGGTATTAACCGGAAACTTGAAGAAACCGTTCGTCGCAGAACAGAAAAACTGCAACAGAGTGAAGCCAGGTTCAAGGCAATTTTGAACAATCATTATCAGCTCACGGGGCTCCTTGATCCTGATGGAGTTTTACTGTCAGCAAATCCTGCATCCCTTGCTCTGATACGGGAGAAGGAAGAGGATCTTGTGGGGCTTTCCTTTTGCGAGTGCCCTTGGTGGGTTGCGAATAAAAAACTCAAAGAAAAGATTAAAGCAGCAATCCGGGAGGCTCAGAGGGGAAACTTTGTTCGTTTTGAGGTGGAATTTGCGGATGAAACTGGAGCAAAGCGTACTATTGACCTTTCCTTGAAACCTGTCGTAAATGATTCCGGACAACTTACCTATATTGTTACAGAAGGTCGAGATATCACAGATCTTAAGAGCTCCCAACGGGAAACATTAAAAGAAAAATTATTCATAGATGCGGTGATAAAAAGCTTTCCCGGAATATTTTTCATGTATGAGGATGCGTTTCGGCTTATTCGCTGGAATAAAAACCATGAGACAGAGACTGGTTACCGCGAGGAAGAGTTGCAGGGGAGAAGTATCCTCAGTTTCTTCACACCAGAGGACCGCAAAAAGATAAAAGATGCGCTTCAGTCGTATGATTCATTCAATCCTTCACTGACCCTTGAACTTAATCCTGTTGGTAAAGATGGCACTTCAAGGCCCTATCTTTATCATAGCACCATGGTCCACATTGAGGGGCGTTCTTATGTGATCGGTACCGCTTTTGATATCAGTGAAAGAAAGAGGATGGAGGAGGAGTTGCAACAGGCTCTGAAGATGGAGGCAATAGGCACCCTTGCCGGTGGTATAGCCCATGATTTTAATAATATCCTTGCCGCGATTCTTGGTTATACCGAACTGAGCAGGATGCTGGAGGGAGGAAAGAATCCGAAACTTGCAGATTACCTTGCCAATATTAACAGCTCCACCCTCAGGGCCAGGGACTTGGTTCAGCAAATTCTGACTTTCAGCAGGAAAGGAGAGCAGGAGCGTGCTGTCCTTGAGGTATTGCCCCTTATCAAGGAAACACTGAAGATGCTTCGTTCCATTATTCCTGCAAATATTATTATCAAGGAAAACCTGCAAAGTATGGATGCTGTGATCCTTGCAAACCCGACCCAGATTCATCAACTGCTCATGAATCTGTGTACAAATGGGTACCAGGCTATAGGGTCTGACAATGGAACCATCAGCATCAATCTGAAAAGTGTTATGCGTAATTTACCAAGCAGTGCAGATGGGGACGCTTCACCTTGCCTTCACTTGCAGGTTGCAGACGATGGTTGTGGAATGGACAGCGTGATACTGGAGAAAATTTTTGATCCATACTTTACCACCAAGGGGGGACAGAAAGGAACCGGGCTTGGCCTGTCTCTGGTCCATGGTATCGTGGAATCACATGGGGGAGAGATTGCGGTAAAGAGTACTCTTGGCCAGGGAACTGTTTTTGACATCTACCTTCCTCTGGCTGACAGGGCGGGTGAGAGCAAGGGACACCACGAACAGCAGCAGACTGCAATCAGCAGTACTGAATATCACCTGATCTGTGTGGATGACGAGAAAGCCATTCAGGATATATTTAAAGAGTATATATCTGGAATGGGCTACAAGGTGACCTGCTTCACTGATCCTGTTGCCGCACTGCATGAATTGCAGCAGTATCCGGAAAAATTTGACTTACTGATAACAGATATGACCATGCCTCTTATGACCGGAAGGCAGCTTGCAGAGAAAATATTTTCCCTGAATCCAGATTTTCCAATAATTATCTGTACTGGATTTAGTGTGGAAATTGACAGAGAACAGGCACTGGCCATGGGGATTAAAGAGTATATAGAAAAGCCTGTCGATTTTAAGAGACTTTCAAAGATAATAGCACAGGTACTGGGGGATAATGAAAAACAACCGGTATAGCATTCTGTTGTGTATTTTATGGGCAGGTATCTCCATTTTTTTTCCTCAGGTTTGTGTTGGGAGAGAGGGGAAGTTGCAGGTAACTTTTATTGCCATATCCACAACAGAGGAAAAATTCTGGGGGAATATCATTTCCATGGCACAGGCGGCGGCTGATGATCTCAACATCGACTTTGAAGTTCTGTATGCCGAGCGGGACCATATAAAAGCAGTAGAGCTGGCCCGGGAAGTGAGTAACCGTGTTAAAAAGCCTGATTACCTCATTGTTGTCGCCGAGAAGAGGATCGGCGGAAAATCATTGGCTCTGGCTCAGAAGGCTGGTATTGACACCATGCTCTTTGGAGATCTAACAGAGCGGGAGAAACGACAGTTTGGCCGGCCGCGTCAGCAGCTTAGCCACTGGATTGGCAGTCGGAGAATGGATGATTTTGGTCTGGGGAGAGAAACCGCACTGGCCATAATTAACCAGGGATTTTACAGGAAAATGACTGATAATGAGGGGTTTTTAAATATAATTGCACTGGCAGGGGCCGAGGCTACTGTATTCAGTGACGGACGAGTACGCGGGCTGCTTGATGCGCTCCAGGATGACAGAAAGACTCGCCTTCTGCAGGTAGTCCCAACTGATTGGACAGCGGAAGAGGGCTACCGGGTTACCAAAGGCCTGTATCATCGTTATGAGACGCGGTTCGGAAAAAAAATTGGAGCCATCTGGGCTGCAAGTAGTCAGTTGGCTCTTGGAAGTATCATGGCGACCCGGGAAATGCGGTTGACTGCTGGTGAGGACTTTGTGGTTTCTGGTATTGACTGGGAGCAGGAGGCCCTTGAGGGTGTTGCAGGTGGTGATTTACTCACGGTGAGCGGAGGGCATTTTGCAGAGGTGGCCTGGATTTTGGTGATGCTCTATGACTATCATCATGGCGTTGATTTTATAGCTGATGATGATACCAGCGGTGGCAGTTACTCTCTGAACCGTGAAAATCTGGCTGCGTACCTGCAGCTGTTTGAGTCCGGAGACTGGCAGCAAATCGATTTCACTCGTTTTTCTAGAGTATTCTCTCCTGAAATAGACGCCTATAACCTTAATTTTGGCGGTATTATGGCGCAGTTTGCTGAGGGGTCAAAAACACTGCGCTAGGTTGAAAAAAGTGGACACAGAATCTCAATTTAATGAACAGAGAACGGAAGTGTTATCATGAGTCTCCATTATTGCCAACCGACATAAGTTGCTTTTCGCGTAATTATAAAAAAAGTCTACAAAAACATACCGTGTGGAACTATACTCTACGGTTGAACCCACATAAACGAACTTGTCACCGAAGTTGGGCGAGGTCAGTGAGCTTGCGAGACCGCCAAAAGGCAACTATGCAAGGTACCCTGGAAAGAATACCATACCACCACTCATTCCAGTCTGTTTTTTCCCCTTATGAAACACATCCGGCCACGGTCATTTCTCAATCTAGTTACAGGTGGACTGATTATTGTCTCCCTGCCTCTCATCATAGGTCTTTTCACCACAAGAAACCACCTCGACAAGCTGGTCTCCCAAAGTGTTACCTTAGTAGAACATTAAGTTTCCGCCACCCGTGATATACAGGAGTTACTCGAATATATCAAAAACGAAGAACGAAATATAAGACTGTATGACATTGTAGGCGAAATACAGTATCTCCAGGAAGCCACCGTATGGCATGATAAAATTGACATCCTCCTTCAACGGCTGCAGCAGCTGCCGGTGGAACAGGACTTTCGAAAATTGCTTATTCAATTTCAGGCCAGAGAAGGAAAGATCCTCAGTTCTTTACAGTTGGCCCATCAAGGACCAGAGAGTAAGGAAAGACATATCACCAACGCACTGGCCCTCTTTTCTGAACTGAACAAGCGTGCTTTACTCATTAACTCTGCTATAAATGGATTTATGAATGACGAGTTAAGTAAACTTAAGGCATCGAAACTCGCTGCTCAAAAGACACTTCTCTGGCAGACTCTCAGTTTCATTTTGCTGACAGTTGTAATGATCCTTCTTCTGGCTTTTATTATTTCCCAGCCCATTAATCAAATAGACCAGGGTATTGACCGCCTGGGAAAGGGAGACTTCTCAACCCCTATTATAATCACTGGCCCCAAAGACCTCGAGGCACTTGGCCAGAAAATCAATTGGCTGCGGGAAAGACTGTTCAACCTCGAGCGGGAAAAAACAAAATTTATTGCCCATATTTCCCATGACCTGAAAACCCCACTGGCATCTATCAGGGAAGGTTCTGGAATTCTGCAGGAGGAACTTGTTGGTTCATTAAACAAACAACAATATGCTGTAACAAAAATCCTCACAAAAAATTGTATCAAACTGCAAAAATTGATAGATACTATACTGGATTTTAATATGGCCAAGGCAGGCGGAAAGCCGAAAAGCCATTCTCTCATTTCACTTAAATCTTTGCTGGAACAAACCGCATCTGAACAGACAACTCAAATGCTTGCAAAAAATATTCATCTCGACCTCCATCTGGTGGCTGCGACCATACTGGCTGATAAAAGGCAGATAGAAACACTTTTTGAAAATCTTTTTTCCAATGCTGTGAAATTTTCACCAAAAAACGGCATTGTCCGATGCACTATGAGAAAGACAGACAGTGAAGTAAAATGCGTCATATCAAACACCGGTCCAGCTATACCTCCAGAAGAAAAAGATAAAATTTTTTCGCCCTTTTATCAGGTTAAAAGTGACAACTCTCGTCACACACAGGGAAGTGGGCTCGGACTCGCCATAGTAAAAGAATATGTCTCGCAAAATAACGGCACCATCACTGTTCTCGATCACACGTCAGGAGGCCATTTTCTGGTGAGTTTTCCATTGACAGATACTGCACGATCAGAAAAAGAGGGCTGAATAAATGAAACAAAGCCTACCTATCCTCATCAGCATTTTTCTCTTCTCCGCCTGTCATCCACAAATCAGAGAAAACATGTGTTTGATATCTGTCGATGAAGTTCTTTCCTGCCTTGCCTCTTCAAAAGATCTCACGACTGAGGATATCGCCACCGAATTCAAGGCATTCTCGGACTCAATTCATTCGGAATCCCCCCCCCTGATCTCAACAGGCTTCTCTGCTTATCACTGCATAGCCGGGCTACCGTAAAACAAATGAGTAAGGGAGAAGATATCCTTCTGGAAAATATTCAAAAAACCAAAGACAGTCGACAAAGCGTTTCCGGGTTGCTCTATGTAGTCCAAAGGAACGTGGAATTACAAAAAAAATATTTGGACAAAAACTGGAATCTCTATCTGAAGGAAAAAAAGAGCTGTGAGGAACTGGAAGCAGCGAAATCGCAACTTGACACCAAAATACTCTCTTATCAACGTAGAATTCAAGATTTGGAACAACAGGTACAAAAACTGAAAGAAATAGAATCCATGCTTGACACAAAAACACATCAACCACAATCATTTTAAATTACAATCTTGTGAAAACCTGAGGTTGTAAGTAGTGTTTGGCCGGAAAGCATAAAACGACGGTATTTTGTGTAGTTACATGAAATGCCGTGGATGAAGATATTTTTGATAGCATGTTTATTGATAGCTTGGAACATGCGGTGAAATGAAGTATATTACTGAATATACAA
>JAJRQL010000169.1 GCA_024280265.1 Deltaproteobacteria bacterium
ATTCTGTGAGAAAGCCGAGGTAGAACCATTCATCCCACCTGGTCGAGAAAAACATAATCAATCTATTGTTGAACGATTTGCCCATCAAAATCCTTTGCCAGAAGATGCGGATACAATAAGCAAAATGCGATACAAGCTAAACAGGGTTGGGGCTCTTATCGATCAAAAAGTTTGCCCCATGCTGCAAAAGTTCTTGTTTACTGCAATTTTCAAAATGGTTTGTCGGTTTTTTATTTTAATAGAAGTTCTAACTCCGACAGACTCCTAGTGACTGGGTAATATTTTTTAAAACAACGAAAAGTCAGAAAAAACCCATTCCCGGACAGGCACTATAGTAACCCACCTGCATCAAAATGGTGGCGCAATGGTCACCAGAATACGCATATCGGTATCAGCTCGAACACCATGGGGTTCATTGATATCACTTACCAGAATATCGCCCGTTTCAGCCGGAATTTCAGTATCTTCATCCCCGAGAAAGAAACCTTTCCCCTCAACAACATGGATGCTGACCTGACCCTCAGCAGGGTGACGGTGCACCGGAAACAGTTGCCCGGCAGCAAGATTAAAGTTCAAGATCCTAAAATACGCTGAATCATGGAGCAGAAATCGTTTGAATTTCTTTTCATCAAACTCTCGAGTTTCACTAAGATGTAACATCTTCATACTTGTTCTCCCGGCATGTAGTATTTTTGATTAAAATTCTCTAATTGTTCTGTTTAGAGCACTCAGTACCGCTTTAATGGAAGCAACGATAATATCGGTATCCATCCCCACCCCCCATTTTTTGGTGCCATCAACCATGGTCAGCTGAATATAGGCAACAGCCTCAGAACTTGAAGTCTTGCTCAAGGCATGCTCATGATAACTGCTCAGCGTAAATTTCCCGGTAATTCCAGAACGCAGCGCTTCGCAAAATGCGTCCAGCGGGCCATTTCCCTCAGCTTTGATGAACTTTCTTTCACCATCAACATTAACTTCAGCCTCCACTTCCGCAAAAGACCCTTTTGAATCACTGTCGATATGGCGTTTTACCACATTAAAACTGTAGAGTGAATAGGGGACTGTCTTCTGCAGATATTCTCTTTCGAAAGAATCCCAGATCTCAGAAACCTGCAACTCCCGCCCGGCTTCATCAGATACCTTCTGAATAATTGTACCAAATTCAGGATGCATCTCCTTGGGCATTTTCACCCCGAACTCACGGTCCATTATATAGGCAACCCCTCCCTTCCCTGACTGGCTGTTAATCCGGATAATAGACTCATAACTTCTGCCGACATCACCCGGGTCTATCGGAAGGTATGGAACTTCCCATATCCCTCTACCCTCTTTCTCGCAGAGGGCCATTCCTTTGTTAATCGCATCCTGGTGGGAGCCGGAGAAGGCAGTATAAACAAGTTCACCGGCATATGGGTGCCTGATATGGACTGGAATATCAGTAACCTGTTCAGACACCTTAATCAGACGATTGATGTCATGAAGATCGAGCTTTGGATCTATCCCCTGGGTAAACATGTTGAGTGCAAGGGTAACAATGTCCACATTACCCGTTCGTTCACCATTTCCAAAAAGGGTTCCTTCCACTCGGTCTCCCCCTGCCATCAGAGCAAGTTCAGTTGCAGCAACAGCACAACCGCGGTCATTATGAGCATGAAGGCTGACGATGACCTCCCTGCGATTTTTCAAATTGCGGCAAAACCATTCAATCTGGTCGGCATACACATTTGGTGTTGCCATCTCAACGGTGGAAGGAAGATTAATAATAACCGGTTTTTCTTCTGTGGGTCCCCACTCCGCCATCACCGCCTCACAGATGGAAAGGGCAAAATCAAGTTCGGTACCCGTAAAACTCTCCGGAGAATACTCAAAGTGAAGATCTGTTTCCGGACAGTTACAGGCCTCTGCCATAATCACCCGGGCACCTTGAACACCAAGAGCTGTTATTTCTTCACGGTTCATTTTAAAAACTGCACGACGCTGCAGTGTCGAAGTGGAGTTGTACAAATGCATTACCACATTCCTGGCACCCTTCACTGCCTCAAAACTCTTTTTAATGAGATGTTCACGGTCAGGAGTGAGAACCTGGATTCTCACATCAGCGGGAATCAGGCCTTTATCAATCAGGGTACGGGCAAAATCATATTCAACTTGTGAAGCTGAGGGAAAACCCACTTCTATTTCCTTAAAACCCACATCAACAAGAAGTTGAAAGAGCTCGAGTTTTTGCCGAAGGTCCATGGGTTGTACCAGTGCCTGATTCCCATCACGAAGGTCTACACTACACCATTGTGGTGCTTTAATAATCGCCTTATCAGGCCAGGTTCGATCAGGAAGATTAACTCCTGGGTATGGTTTGTATTTACTTACGGCTTCGGCTTTCATTGTTCTCCCTCTTCATTGCCCGAATTTAAGTTGTGAGTTGATCGCAATCATTTCACTGGGCATAAACGAGAAAGGACCGCAGTTTAACGCTGCGGCCCTTTCGGTTTTTTCAAGTTTATTTTTCTATGAACCTTTCAGAATTCTCCGATTTCCACCACAGTTGAGTCCCTAAGCAGGGCTGGTAGCAGAAGTAATAGGATGTTAATAAATTGCATAGATTCCTCAGATTTTTTATCAAATGATATAAGATTAAATAATCACCATGGCGGTAACTTGTCAAGCATGGATTCTCTTATAATAATAAAATCAGCAAATTTAATGCGTTTTTTAGCCAGTTTCTTCTTGAGATATTGACATCCACTCCATTGGAAGATATATTTCCTCTTCTTATAGCAGTTTAACGTTACATATTGTAATTGACAACTTTTCTAAAAACCTCAACACATTTGAAAGGAAGAGGGTTCATGGGAAAAATTAAAGGCTCTGAGGCCATTATACAATGCCTCCTTGAAGAGGGGGTTAAGACAATCTTTGGTTTTCCTGGTGGTGCGGTAATTGACCTCTATGACAACCTTATGGATTCTGAAATCAATCATGTCTTGGTCCGCCATGAGCAAGGTGCTGTTCATGCGGCAGATGGCTTTGCCCGTGTAACCGGCGATGTAGGGGTCGCCCTGCTGACCTCCGGGCCCGGTGCCACTAATGGTGTTACCGCCATTGCCACCGCCTACATGGACTCCATTCCCATGGTTATCCTCACAGGTCAGGTACCAACCCCGCTGATTGGCAACGATGCCTTCCAGGAAGTCGATATCGTGGGTATTACCCGTCCCTGTACCAAACATAACTATCTTGTCAGCAAAGCTGAGGATCTGGTGCCGACCTTACGGGAAGCTTTTCATATCGCCCGTACCGGCCGCCCAGGTCCTGTTCTTATTGATCTTCCCAAAGATGTTGTAGCGTCCATGGTGGAATTCAGTGAGAAAAAACCGATCCGCATGCAGAATTACCAGCCCACATATGAACCACATATGGGACAGGTGGAAAAGGCCTGTAAAGAGATTCTCAAAGCCAAACAACCTGTTCTCTATGTTGGTGGCGGTGTTATTCTGTCAGATAGCAACGAAGAGCTGACAACACTTGCAAAGAAACTCAATATCCCTGTAACCATGACCCTCATGGGCCTTGGTGGTTTTCCAGGTAGAGATCCTCTTTCAATGGGAATGCTTGGAATGCACGGAAGCTATACTGCAAACATGGCAGTTGCGAAAAGTGACCTTCTCATTGCTGTTGGTGCCCGTTTTGACGACAGGGTAACCGGTCGTATTGATGCCTTCGCACCTCACGCCAAGATCATTCACATTGATATAGACCCAACATCCATCAGTAAAAATGTCACCGTCGATATCCCAATCGTTGCAGATTGCAAACATGCTCTCACTGCAATTAACAACTGGCTTGCTGCCAGTGACTAAAATCTTGAAGAAGTTGGAGCAACCCACAACCAGTGGATTGAAACAATTGGAGAATGGACCAGGAAACACCCCATGGCCTACATTGACGAGGGTGAAACCATCAAACCACAATTTGTTGTTGAAAAATTAGATGAACTCACTGGTGGCGATGCCATTATCACTACAGAGGTCGGCCAGAACCAGATGTGGGCTGCCCAGTTTTACAAATTCAATAAGCCAAGACGACTGGTTACCTCCGGTGGTCTGGGAACCATGGGATATGGTCTCCCTGCAGCCATTGGTGCCAAAATGGCTTTTCCCGAGGCAACTGTCATTGATGTGGCAGGAGATGGTTCAATCCAGATGAACATTCAGGAACTGGCAACCTCCAAGCAATACGAATGTCCAGTGATTATCTGTATCTTAAACAATAACTACCTCGGCATGGTTCGCCAATGGCAGGAACTTTTCTACAATAAACGCTACGCCGCCACAGTCATGGAAGTCACCCCTGATTTTGTTGCCCTTGCCGAAGCATATGGTGCAGTTGGAATACGCTGCGATAAAACCAGCGAAGTGGAAGCAACCATTAAGCAGGCTTTAGAGGCTGTCAAGACAAGTACAGTTGTTCTTGATTTTCGTATTGCCCGTGAAGAGGGCGTCTTCCCAATGGTACCTGCAGGAAAGGCCACCACTGAGATGCTTCTTGTTTAATAGTGTTTCGCATACCAGCACAATATTAAAAGGTGAAAGGTGGCAGATTTTTGTCATCTTATGAACACATATATATTTATTCACAGGATAAACCGATGAAACATACGCTTTCAGTTCTTCTTCAAAATAAACCAGGAGTTCTTTCCCGGGTTACTGGCCTGTTCAGTGGCCGAGGCTTCAATATTGAAAGCCTCAGTGTTGCAGTGACTCTGGATCCCTCACTCTCCTGCCTGACCTTGGTAACAAATGGTAATGATGCTATTGTTGAACAGATTACCAAGCAACTCCACAAACTCATTGATGTTATCAAGGTTACTGATATCAGTGAAGGCGAGTTCGTGGAAAGGGAAATGGCCCTTATTCGTGTCAAGGCTGAGAACACCACTCGCGCAGAGGTACTTCGTGTTATCGACATCTTTCGCGGTAAAGTTATTGATGTCAGCCCGAAATCGTATGCAGTTGAAATTACTGGACCTGCATCCAAGATTCAGGCTGTTATCGACATCCTTCGTCCCATTGGTATAAAAGAGATTGTTCGTACAGGTACCATTGCCATGGCCCGTGCTCCCAAAAAGTAACAGCAAGGCTTTTGCAACCAGGCCCGTTTGGTATTTTACTAAAAAGCAGATTTCGATGCTTATCGTCATCTGCTTTTTTTCACTTTTTCAATGCACCACTATCAGATAAACAACTATGACTCAACCAAGGATTCCATTGGCCCGTGAAGGCTATCCGTTTATTGCTTTCGCCGCCTTTGTAACTCTGATCACAGCCATTCTCGGATACGAATTTCTTGCCTGGCCCGCACTCTTCATCACAACGTTCGTTGTCGCCTTTTTTCGTGATCCTGAACGGATGACTGATGCCGCCCCGGAAAAGCTTATTTACCCAGCAGATGGCAAGATAATCATCATTGATGAAATCTTTGATGACGTTTACTTTCAACAGCAAATGCTTAAAGTTTCAATATTCATGAATGTATTCAATGTCCATGTCAACAGGATCCCCATAGATGGTGATGTTGAAAAAATAGTTTACCAACCTGGACAGTTTTATTCTGCTGACTCCAAAAAAGGAGCTCTTTTGAACGAGCGTTGTGGGGTTATCCTCAAAACTGAATCCGGTGATCAGATGGCTTTTGTTCAAGTTGCAGGGCTTATAGCAAGACGAATTGTAAACTGGCTTGAACCTTCAGACACAGTACAACGTGGTGAACGCTTCGGCCTTATCCGATTTGGATCCAGAGTTGATTTGTACATACCAGTCAGCAGCATTGTCCATGTTAAACTTGGACAAAAGGTGAAGGCCGGTCAGACAGCCATTGCCTCTTTTGCTTAACAAAACTGTATCCTTTGTATCTTTTTCCTAACATGATAGAGTCGTAAACACTCTTCACCTCCTTCGTTGCTTCACATTGTCAATCATTACGGCGTACTCTGGAACGCTGGAACAATTGACAATGTTTGCACCTCGGATGTGAAGTTTTTTGAAATCTATGCCTATCTACTTAGCCATCTACAATTTCAGGTTTTAACGAGCTTGTCCTAACATGACTTATAACAATAGAAACAAGACTTTCACCAAACTCTCCTTTTTTCAGGAGCACAGCAATGTCTAACTCCCAGCCTCCCTCCAGCAACCGCTTTTATCCGCTGCCATGCATGTTTACGCTTGCGAGTCTGTTCTGTGGTTTTTATTCTATTGTTTCTGCCATTAACTCTGATTTCAAAATGTCTGCCACTGCAATTCTTGTGGCAGCTATATTTGATACACTCGATGGCCGGATTGCCCGTTTGACCCACAGTACCAGCCAATTTGGAGCTGAGCTTGATTCACTTTGCGACATGGTCTCGTTCGGTGTCTCCCCCGCTGTTCTTGCTTACCTGTGGGCTCTACATCCTTATGGACGTTATGGATGGCTTGCAGCTTTTCTCTACGTTGCCATGACCTCTCTTCGTCTGGCACGATTTAACTCCCAGGACAGCAGTTCTGATTCGAAAAATTTTGTAGGGCTTCCATGCCCTGCCGCCGCCGCGATGATTTCTGCCGCCGTCCTCTTCAGTCACTTTCTTGGCATAACCGGGGAGGTGAAACATATCTCCCTTCTGTTGCTCGTTTACATCCTTTCTTATCTTATGGTATCCACCCATACCTATTACAGTTTTAAAGAACTCCCTACCATTAAAATCAATCGTTTTCGGGTGCTTGTTGCTTTTTTACTACTCTTTATCCTCGTTGCAGCCGAACCACAAATTATGTTGTTTACCCTTTTTCTGCTCTATCTTGCATCAGGGCCTGTCTATGGTATTGTAAACAGAATACGATTCAGGAAAAAAAAAACATATCCGCAAACAAACCAAACCCCTGATTCAGTTCAAATAATTATCGTTTGGATTCGACGCACTGCCTATAATTATCTGTGCGGTTTTTCTTTTCTAAAAACAATCTATATTGCCCCCTGATAAAAAATTTGTTACTCTTCCAAGTTTTCATTAAATTGATGCACCCAAACAGATATTTACCAATAATTAAGCAAAAAAGGTTTTAACATGAGTGATTATCAATGCAAATATAATGTCGCCATCGCTGGGGCTACCGGTGCTGTGGGAGGAGCTATGCTTGATGTTCTTAAACGACGCAACTTTCCCATTAACACACTTCGGCTCCTCGCTTCTAAACGCTCTGTTGGTAAAAAGATTACCTTTATGGGGAAGGATCTTGAAGTTGAATTACTGAACAAAGAAGCCTTTGAAGGAATTGACATCGCCCTTTTTCTGCAGGTGCCACCCGATCCCTTGACTTTGCTCCTGCTGCTGCTGCCGCTGGAGCAGTTGTTATTGACAATTCAAGCGCCTATCGAATGGATCCTGAAATCCCGCTTGTAGTACCAGAAGTCAACTCCCATGCCATCGCCGATTACAAAAATCATGGTATCATTGCTAATCCCAACTGTTCCACCATTCAGATGCTGGTTGTGCTCAAACCTATTCTTGACAAAGTTGGAATAAAACGACTGGTCATATCCACCTACCAGGCAGTGTCTGGAACTGGCACCAAGGCCATTGAAGAACTCGACAGTCAGGTTAAGGCATACGCCGCAGGAAAAGAAATCTCTGCCACTGTATACCCTCATCAGATCGCCTTCAACTGTCTTCCTCATATTGACTCTTTTCTTGACAATGGATATACCAAAGAAGAAATGAAAATGGTCAATGAAACCAGAAAGATTTTCGAGGATGAGACCATAGGTATTACAGCCACCACAGTAAGAGTACCTGTATACTATGGTCATTCTGAATCAGTGAACATTGAAACAAAAAGTAAAATCACAGTAGCTGAAGTCAAAAAACTTTTGAGTAACGCACCCGGTGTCAAACTGGTTGACGATCCTGAAAATAAGCAGTACCCGCTGGCCATTGACTGTGCCGGTAGGTTTGAGACACTGGTTGGTCGTATCCGCGAGGATGAATCCATCGACAATGGTATTAATCTTTGGGTTGTGTCAGATAACATTCTGAAAGGCGCCGCTCTCAATGCGGTCCAGATTGCTGAAACCTTTATTACTGAATATAAATAATTGAGAATTATAAGTGGCCTGGCCAGAGGGCGAAAACTCTTTACCCCTGCCGGGCAATCAAATGTCATAAGACCAACAAGTGACCGAGCCCGAGAAGCACTTTTCAGTATTCTCGGGAATACACTTATTGCAGCACGGGTTCTGGATTTGTATGCAGGAACCGGCGCCCTCGGTATTGAGGCTCTCAGCAGAGGTGCTGGACAGGTTGTATTTGTTGATAACGCCCGCAACGCCCTGGATCTCATACACAAGAACTGCAACCTCTGTCTTCAGGGGATGAACCTGCAGGGGCACAAAAAGGCCATTATCGTAAAATGTGATCTCGCTCGCGGACTCAATTTCCTTGACAGCACCGTGCTTGAGGGCACTCCTTTTGATATTGTTTTTCTCGACCCACCTTATAAAAAAGGACTGGCAGCCAGGAGTCTTACCGATTTAAGTAATAGTATTCATCTCAGATCCGGGACATTGGTGATTGCTGAAGAGTTCAGTGGTGAAACACTTGCCGAATCTTTTGGCAAACTCACCTTATATGACCAGCGACGATATGGGGAAACCGGATTCTGGTTTTATACCTCTGAATCATCCTGATGCCATGCCTTCCATAAACAATAAAATAATGCCAACAGAGACAACTCACCAACACACAAAAAATCTTGCCATTTATCCTGGAACCTTTGACCCCATAACCATGGGCCATCTCGATATTATTGACAGGGCACTTAACCTCTTTGACAAAGTCATCATTGCCATAGCCATAAACCCTGGCAAGGAACCGTTGTTTTCTCTTAACGACAGGATGGAAATGGTACGGCAGTGCTTTCCCGATGACTATTCCAGGATTGAGGTGGAGAGTGTTTCTGGACTCTTGATAAAGTATGCCTCAGAAAAGGGAGCCAAGGCGATCATTCGTGGACTCCGTGCCGTTTCAGATTTTGACTATGAGTTTCAGCTTGCCCTCATGAACAGAAAGTTGGAACGTGAGGTAGATACTATTTTTCTGATGCCGGGATTCAGGTGGATATATATCAGTTCATCCATCATTAAAGATGCTGCTAGGCACGGCGGTGATGTCTGTGAACTGGTTCCCGAACATGTTAACCAGAAACTGCTTACTGCATTTTCACAGCAGCAGTAACAGACGTACCTCTGATCGCCATGAAACCCACTGAAACAAGACTCCAATCCAGAACAAAAAGAAAGTTCCTCCTTTTCTTTTTAAGTATCGCAGCTTTTTATCCGATTATCCGTTTTCTTGGATATTCCATTCCCAAAAAACCTCAAACCATAACCATCGCCAAAACACTCCTGCCTGGAGGCTTCTACCTTGGTAAAAATTTTATCCTTTTTGATGATGGTGAAAGTGCATGGGCTTTGTCCAGAAAATGCACTCATCTCGGTTGCACCGTACAATTTCACGAGAAGGAGCAATTGCTGGAATGCCCATGCCACCAGAGCAGATTTTCCAAAGAAGGGGTGGTTCTCAATGGTCCTGCCAAAAGGTCTCTTGACAAGTTTAAGGTCGAGAAACTCAAAGAAAACGGTGGATACATTGTCACTATCTAAGTGTCAAAAGAGACCGTTGTGAGAAGTATTCTGGTCATATTTAAAGAACTACGCTGGGGAAATTTTTCTCTCATATCCCTTTATATATCCGTACTCTCCGGAGTTGTAGTAGGGTTGCAGTATGATCCCGCAACACCCCTTTACTCTGTATCAACACTCGACATGCTCGTCCCGTACGGAGCCTATTTCAGGTCTCTCCATTTCTACTCAAGCCAGATTTTCTTTCTTTTCTGCCTCTGTCACCTAATCGCAACTTTTGAAAAAACGGCTGACTACAGCAGCAAACAATGGATAATGCTCACAGCAACACTACCAGTAGTGATTCTCATTCTCTTTACCGGGTATGTCCTTCGGGGTGACGCCACCGGATTCTCAGCTGGCATGATTGCCGAGGCTATTTTACTCGATATCCCCTTTATAGGTAAAAACATAAATGATCTGTTTTTTTCCATTACAGATAATGGGATGAAACGGATCTACATTAACCACATTATTGGTTTTGGCGTCCTGTGGGGCTGGCTGGCATGGAGTCATGTGAGGAAGTACAGGGTCGCCTTCAGCCATCATGTTACTCTTACCATATCAATTTTGATTTTCTCAATCCTTATTGCAGCCCCTTTTGAAGCAGACCATCTCGGAGTATTCCATATTAACGGACCCTGGTTTTTTCTTGGTCTCCAGGAGTTGCTACGGTATCTTCCATCAATACTGGCGGGCGTCATATATCCAGCAAGCCTTATTGTTGCCATTGCCCTCCTGCAAAAGAAGAACAGATTCTTTACCCCTCTTCTTACATATATTATTTTCTGGTTGTTCACCTATGGGATTTTGACGATTCTGGCCCTCAATCGCTAGAACAAAAAAAGGCCTGCTCTTCACAGAACAGGCCTCATAACATACCAGGATTCAATCTATTTTCCAGCGAACTCCTTGCGTAAACTCTTTATTTCCTCAAGAAAGAGTCTCTTTATATCTGCAAGTTCTTCCCGAACAAAGGCTTTGAGTTTTTCATCGTCTTCTGAGATAAAGTCAGACACAACAGTGGCAGAAGAGTACTGATGATTCTGAGCTGTATCAAGACCAATATTCTGTCCCTGAGGTTTTCTGCACTTACCCTGCTGCATCAAAAGCACCTGACTGGTGCATCTTAACAGATGTTCCTGTACCTGATCCGAAGAGACATCCGGAGAACTATTCATCTTATATCCGAAAAAAACATCATCTACAAGGTCAAGGTCACCACCCTCCGAAGTATCAATGGTGCCAGGGTGCTGCTGACAAATCGTTGACAGCATTTGCAGGAAGATTTTACCAGTGTTATGTGAACTGCTACGCCCTCTCATTCTGTTGATTTCAGCGAGTAAAGCCTGAAGGCTTTCTTCACTAATGTCCTTATGAAGATTATCAATGCACAGGCTCAGATATCTGTAATCGACATCCACTGACTGGGCATCGCCAGCCATAACATCGGTCATATCCTGTTCAGACTCTTCCTGCAGTTCAGGTTCATCGGCATATTCTTCACCAGGCAGGGGATCAATCTCAACGTCATCGGCTACAACCTCAAAAACAACCTCCTCCTGCTGAGCCCCTGAGATATCGAACCCTGCATCCTGGACTTCATCTTTTTCACCAGGTACCATGAAATCAATTTCATCATCCTGAGAAAAATCAGGTTCATCTACAAACTCTGAGACTATCTCCTGGGTGATTTCTCCTGGTAGCGTAAACTCTATCTCCTCATCTTCAAATAAATCTGCAGTTTCATCAATATCTTCATCAGATTCACTCTCCTGAGACAATTCACCTTCAGCTGAATGAAGACCTTCCTCTTCATCAAGAAAGGATAGTGGGCCCGCATCATCTTCCTCATCATCCTTTGACTCTTCAAAAACGGTTTCAAAGGTTTCAGCCGCAAGGGCGGTTTCAAGAGTTTCTTCAGAAACAAGCTTCTCAGATTTCTCGTCAAGGATAGTATCTACTGGCTCCTCCATTGCCTCTTCAAAAACAACAGTTTCTTCATGTGCTTCTATGGTGTCTTCGGAAAAGACAGCTTCCTCATGTTCCTCGACGGGTGCTTCAGCTAAGAAAGAATCTTCCTCTTCATCAGAGGGAACCAAGGCCTCTTCATCGAAATCAGTATCATCATCCAGCGCGGAAACACGTTCTCCTGACTGTTCCTCCAGGTCATGGTCACTGGTTTCAACTATGGGTGTTTCTGGACCCTCACCCTGATCGGGGTGGGCAATATCTTCATCGAGGAATGCAAGGTGCCCTCCTGTTGGATCTTCGTCTTCAATATCAATATCACTGGAATCTTCTTCATCTTGAAGAATGGTTTCCGGTTCATCCTCATCAGCCTCTTCAGCCACAGGAGAAGGAACATCGTCATCAAAAAAGGAGGACAGTTTGTCTTCAATAGCATCTTCAAGAACGTCATCACCAGCCTCGGAAGGCAACTCCTCGTCAAGAAGGGATGGTTCGGGTTTACCCCCTGCTCCATCTTCTACGACCTCACGTGCTGCCAACTCTTCAATCACATCCTTAAGAGCTTCTCCGTCGTCTGAAAAAGCAGTAACGGAAGATTCACTAGAAGGACTATCCTCATCGCTGTCACTTAATGCAACCGCAAGCTCGCTATCATCGATTCGTTCAGATTCGTCCTGGGAACCGGACATTTCATAGCTTTCCCATTCCAGGGATGAAGACTCAACCTCATCATCAAAAAAAGAATCCAACCTGTCATCAAGATCATCAGTATCATCTTCACCGAACTCAGTGGTGAGACTCTCCTCATCAAAACCCTGTTCACCGACATTTGCACTTAATGCAGGAGCTATTTCACCATCCTCAAAGGGCAGTTCTTCTTCATCAGAATCGTCATCTGCCTCAGTTTCAACATCAACACCAGGCGGCAAAGGCGCATCATCTGCTGTGAGGTCGTCCCCTTCGTCAACTCCAACAGGTTCGGCCAGTTCTTCAGCGAGTTTTTCGACACTGAAGCTGCTTTCCTGATCAGCTTCTGCAAGGGCTGGAGCAACAGCACCATCTTGATAAGGCAGTGCCTCTTCATCCGAGTCATCATCTGCATCCGTCTCTACATTAACTCCTGCAAGGGCTACATCTTTATCAGCAAGTGCTTCAATATCCGATTCATCATCACCAAAAACGGATGCCAGGCGGGAGTCAACATCAGAGGCTACTTGAAGTTCTTCCTCACCTTCGTCAACAGGCAATATTTCATTTTCCTTTTCATCAACGGCTTTTTCCGGTTCCGATTCCGGTACTACAGAAACATGACCTGCAGACGCTGCGGTTTGAGACTTGGCAAGAGCAATCTCTTCTTTAAAAGTATTAAATTTTTCAACCTCAGCAAGGAGTAACTGCTTTTCCTCAGCGGCGGGGAGCTCTTTGGAAGAAATTTTTTCAAGAACATCGTAAAAAGAGTGCAGCAATGGAAAGACTTTTCCGTTCGACCGGCTCCTCATTTTGTTAATATAAGAACTGAGCGCCCCGATACCCTGAAGGAGAATAAGCTTGGCCTTATTCTGGCTGAACACACCCTCAAGGCGCTGTACTTCGTCACTGAGCTTCTGTAATCCTTCCTCACTTATTTCCCAGTCGATCCCAAGGACAAGAGCCTTCAAAGATTTGAGTTCACCTTCCTGATCATCACTTTCGGAAAGTCCGGCAACAGGTCCAGAAGCAGAATCACCAGCAGGACTACTCTCTGACTTGCCAATATGAGATTTCAACTGATCAAACTTTTTAACATCCTGAAGAAGAAGCTCCTTTTTCTCTTCCTCACTCATTGAATCACCAGCAGCGACAATCTTCTCAAGATTATGATAAAAAGTAATAAGAAGATTAATGGCATTGGGATGGGCATTGGCCTTTTCCTTGTAAATATATTTTCCAATCTTGTTCAGGCCCTGAATATAGATCTGTTTGATTTTATCACCTGCCCAGATATCCCCGAGATCAACAAGCTCATCATCTAGCTGCTGCAGGATATCGTCGTTGATTTCCCAGTCAATTGAAAGGATTATCGTCTTTAACCGGGCGATTGGAGATTCTTCATCACCAGTAAATTCGAACAAGTCTATAGAATCCGTAGAAAAAGATCCATCGTCATCCATACCAACGGTCAGATCATCATCAAATTGATTTCCGCTCTGCTGTGTCACCGTTTCTTCCCTAGAGTAATTTTTTCTGTATAGAGACAACCGTTGAGGAGATTATCTTTTTCAAGGTTGCTGCTACATTATATCCTGTAATTGCACTTGCTTCAAAATCTGGTACTTTTAATCGGCTGTTAAGATCTTTTCGTAAAACAGCGGTGGGTAAGATGGGAACGCCGTGATCTTTTAAATCCACCTTATTGTACTGAATCACCAGGGGCAGTTTAAAAATTGACTCTTTGTAGGCTTGAAGATTTTCATGGAGCTGATTGAGTGAACGAATATTTTTTTCGCGCTGCTTTTCCATGGCATCTGCCACAAACACAACGCCATCCACTCCTTTTAGAACCAGCTTCCTAGTGGCATTGTACTTTACCTGGCCCGGCACCGTATAAAGCTGAATTTTAATATCATATCCTTTGATCTGTCCCATATCAAAGGGGAGAAAATCAAAGAACAGGGTGCGGTCGCCATGGGTCTTTAAACTAACCATCTCTGACTGGATCTGATCACGGAACTTTCTGTTCACATATTCCAGATTGGTAGTCTTCCCACACCTCCCAGGTCCATAATATACGATCTTGACCTGAACAACCTTTTCTTTTAAGTTGATAAAACTCAAGGATTTACCCCCAAATATCTAACGAACACACTATGTAAAAAAGAGTACAAAGAACATGTATCAACCATTATTAGTATCCCAGACTTTTCGAATCTGCTCAATGGCTTCCACCACATTTAAGCGAAGAAATCCAAGAGAAATATCCTTTCCAAACATTGATATAAGGAGCAGTTCATCGTCTATTTTACTAAAATGAATATTTGATTCCTGGCCTTTATGAAAAAGCAATGAAAACTCTGCCTCACCAACCAGCTTGGCCATGGCATCCACAGTGGCGAAGTTTCCGGCGGCAAGCGCTGCAAACGAATAGACATCATACTTACTTTCACCATTATCTTTGGCAGTAATAATATTTCCTGCCATATCAATGATGATGACACAGTCGACACCAAGTTTGATGAGCTTACTGGATAAAATCGTATCGATTTGTTCCAGCTGCTCTTGACTGACTATTCCATAATTCATGCCAAGTACCTCTTTCCTTAATTACGAGCCATTTCCATCGACTCTTCTCGACTATTTACCGGATATCAGCCCAAAGACAAATGACAACTGAGCTTATCAACCCTGCCAACAGGCCATATACTATTAATATTACAATTTTTATTTTTCCAGAACAACCACCTGGAAAAGATTATATTCGTTAAATAAAACAGATGCTAGACATACCATATCGCTTGTTAGTATACGACAGATTCATTTTGATATGAAGCTGTTTTTTTGATTTTTCCTAAAAAAATCATACTGATATAGCAAAGCTCCACACAAAACCGCAACAAAACACCGACATCCACTTGTTTTTACAAGTTTTTTCCGAATGCTCATTGTTTATTTACAACCATTGGTCAGTCAGACAAAAGGAGTCAACATCGACTAAGCCGAGATCAGTCATTTTCAAATGAGGAATCACCGGAAGGGCCATAAAGCTCATCAGCATAAACGGATCATCTACTGTAACCCCCAGCTCCAACGCCGCTTCAAGCAATTTTGAAAAATTTGCAGCAAGCACCCTGGGGGCTGCTGAAGACATAAGTCCTGCAACATCAAGTACCAGCCTGGCTTTTACTTCACCATCACAAACAACGGCAAGCCCCCCACCCTGAGCGATGATTGTTTTCACCACAAGATGCATATCATAATCATTGGCCCCAACCACGGTAATATTATGCGAATCATGACCAACAGTTGAGGCCAAGGCACCTTTTTTCAGCCCCAGACCCTGAACAAAACCAATTCCTCTATTACCGGTGCAATGATGACGTTCAATAACCGCCAGTTTTGCAATATCACGGTCTTTATCGGCCACTGCCATTCCATCAATTATTTTAACATCACACTCCACGGAGTCAGTAATCAACTCATCTTTTTTTACCCGGATAATTCGCGCGGTTTTTCCATTTGCAGGAATCTCAAAGGAGAGACCTTCTGTTTTTACATTCACAGAATCAAATACCCTCGGATACCTTTCCAGTAAATCAGCAGAAACCAGTTCCGTCTCACCTGGTCGAACACCGATCTGCTGCCCACCGGAGTAAACTGTCCTGACCCGTATATCCTGTAAATCGTCAAACAGGACAAGATCTGCACGAAAACCAGGTGCAATGCCCCCCCGATCTCGCAAACCGAAAAAAGAGGCCACATTTATGGTAACCATCCGAATCGCTGTAATTGGATCAAGTCCCAGCCTGACAGCTTTCCTTAGGATGCGGTCAAGATGCCCCTCCTTAAGCAATTCATCACAATGACAATCATCTGTCACAAGAAGGCACCTGTGGCTGTTCTTTTCAGTCACTGCTGGAAGCAATGCTGTGAGATTTTTTGCAGTTGACCCTTCACGGATAAAAATATACATCCCGGAAGAAAGCTTTTCAAGAGCCTCCGCGGCAGTACTGCACTCATGATCAGACATCACACCATTTCCAATGTAAGCCTGAAGATCTTTTCCACTAAGACCTGGAGCATGTCCATCAATCGGAACACCAAGTTTCCCGGCAGCTACCAGTTTTGCCACAACCTCTTTATCTTGCAACAGTACCCCGGGGAAATTCATCATCTCAGCAAGTCCCAGGGCCTGAGGAAGCTGCATTAGCTCCACAAGGTCTTGTGACAGCAAGTCAGCCCCGGATGTTTCAAGATGGGTTGCAGGCACACAGGAAGGAGCCATTGCAAATATTGAACAGGAAAGCCCCTCACTCTCCTCGAGCAAATATCGAACACCGGTAATCCCAGCGACGTTTGCTATTTCATGAGGGTCACAGATGACAGTGGTAGTTCCATGCGGCAAGACAGTATCAACAAACTGCTTTGGACTGAGCATTGAACTTTCTATATGAATATGCCCCTCTATAAAACCTGGGCATACAATCCCCCCTCTACAATCGAACTCCTCAACTCCGGAATAATCACCGATACCAACAATGGTGTCACCACAGATAGCTACATCAGCCTCTTTCAACTCCCCACAAAAAACATCGACCAAGTGACAATTTTTCAGGACCAACTCAGCAGGCTCTAGACCTCTCGCCTGTTTATTTTTTTTGGCCCTCAGTGATTCTACACTCATGTACCCCCCCTCATGCAATAGTATGTTTTTGACACAACGATTTATATTATAACGACTTACCTTTAAACGGAATGGTTTTTTTTCAGAAATAAGAGTATTGCGGGAGCAGATTGAATCTGCTACAAGACATACCATGAAGAAAAACAAAGCGCCTATACCGTCCATGAAAGGTGACCACTACTTCATAGACAGCCACTGTCACCTTGACATGCAAAGCTATGACAATGACCTCAGTGATGTGCTTGAAAGGGCGATAACTCATGGTGTAAAACATATCATAACCATCGGAATCGATGAACTGAGTTCAAACAGGGCAATTGATCTTGCAAAGCGATACCCGATGATTAAAGCAACAGTCGGGATACATCCTCATGACGTCGATAATATCGGTTCTTCTACCTGGAAAAACCTGAAAAATCTCATTACAGGAAACAGGGAACACGTTGTTGCCTACGGCGAAATAGGCCTGGACTACGCGAAACAATACTCTGCACCGGATAACCAGAGAAGTGCATTCAGAACACAGCTGCAAATGGCAAAAGAGCTCAACTTGCCTGTGGTTATTCATGACAGAGATGCTCATGAAGACACAATGGCCATACTTCACGAATTTGCTCCATTCCCAAAGGGTGGAGTCATGCACTGTTTTTCAGGAGACATGAAGCTGGCCGGGAAAGTTCTCGAGCTGGGTTTCCTGATATCAATTCCTGGAGTTATCACCTTTAAAAATGGGGTACTTCTCCAGGAAATTGTGAAGGACAGCCCCCTTGAAAGCCTTATCCTTGAAACCGATGGTCCTTTCCTGGCACCTGTTCCCTGGAGAGGTAAACGCAATGAACCTGCTTATCTGATGTACACTGCAGAAAAAGTGGCTGCCATCAAGGACATCAGCATAAATGAGTTGGCACGACAGACCACCAGGAACGTAAAACGCCTGTTCAACTTTTCCACCTCTACTTGAGACCATGATGTCTATCTCAAATAATCTCTCAGAAATTAAAAAGAAGATACACAAGGCTGCAGAAAACTGTGGCAGAGATCCACAAACTATAAAACTCGTCGCCGTTTCCAAAAGACACTCCACGGCAAGTATAAAAGAGGCCATGACAGCTGGCCATTTTCTTTTTGGGGAAAACTACATACAGGAAGCTATAAAAAAAAGAGAAGAGATTGGTGACAGAGCCCAATTCCACTTTATCGGTCATGTCCAGAGCAACAAGGCAAAACAGGCAGCTGAGATCTTCTCAATGGTTGAGACAGTTGACCGCTATAAACTTGCCAGAGCGTTGAACAATCACCTGAACAAACTTAATAAAACGCTGGATATACTGGTGCAGGTGAACATTGGCAACGATCCCCGGAAATCGGGGATCGTGCCTGAAAAAACCACTGAACTCCTGGAAAACATAGCCACACTACCCAATATCAATCCACTGGGCCTTATGACGATCCCTCCACTCTCAAAGAAGAGGGAAGACGCAAGACTCCATTTCAAAAACCTGCGCTACCTTGCTGAAGATCTCGCCAGCAGAAAACTCTTTTCCGACAATAACTCCGTTGAGCTATCCATGGGCATGACACAGGACTTTACAATCGCCATTGAAGAAGGTGCAACCATCGTGCGGGTAGGCACAGCAATCTTCGGCGAACGACCGCCACTCCCATAAAGCGTCTTTGAACCCAAATAAAACAAAAAAAAAAGGCATCATTCCATTGAGAAATGATGCCTTTTTTCTATTTAACAGCTATTAAACTTTTTTCGCTGAAGCCCGCTTGGCAGCTTTCAGAGGATTAATCCGTACTGTGGTGACTGTGATCTCAGGCTTTGCATGAGTTGCAAAGTTACAGATCCCAAGACGCCATTTTGATTCTGGCTGAAGATATGACTGACAAAACTGAGAATCAGACTCCTCAACAATTCTATCACACCCGGCACATTGTTCAACAACGGGTTGAAAGTTCCTCTCACTATAACTTGTAGCAGCCTGATTCTGCATGCTGTTCTCCTCAAAGTCTTTATTCAAATCGTTAAAAAATCAAAAACGCAGGAAACCCGATCTCCTGCCTATAATTATTAACTGAATTTTGCACTATACCAACAACAGCACATTTAGACAAGAGCAAAAGGACAGCCACCCTGCTGAATATTCAAAAAACTTTCGGATCATTATCAACAGACAGCCTGCAGGAAGAAGATTTATCGCCGGAATCGTATTTTTATGGTTCATCCGGTTAATGAGTACCTGTAAACAAATGAATTGCTAAAGGACATGGCAAGAGACATGTTGTTTGTTATCGACGCAAACAACAAAATGAGAGGTCTCTGCCATGTCCACGTCACTATTATACCACGCCTTCAAT
>JAJRQL010000170.1 GCA_024280265.1 Deltaproteobacteria bacterium
AGCCACCTATGATCGACCATAGTCGAATTACAGGCGTCTGTGAGCTTCCGCTTGCAATTGCTTCCTGTCCTCTTGGTGCTGTTAAGCCCGCTAAAGCCGAAGTTGACGGAAAAGAGATTAAGACTGTAAAAGTAAATAATGATCGTTGTATGTTCTGTGGTAACTGTTACACCATGTGTCCTGCAATGCCTCTTGCTGATCCAGATGGTGACGGAATTGCCATTCTTGTTGGTGGTAAGGTTTCCAACTCCAGATCGGCCCCTAAATTCTCCAAGCTGGTTATTCCATTCCTGCCCAACACTCCGCCACGCTGGCCTGAGACCGTAGAAGCAGTGAAAAATATCCTGGAAGTGTATGCTGGAGATGCCAGGAAATACGAGCGTATCGGTGAGTGGGCCGAGCGTATCGGTTGGGAGAAGTTCTTTGAAAAATGTAATATCCCCTTCACCATCAAGTCTGTCGATGACTATCGTCTGGCTTATGAAACCTGGCGTACAACTACTCAGTTTAAGTACACCAACGCCATCAAGTAACTGACCTCATCGTTGCAGTTGGAAACTTCGGTTTCTGACTGCACTTTTTGGCCACTTGCCTGTTAACATCTTCCTAAAGGAGTATGTATTATGGGAATGAGTGATGAAGAAATTAAAGCTGCGATAATTGAAAAGGCCACCAAGGCCCCAAAACCACAGCTTTATATTAAAGATTTCTACAAATGCGATTCTGATACCAAGCCTCGTAAGATTAAAAATTTGGCAAATGATCCGGTAAAAGAGGGAAAACTTATGTTTTGGTCCTCTGGTTCCACCACCATGTATGCTCTTCCTAGCCGTATCAAGGATGAAGAGGGGGCTGAGGGGATAAATTAAACCTTATCGCTATCATGCTTTTTTTAGAAAAGGTACATAACTCTTCTGGAGTGTGTACCTTTTTTTTGTTTATGGATGATTTGATTTATAAAGAATTTACCGGCTCCACCAATGATGATGCTGTCAGGCTTGCATTGAATGGGGCTTCCCATGGTTTTGGTGTTCTCGCTGCAGCACAGTCTTCTGGTAAGGGACGGCTTGGGAAACAATGGCTGTCTCCTGCCGGAACCGGACTGTATTGCTCCATAATTATTCGTCCCAGACTGCCTTTTCTGAATTTTCGAAAATTACCCTTACTGCGGGTCTGGCATTATGCCGCTGTCTTGAACAGCAGCTACCCGGTGTCGATTTCGGGTTGAAATGGCCCAATGATCTCTACAGCTCCCGGAAAAAGTGTGCTGGAATACTTGTTGAGTCTTCAGTTCCGGGAGGTGATGATTCTGCATCATTTCTCGTTGTTGGCTTTGGGGTCAACGTTAATACCAGTGTCAGTCAGTTTCCAGCTGAACTTCGTGAAAGTGTAACCTCACTTAGAATTTTGAGCACCATTCAACTTGATATTCAGGAACTCTACCATCGGATTCACCGAAGTCTCCTTGAGCACCTTGTGATTCATGAAACTAAAGGATTTAAGGCTATTTTAGAAGAATGGCGGGCCCGGGATGTCCTCCTGGGAAAGGAGATGCAATGGGTCACAAATGAGCGGAAGCTCATACGAGGGTGTGGGCTTGGGCCTGATGATAGTGGGCAGCTTCTCGTGGAGGATAGCTCAGGAAGGATTCATGAGATACTGTCAGGAGATGTTCAGTTGGCCGATGCAGATAACAAATAGGTGAAGATAAAAAAACCTGTGTGCCAAACGTTCTGACACCACAGGTTCGGGTAGTAGGATAACTGAGGTTCTACTGTTAGTAGCGGTAGTATTCAGGTTTGTAGGGTCCTTCTACTGGCACGCCAATGTAATCAGCCTGCTCCTGGCTCATGGTAGTGAGATGCACACCTATCTTTTCCAGGTGAAGGCGAGCCACCTTCTCATCGAGGTGTTTTGGAAGGAAGTATACTTGGTTTTCATAGGCTGAGGAATTTTGCCAGAGTTCCATTTGCGCCAGAACTTGATTGGTGAATGAATTACTCATCACAAAGCTTGGGTGACCCGTGGCACAACCGAGGTTCACAAGACGTCCTTCTGCAAGCACGATTATTTTTTTACCATCGGGGAACACAACATGGTCTACCTGTGGTTTGATGTTCTCCCATGTCAGATCTTTTATACCGGCAATGTCAATTTCAGAGTCAAAATGACCAATGTTACAGACTATGGCCTCTGCTGGCATCTGCTCCATATGGGCTCTGGTAATCACATTAAGGTTGCCGGTGCAGGTAACATATATGTTACCGACTGAGGCTATCTCGTCCATGGTAACAACTCTGTAGCCTTCCATGGATGCTTGAAGGGCGCAGATCGGGTCCACCTCTGTTACATAAACAATGGCTCCCATGCCACGAAGTGCCTGGGCACATCCTTTGCCAACATCTCCGTAGCCAACAACCACAGCATTTTTCCCGGCAATCATCACATCAGTTGCGCGTTTGATACCGTCAATCAGAGATTCACGGCAGCCATAAAGGTTGTCAAATTTTGATTTTGTTACCGAATCATTAACATTAAAAGAGGGACACATCAATGTTCCATCACGGGCCATTTCGTTGAGACGGTGAACACCCGTGGTGGTTTCTTCGGATATTCCTTTCACATCCTTCATCTCGTCCTTGTACTTTTCGTGCATGATGAGGGTGAGATCGCCGCCATCGTCCAGGATCATATTTGGCCGCCAGCCATCTGGTCCAAAAATGGTCTGGTCAATGCACCACCAGAACTCCTCTTCAGATTCTCCCTTCCATGCAAATGTCGGGATGCCAGCCTCAGCCATTGCTGCAGCGGCATGGTCCTGGGTG
>JAJRQL010000171.1 GCA_024280265.1 Deltaproteobacteria bacterium
AAAATGCGGTCTGAGGTCGCTGCCTGGAACGATGACAGAAACAACCGCCAAACTAATGTAGATTGGCAATTCAAGACAGATGACGCTCGCATTAAGCTAAAGCGACTTTATCCGAAACTTTAAATTATACTGTGTACTAGTACACAATTACCTGCACCGAACAGATTCTACAGACATTGTTGGTCAGGAATTTTCTGGTGCCATCCTTGTTGTGCTACTCCCTGAGAGATAGAATAGAAATGCCCGGCTCCTTAAAGGAGTCGGGCATATGGATACGACTGTTACAGGCGGCAGTACCTACCAGTCAATCTGATCGCAGAGAAACTTACGATCTTCTTTCAGATCCTGCCCATTGAGATACCGTTCAATGGATTCTGCAGCAACCTTCCCCTGGTAAACAGCCTTTGCCGCGGTCTGTGGACCAAGTACATTATCGCCACCAGCAAACATATACTCCAGGGATGTCTGGAGGGTTCTTGGATCAGTCTTGTATGTTCCCCAGGACATTAACTCAATATCAACCCCCTTATCAGCAGTATGATCAACGTTCTGACTAATTGCAGGAACAAGGGAATCTGCCTCAATCATAAAATTGGAACCTTCCTGGACTACAGGGCGGCGCCGACCGGATTCATCTGGCTCACCGAGTTCCATGCGGACACATTCGACTTTGGTCAACGTTCTGTTTTCCGTATGTATGGTAATGGGAGCAGCAAGAAACTCTATGCGAACACCCTCTTCCTCCAGGTGATGAATTTCAGCAACGGATGCCGGCATTTCCTCACGACTTCGACGATACAGGATAAAGACATTCTTGGATCCATATCGCAGAGCGGTCCTGGCTACATCGATGGCAACATTTCCGCCACCGACAACTACCACTTTTTTCCCAAGATCAAGATCTTCACCAAGATTAATACGTCTCAAATAATCTACTCCGTGAAGAACACCTTCTGTAGTATCCTCATTTTCAAGACCCAGTTTTCTGCTTGCATGGGCACCGACACCATTAAAGATCGCGTTAAAGCCCTCTGCACGAAGATCTTCTATGGTCTTATCCTTGCCAATTACCACATTGGTATGCAAGGTTACACCACAACTTTTCAGGGCATCTATTTCGGCTTTGATTATATCCCTGGGAAGCCTGAATGCAGGAATGCCAACAGTGAGCATTCCACCATAAACTGGCAGATATTCAAAAATTGTACATGGTATTCCTTTATGAGCCAGTGGATCCGCTACCGTCATTCCCGCAGGTCCAGAGCCGATGAAGGCAACCTTTTTATCACCTTGAATTGCACATTCTGTGTCCATATTTCTATTATTATCTACCATCCAGTCAGCCACATATCGTTCTAGCATCCCAATGGCAACGGACTGGCCTTTGCCCTTTCCTCGAACACATGAGCCTTCACACTGAAATTCATGGGGACAAATCCGGGAACAAACGGCAGGCATGGAAGAGGTTTCACGTATTTTCCAATACTCCTCTTCAAACTTTTTGTCACGAAGCAACGCAATAAAGGCTGGAATATCATTACGAATTGGACATCCTTTTCTGCATGATGGTTTTTTGCACTGAAGACAACGCTCTGCTTCAAGAATTGCAGTGGACTCACTGTAACCAGAAACTATTTCATCAAAATTTTCCACACGCTCTGCCGGGGTCATCTCAACCGGCATCTGCCTGGCTATAGCCATGCGTTCCTTAGCTTTCATAAAAACACCTCAAAATAATGAATTGGAGATATCAAATTTAATGATACAAAAAGGTAAAAAAAAGGCCGTCCCAGAGGACGACCTTCTCATATTACTACAGATTTGTTAATCAGGCAATCTTCGCTGCTCTGATACGTGCCAAGGCACGCTGCAGGGCAGCCTCGGCTCTCACCTGATTAAAATTATCACCCTGAGCTGCAGCCTGTGCCAGACGTTTCTCTGCACGCTCTTTAGCCTTCATTGCTCTGTCAACATCAATTTCTTTTCCGAATTCTGCACTCTCAACAAGAAAGGTAATCTTGTTATTTGAAACCTCGGAAAATCCACCACTAATCATAAGACTATGACGATCTTTACCCTGTTCATAGGTCAAAAGTCCAATCTTGATGGTAGAAAGGAAAGGAGCATGATTGGCCAACACACCAAAGTCACCACCATAACCGGGTGCGTTAACAATATCCACTTCCTCGTTAACAACAGCTCCAGATGGAGTCACTACTTCTAAATGTATTTGTTGTGCCATGATTTATCCTCGTATACGTATCAGTTAGCTTTTGCTTTTTCCTTAGCTTCTTTCTCAAGAGCTTCAGCAATGGAACCAACCATGTAAACTGCGTTTTCGGAAAGATCATCATGCTTCCCCTCAAGGATCTCCTTGGAACCCTGAATGGTATCCTCAACAGACACAAACTTTCCTGGCATACCAGTGAAGACCTCAGCAACTGTGAACGGCTGTGAGAGGAATCTCTGAATCTTACGGGCACGACCGACAAGAAGCTGATCTTCTTCAGAAAGCTCGTCCATACCAAGAATGGCAATGATGTCCTGAAGGTCTTTATATTTCTGCAGGGAAACCTGAACACCCCGGGCAACATCGTAATGTTCCTGACCTACGACGTTGGGATCAAGAATACGAGAAGTTGAATCGAGAGGATCAACCGCTGGATAAATACCAAGCTCTGCAATCTGACGGGAAAGAACAACCGTTCCATCCAGATGAGCAAAGGTGGTTGCAGGGGCGGGATCTGTCAAGTCATCCGCGGGTACATACACACACTGAACAGCGGTAATGGAACCTTTGGTGGTTGAAGTAATACGCTCCTGAAGTGCACCAAGATCTGTTGCCAGAGTGGGCTGATAACCAACAGCTGAAGGAATACGACCAAGAAGGGCTGATACCTCAGAACCGGCCTGAGTAAAGCGGAAAATATTATCTACAAAGAAGAGAACATCCTGCCCCTCTTCATCACGAAAGTACTCAGCAGCAGTCAGACCGGTAAGAGCCACACGGGAACGAGCTCCCGGAGGTTCAGTCATCTGACCATAAACGAGCGCTGCTTTAGGAAGTACGCCGGATTCTTTCATCTCGTTGTAGAGATCATTTCCTTCACGGGTTCGCTCTCCTACACCACAGAAGACGGAAATACCACCATGATGCATGGCTATATTGTTAACCATCTCCATCATGATAACGGTTTTTCCACAACCAGCACCGCCAAACAGGCCCATTTTACCACCCATTGGGAATGGAACCAGCAGATCGATTACTTTAATACCTGTGGCAAGAACCCTGACTTCAGTATCCTGCTCAGTAAACAGGGGTGCATCACGATGAATAGGCATGGTCTTATCAGATTTGATCTCACCCATTCCATCAACACTGCGTCCTACAACATTCATGATACGGCCAAGTGCGGGCTCACCAACAGGAATGGTGATGGGCAGTTCGCTGTCGCGAGCTTCCATGCCACGAACAAGACCATCAGTTGCATCCATTGCAATACAGCGTACCGCATTGTCACCAAGATGCTGGGCTACTTCGATTACAAGGTTATCAACATCATCATTGATACCTGGATTGGAAACAAACAATGCATCAAGAATCCTTGGAAGTTTACCTGCCTTAAACTCAACATCGACAACCGGACCAATCACTCTTGTTATTTTTCCTACGTTTTGTTCACTCATCGGGATATCTCCCTCCTCAAAGTTTTAAAAAAGAAAATTTGCGTATGGTTATTATCCCTTAAGGGCCTCGGCACCGCCGACAATATCCATCAGTTCGCCGGTAACTGCAGCCTGCCTGGCCTTGTTATATACCAGGGTCAGATCGCTGACAATGTCCTTACATGCGTTTGTTGCGTTATCCATGGCAGTCATTCGAGCAGCATGCTCGGATGCGCCAACCTGAAGCATGGCATTGTAAATAATTACATTCAGGTACAATGGCTGCATTACATCCATAATTTCTTCGGTTGAAGGCTCGTAAATATAATCTCCGACCTCCTGTTTCTTTGCAGCACCGTCATCTTCCTCTATGGGAGTGATGGGCAGCATATCCTGAGAAACTGGTCTCTGCACAGCAACCGACTGAAAATGACCATACAGAACCTCAACCTTATCAGATGAGCCATTCAGAAAATTAGTAGCCACATCCTGCGCAATTTCCCGAGCATTAAACATCTGGAAATCAGCCATGATATCAATAAACAGGTTACGAATTTTACCTGTTTTCTTCAGCGACTGGTTAGCTTTTTTTCCTACACATACGAAACTTACAGTTTTTCCTTCTGCCTCATACTCGCGCATTCTTGCTACAGCGAGTTTAATAATGTTGGCATTAAAAGATCCACAGAGTCCCCTGTCGGAGGTAACGACAACAATTTCAACATTGTTAACATCCCTCACTTCCATAAGGGGAAATGCATCTGTGTTACCACCACCCGACAGGTTTGACATTGCCTCGTTGAACTTGTCAGCATAGGGACGGAATTTTTCCATCTTTTCCTGGGCGCCACGGAGCTTAGCCGAGGCTACCATATTCATAGCCGACGTTATCTGTGCTGTCTTTTTGACACCAACGATCTTATCTTGAACGTCTTTTAAACTGGGCATATCAAGCGTCCCCCTCTATTATTTGAGACCCTTGGTTGCCTTAAAAGTTTCACCGAATGCATCAAGTGCTTTGTTCAGCTTTTCTTTAATGGCATCTGTGAATTCTTCCTGTTCTTTGAGGTCAGCAAAGATTGAGGGCTCGTTTGACTCGATATAGGCAAACATCTCATCCTCGTAGTCCCGCATGGTTTCTACAGGAAGGGAATCAAGGTATCCGTTGGCACCAGCATACAGAATAACAACCTGTTTTTCCATTGACAGTGGTGCATATTGTGGCTGTTTGAGAATCTCGACAAGACGTTCACCACGAGTAAGCTGTGCCTGAGTTGCGGCATCCAGATCCGAGCCAAAGGCTGCAAAGGCTGCAAGCTCACGATACTGGGCAAGGTCCAGACGAAGAGTACCTGCAACCTGTTTCATGGCTTTTACCTGGGCGGCACCACCGACACGGGATACAGAGAGTCCAACGTTAATAGCAGGACGGACACCAGAAAAGAACAGATTGGGCTCAAGGTAAACCTGGCCGTCTGTAATGGAAATAACGTTTGTTGGGATAAATGCGGAAACGTCACCAGCCTGGGTCTCAATGATGGGCAGTGCAGTAAGGGATCCGGCACCAAGCTCATCATTTACCTTGGAAGAACGCTCAAGGAGACGTGAATGATTGAAGAAAATATCTCCAGGATACGCCTCACGTCCAGGTGGACGACGAAGAAGCAGAGAGAGCTCACGATAGGCAACCGCCTGTTTTGAAAGATCATCATAAACAATCAGTGCATGTTGACCGTTGTCACGGAAATACTCACCCATGGATGTTCCTGCAAATGGTGCGATGTATTGCATTGGTGCAGGATCAGAGGCACATGCCGCAACAACTGTGGTGTACTCCATGGCACCATGTTTTCTGAGTGCCTCAACAACGAGAGCAACGGTTGATTTCTTCTGGCCGACAGCTACATAAATACAATGAACGTCGGTATCTTTCTGGGCGATGATTGCGTCTACACAGAGGGCCGTTTTACCGATCTGACGATCACCAATAATAAGCTCACGATGTCCACGTCCAACCGGAGTCATGGCATCAACGGCTTTTGCACCCGTGTAACATGGTTCATGAACACCCTTACGGTCAATAACACCGGGAGCAAGAACCTCAATTTTAGCGCTGAGTGCGGCGTTAATATCACCCTGGCCATCAATGGGAAAACCAATACCATCCACTACCCGGCCTTCCATTTCGGGTCCAACAGGAACCTCGGCGATTTTTCCTGTACGCTTAACAATATCACCTTCTTTAATTCCGGTAACACTACCAAGAACAGCGCAACCTACGTTGTCTTCATCAAGGTTGAGGGCAAGTCCCATGATTCCACCGGGGAACTCCAGAAGCTCCATGGCCATACAATTCTGAACTCCGTAGATACGTGCAATACCATCACCAACGGAGATAACGGTACCGGTCTCATTCAGGTCAATACTGGTTTCGTACTCGCCAATCTGATCTTTTATAATCTGACTGATTTCTGCGGCTTTGATTTGCATTTCTACTCTCTCCCCTTTATGGAATCTTTTAAACTTGCAAGTTGTGTTTTAATACTGCCATCGAGTTCAAGATCTCCAACCTTGGCAATGACACCACCAATGATTGAAGGATCTACACTTGTTGTCAGTTCCACCTTCTTGCCAGTAAGCTTTTCTAAAGTTGCCTGCACCTTGGCCTGCAATTCAACACTCAACTCTACTGCCGAGACCACGCTGCCGTGACTGACATTTTGTTCTTCGTCTACCATAATCTGAAATTCTTCTGCTATTTCAGGAAGAACTCCAGCACGTTTTTTCTCCACCAGCAGGTTGAGAAAATTACTCATAACGCCATCAATGCCCATGGAAGCGACAACACCTTCCATGACCTTTGTTCTAACATCTATTGGGTAAAGGGGATTTGTCAGTGAATCTGCCAGTCCCACATCAGAGGCATAAACCTCTGCGAGTCCCTGAAGAGCTTTACTGTACTCCTCATATTTGCCATCCTCTTTGCCTACAGCAAAGAGCGCTTTTGCGTACCGTCTTGCTAAAATTACCTGTTTCACTGTACGGCCCCTACTTTATCTAAGTAATCTTCGATAATCTTAACCTGATCGTCAGCTGTCAGATTCTTAATGATTAACTCTTCAGCCATAACTGCCGCCTGCTCAGTGACCTCAACTTTCAGGCTTCGTTTAGCAGCAGTAATCTCGTTGGCAATGGCCATCTCAGCAGAACGCTTGATATCTTCAGCAGACTTCTCTGCTGCTTCAATGATTCTGGCCTTCTCAATTTCGGCCTGGGCCACTGCTTTCTCGACAATGCTGTCAACGTCTTGTTCAACAGATTCAAGCTTTGCAGAAAACTCCCTGTACTCTTTCTCCGCATTGACTTTTTTTGCTTCGAGCTCTTCGAGCTCTTCCCGAATCTGTTTCCGACGTGCCCCAAGTCCGTTTGCAATTGGCTTAGCACCAAATTTTACCAGGATAATGAGAAGAACGATAAAGTTCATCACCCTGAAGCCAAGATCTTTGAGCTTGGCCGGAGAAAGACTGTCATACTTCCCATGAGCGCCAACTGCTGCTCCATGACCACCAGCGGCCTCTTCACCATGAAGGGCTACAGCCTCTGCTGCATGATCCTGAACCACTGCATGACCAGCATTCGCTTCACCAGTCAGAACGGTTGCTTCATGGGCATCTGCTGTGGGCATTCCTTCACCAGTAGTCGCCTGCTCCCCATGGCCTGTTGCCCAGACACTCCCAGCTGCCAAGGTAAACCACAGAAGAAGCGCAACCAGCGCACTTTTCCCGATTACTCGCTTCATCTCCCTCATTCTTACAGACTCCTTCCCAAAATTTTTCCCGCCATGGCAGTTGCAAATCCATCAAGTCCAGCTTCCAACTCCTTACGAGCAGCGTCGAACTGGGACCTAATCTCTGCCAGCCGTTTATCTTTTTCAGCATCTGCTTCGGCTTTTATGGCAGCGATTTTTTCCTCACCGGCAGCCTTTGCCTCGGCACGCGCCTTATCTATCGCTGCCTTGGCCTGAGTCGAGGCCTTGTGCATTTTTTTATCAACTTCTTCCTGGCGTCTGCGGACGTTATCCTCGTACTTAGTCACCTCATCACGCATGCCTCGCAACTTCACGGCCCTTTCCTTTAGTATCTTCAGAACCGGCTTATAGATGATTCCGTTAAGAAGAAACATCAGAACGAAAGCATTTACGATCTGAAGAAACAGGGTGATATCCATTGAAACCATTTTCTCTGCTCCTATCTAAGATAACTCAAAAAACCGCCCAAAATGAATGGTGATTCACAACACGAAAACGGTTCTAACGCATATATACGTTACTGTGAACTTTTTTATAGAAATATCGCTGGTCTAAATTTTGCGATCCCGGTACTTCCTCACAATAAAAGCCCTGCTGTTTCGTATGATTACATGCAGTGTCACTTTTTGTCCAATAAAACACGCACATGATCAGCAACTGCAGAAATGGCCTCATTCAATTTGTCCGGCATGACACCTCCCGCCTGCGCCATATCTGGACGACCGCCACCTTTGCCACCCACAACAGCAGCAACTTTATTCACCAGGTCACCAGCTTTGATTCGTTTTGTAAGATCCTTTGAGACTATTGCGAGAAGAGCTGCCTTGGAGTTGATTTCACCGGCCAATACCGCCACACCACTCCCCATTTCCTCACGTACCTTATCACCTACCTCACGCAGTGTTTTCGGAGAATCTAGCGGGATCACCGCAGCAACAACTTTCACCCCGTCTACATCCGTCGCATCCCTCAGTAAATCACCAATATCTGATGTGGCAAGTTGGGTGGACAGTTCCGCCACCTGTTTCTCCAGTCTTCTGTTTGCCGCAGAAAGAGCTTCCAGGCGTTCGAGGACATTTTCAGGCTGCACATTCAACATCTCGCACACATCCTGTTCCCGCCGGGCTATATCCTGTACCTGTTCCTGAGCTGCACGTCCCGTCACAGCCTCTATCCTTCGCCCTCCAGCTGCTATTCCTCCCTCACTGACGATCCGAAAGAGTCCGATCCCACCGGTTGCCGGCACGTGAGTCCCACCGCAGAGTTCCTTGGAAAAATCCCCAAGGCTCACCACCCGTACCGAATCTCCATATTTTTCACCAAACAGGGCTGTGGCTCCTTCTTCTATAGCCTGATCACGATTAAGGAGCGCAGTATCGCTCACGATATTCTCGCGAATCTTTTCATTCACCCGTCGCTCAATCGCCTCCTTTTCTTCACGACTTAGCTGGGAAAAATGGGTAAAATCAAAACGCAGTCTGTCTGGGGTCACCTGGGAGCCAGCCTGTTTCACGTGATCCCCAAGGAGCTCTTTCAATGCTGCATGCAAAAGGTGGGTGGCTGTGTGATTGGCTGCTGTATCATTGCGATCACTCCGAGTTACCCGCAGCGTCACAGTATTCCCTGTTTTCAAAGTTCCCCGAATCACCTTGAGAGCGTGCAGGATGACCCCCTCACCCTCTGCCATGGTACTTAGGATTTCAGCTTCACCACCATCCCAGAAGACCCTGCCTTTATCACCCGCCTGACCGCCGGACTCTGCATAAAACGGTGTCCTGCTCACAAAGAGCTGCCCATCCATTCCAGTACCAAGCTGGTCCACCACATTTCCTTCACTATTCAGAATCCCGTAAACCTCTGCATCGCTCTCAAGCGTTTCATAACCGACAAACTCACTCTTATCACCACCTTCAATAAGCTGTTTTGCACCCTCACCTAGCAGACGGACATTGTCTCCCTTACGCGATGCACGTGACTGGCTACGCTGTCTCTCCATTGCCTCTTCAAAACCCGCAGCATCAAACTCTATCCCCCGTTCCAGCGAAACATCCCGGACAATATCCACCGGAAAACCAAAGGTATCGTAGAGTTTAAAAACAAAATCTCCCCTGATAAGAGTATCGCCAACCCTGTTAAGCCGATCAATCTCCTCATCAAGCATGGTCAAGCCATGTTCCAGAGTCTCCCCAAAACGAAGTTCCTCGTTGGTAACAACCTTCGCCAGCAGATCTGCACACCCCCCCAGATGAGAATGGGCATCTTTCATTGTCTCTGTCACCACTGCTGTCACAGCATCCATCGGCTTACTGAGACCAAGATTGCGGCCATACCTGATGGCACGACGCATAACCCGGCGCAACACATAACCACGCCCCTCATTTGAGGGAAGTACTCCGTCCGCCACCAGAAAAGTGGTAGCCCGGGCATGGTCCGCAATCACCCTCATAGCCGTTGTGTCCGCCTGGTCATCAAGGTACTTTTTTCCTGACAGCTCCTCCAGCTTTGTAATCACAGGCTGGAAAAGGTCAGTATCATAGTTATTAAATTTTCCCTGGAGAACAGCAGCCACCCGTTCAAGGCCCATTCCAGTATCAATGCTGGGGCGAGGCAGTGGGGTCATGGTACCATCTGCTGATCGGTTGAACTGCATGAAAACAAGGTTCCAGAGCTCCAGAAAACGATCACAATCGCAACCAACGGCACAATCAGGCCTGTCGCAACCAGCTTCAGGTCCCTGGTCAATATGAATCTCCGAACATGGCCCACAAGGTCCCGTGTCACCCATGGCCCAGAAATTATCTTTTTCGCCAAGACGTACAATTCGCCCCTTGGGCAGATCCTCAATCTTCTCCCAAAGCTCAAAGGCCTCGTCATCCTCAGTGAAGACAGAAACCCACATCTGCTCTGCAGGCAGTTTCAGTTCCTTGATAAGAAACTCCCAGGCAAACCTGATGGCATCTTCTTTGAAATAATCACCAAAAGAAAAGTTGCCCAGCATCTCAAAAAAGGTGTGATGCCTGGCTGTATATCCCACATTTTCAAGATCATTATGTTTTCCACCTGCCCGCACGCATCTCTGGCTGGTAACAGCACGATTGTAGTCACGCTTATCCTCTCCCATGAACACCGTTTTGAACTGCACCATCCCGGCATTGACAAAGAGCAGAGTGGGGTCATCCTGTGGAACCAGCGAGGAACTCTCAACGGGGGTATGATTGTGCTTCTGAAAATATTCAATGAAACGGCTGCGTATTTCTTTTCCTTTCATAATAATAACGTAGTTGACTGTTAAAGATTTATACCTACCCCGACAAGTCGGAAAACTTTTTAGAGTCGCTGGACTCTTTTCTGTACCCCCTTGAGGGGCGTAAGTGCCTAGGTGGTAACTCTAAACTTCTGATTTCAAAAAGCTTTCATGGCTTTGTGTTTTTTTATTACAGTTTTTATGAAGTACGGCACTAAACCCTGTACTTCAGAAAACAAAAATGTATCTACCCACTAATATCAATACGTTATGGAGTGTTTATTGAAACCAGCATTCACTTTTAGAGTGAATATACATTTTTTCTTTGCTTTGCCCTGCGGGATTGGCAATTGCAGGATTCAGGTTATAGAATATGTGGAAGTACCGCCTTAAATTCAGCAGTACCGGCTTTTTTCAATAATTCATAGATAATCATTTCCGCAGGCCCGACAATAGCCCCGACATTAAGAAGGCGCGCTAATCCCAGCTGCTTGTTCACTTCAGAACGTGACGAGACTCCATCCGCCACTATCCATGGGGTAATCCCCCTCTCAAGCAGCCCCATGGCTGTTTGATAAATACAAATATGGGTCTCAACCCCTACAAGAATGGCAGTATTAACATCAGAGGGCAGATTGTTGACCAGTGCCAGTGTTTCCGGGTTGGCAAGTGCGTTAAATTCAGTTTTATCAAGCCGCGGCACGTCTGTCATCAGCTCCTCAAGCGGCTCGACATAGGCACCAAGACCTTTTTTGTACTGAGTATTAGCAATAATCGGAATACCAATAATTTCGGAACAGCGCACCATTTTTTTATGGTACTGACAACTGTCTCGGCGCCATGAATTTGTGCCATCAACCGCTCCTGGGGATCAATAATGTGCAGATAACACTGCTCAGGCTTCAGCAATCTGGATTCTTTTTTCATATCCTCTCCTTTTCTTTCCTTTGGTATTCGCCACTTTCGGCAGATTTTCAATGAGGAGCATCCAACTTCAACTATCATAGGCACGTCTGAAAAAGTGCCCCCGCACCAGTCTGCCATACAGTAATTCAAAAAGAATGGAGCTTCCTATAAAGCAGAAGAAAACTCCTATTGCCATGGGGTTGCTCGACCAGGTATGAAGCAGCAGCACAACAAGGGCTGCACTGCTGAAGAGCAGAGCAACAGTAACAATGACCCTGCTGGCGCTTATCTCAGAGGCCAGTTTTAACGCAGCCATATTCACAACGGCAAAGATCAACAGAAATCCGGCACTCCCTATTATTGCAATTTCAGTGAGCTCAATGGTATTTGCAATGAGCAAGCTGAAGAGGGATATCACAACGATATCATTAGTCGGGATAGCAGCCCTCTCCCTCCTCAGTTTTTGCGGTAGCTCACCCTCATTTGCAAGAAAATACCCCAATCTGGCGTTCCCGTAAATAGTTGCATTGATGGCAGAGAATGTCGATAGTAACGCAGCAATGGCAACTATGATAAATCCGGTCTGACCCAGGGCAGGTTTTGCGGCAAAGCGAGGGCATAATCCTTTGCCTGGAGAAGCTGTTCTTCCGGAACTGTCCCGACACAGACAATGGAAATAAGAACATAGAGCAGAATGACAAAGATGGTGGACCCATAAAACGCCCGCGGCAGATTGGACACCGGATTTTTTATCTCCTCAGCGGCGTTGGCTATGAGTTCAAATCCCTCATAGGCAACAAATATTATCATTCCTGCGGTGATAATTCCCAGCGAACCTTCCCAATGCACCGGAGAAAGCCGGTCCAGATCCACAGAGGATATACCTGATACAATAATCACGACGAGCAGGCTGATCTTGATCGTGACAATAACAGATTCCGAGCGGCTCACAAAAGAGGCACTCACCAGGTTGATCAGGCTGGGGAGAAGAATTGCCACACTGATCAGAACATGCTTCAGCACAACAGAACTACCTGGCGAGAAAAAGGTCTGGCCGTACGAAGCAAAGGCTGAGGCATACAGAGATATTGTAACCAGATAACTGAGCCAGAGCAGCATGTTGATACTGGCTGAGAAAAGATTGTGCCTGAAGGCATTGTCGATAAAAACCACGGTGCCACCACGATTCTGATATCTTACCGAGAATTTTGCATAGGAATATGAGGTAAGAAGCGCCACAACCCCGGCGATGAGAAAAGCGACAGCTGTCGCCCCATGGGCCAGTGATACCGCCTCACCCAGGACAGCAAAGATCCCCCCACCCACCATACCGCCGATACCTATTGAAACTGCCCCGAGAAGACCTACTGTGCGTCCTTTACTTTTCATCTATTAATCCAAAATAGTCTCAACCGCTGTAATAACTCCCGCGGACAACCCCGCAACCAGCCTTTATCTGCATGGTTCCAACACTAGCACTTTCCCTGAAAAAAAA
>JAJRQL010000011.1 GCA_024280265.1 Deltaproteobacteria bacterium
CGTATCTGCGTTATATTTTTGAAAAGTTACCCATGGCAGAGACCCTGGAAGACTACGAAGCCCTATTGCCAGGGAATATTACCCGGGAACAACTGGATTCACCGGTAGTGGTGGAATGTGCTTAATGTGGCGCTTACGCTAAACCCTTGGTGCGGATTTTTCCAAGACTATTTGTAACTATTAAGCGTACCCCTCAAAATATGGGTAAACTCCGATATGCGCCCTGAAAGAAGTACTCTTGGGGTATAACTATTCAGCCACGAATGGCACGAATAACCACGAATTTTTTTCCTTTTTATCCCTTACATTAGTGAACATTCGTGTCATTCGTGGCCAGTCTTTTTCTTTTAACCATCAGCATAATTCGTGGTAAAAAAGTTGGTCCGATGTAAGGAACTCAACCTCAGGCCACCGCAAAAGAATCTTCCCCAGCAACTCCTTCAACAAAACCAGGTTCCGAGTCCGGTTCTCCTCCACAATAGCGCCGATAAAGTTGACCCGGTGGGCAGAGAGTATCGCCGGTGTCTTCCAGAAAAAGGCCCGACTGATATCCTGCAAACAGGTACCGACCCAGTCCTGGCCGGGATCGGATGACGGCTCAAAGTACGCGTTTCGCACAAGATACCGCTGGCCCAGGCTGTTTTTCTGGCCGGTATAATGAAATTTTGTTTGATAGCCGCCCTCCCCGGCAACCGGGATCAACTGGTTGCGCTGGCTCTGGATCAGGCGGGCGCCGCGCTCATGCAGAATCTTTTCGATTTCCGGCGGCCAGACAAAGTTGGGTGCGATAAATGACCGGGAAGCGTAGCCGAAAATTTTTGCAAACAACTCCATGCCTTCTGCGGCGGCAGCACAGACATAGTGCAGATCATCTGACGTATTGAAATCATAGGCAGCCAGGGAAGACATTCTCCGGGAATCTTTATCCCGAATGGTATGGCCCCAGCAACCATGTTCGCAACCGATACGGGCGTCTCGATCACCCGCCTGCAGGGCCGCCAGCCAGGCCGGAACGTTTAGATGCTCCCGGCCATGGAACTGGGGATGAAACAGCCCCTGCGCCATGCCCTGCTGCCAGAGGGCAAAAGAACCTTCGCAGCCGGGATATCGTTCAAGGGTACGGGTAAAGGGCTCGAAAAAGTATTCCCTGTAACCCGCCTCCCGGATCCTGGCAAAATCAGGATTGGCCACGAGAGAATTGGCAGTCAGGGCAGGGTGATTCCCTTGCCGGTCTTGAAACGAGGCAAGCAGTTCAAACATAGCCACAAGATCCTGCTCGGTGGCCAGGGAGTCGTACCGGTTGTACGAATCATCAATATCCAGCCCTTCTTTCTCGAGGATATCATACACCCGCCTGGACGGCATCCGGATGGCACCCCAGTCGTCGGATTCGATGATGACGATTTTGCGGGAGGTTTTCCAGCCAAGGGCGTTGGTTATGTGTTGTTTGAGGGTGTCAATAGAGGAGATAATCATGTTTGATGCGTGGCGTGGCAAAGGGGAAGAAGTATGCATACTGTTTGTTAAGCGTTCACCGGCACCTAACCCTGTTCAGGAAGAAAGACAGTTCGCAGGCACTGGTGACCCCTTACAGACCTTTGATTTGCCGTAAATACAGTAGCCTTGGTGAACGGTTACCTATTTGTCATTCATTCCAAACAACACGCCTGACATAATCAGTATAACTTACAATTATTCGCACCACTTTTTCGGCCACATTGGGCATACTGTAATCCGCAACCCGGCGCAGCAGTCGTTCCTCCCCACGGGGTTGACTCTCCAGGATATACAGTCCCTGGAGAATCCGATCCACTTCCAGGCCGGTCATGATCACGGCGGCCTCTTCCATACCCTCGGGGCGTTCATGGGCCTCACGCAGGTTCAGGGCCGGGAAGTTGAGGATAGACGATTCTTCGTTAATGGTGCCGCTGTCGGATAGTACTGCATAGGCGTTTTTTTGCAAATGGACATAGTCGCTGAAACCAAGAGGCTTGAGGAGTTCCACTTCTTTGGCAAAGGTAACCCCCATCTGCTTAATCCGGTTACGGGTCCGTGGGTGGGTAGAAACCATGATCCGCTTGCCATAGGTCTCTGCCAGGGTATCCAGGATACCAACAATCTTAGTGAAATTCCGATCTGATTCTATATTCTCCTCACGATGGGCGCTGACCACAAAGTAATCGTGCTGCTGCAACTCCAGTCGCTGCAAGACATCGGAAGAATCTATTTTTTCCCCGTAATGATTCAACACCTCAAACATAGGACTGCCGGTCTTGATCACCCGGTCCGGCGGCAGTCCTTCCCGGAGCAGATACTCTCTGGCAATATCGCTGTAGGTCATATTGATATCGCTGATATGATCGACGATCTTGCGGTTGGTCTCTTCCGGAACTCGCTGGTCAAAGCAGCGGTTGCCGGCCTCCATGTGGAAAATGGGAATCTTGCGACGCTTGGCCGGGATTGCTGACAGGCAGCTGTTGGTATCGCCCAGCACCAGGAGTGCTTCCGGGTCAACTTGTTCCAGCACCGGATCCAGTTTTATAATCGTATTGCCGATAGTTTCTGCGGCATTAGCACCTGCAGCATCCAGAAAATGATCCGGTTTGCGAATCCCGAGATCCTCAAAAAAGACCTCGTTCAACTCAAAATCATAATTCTGGCCCGTATGGACCAGGACATGATCAAAATACCGATCCAGAGCAGCCAGTACCCTTGATAAACGAATTATCTCCGGCCTGGTACCTACTACTGTCATTACTTTTAATTTCTTCATTTACACCTTTTATTTGCCACGAATGATACGAGTAACCACGGATACTTTTTTGTTTTTTATCTTTTAAAATTAGTGATCATTCGTGCAATTCGTGGCTAATCTTTTCCGCTAAAGCACTTTCTCCCAATAGGTATCCGGCACCGCAGGATCAAACACCTGGTTAGCCCAGAACAGACAAATCATCTCCCCATCTCCGTTGTTCTCAATAGAATGGGTGTACCCAGGAGGAATATCAACAACAGATATCTTTTCACCATCAACCGGATATTCCAGGATTTCCGAGGAATTTATTTTCCGAAAACGGATAATCCCCTTTCCCTGGATAACACAAAACTTTTCCAGCTTGGTATCATGGTAATGGTCACCACGGGTAATCCCGGGCAGGGTCTTGGAAACAAAGATCTGGCCAAAATGGGACGATTTAATCAACTCCAACAGCCAGCCCCGCTCATCGGTGAACATTTTCACCGGACATGCAAAACCATCTTCCGGCAAAAAGGAAAGATAGGTGGCATGGAGACATTTCATCAGATCGTCCGCCAGTTCCGGAATCACCAGGGTCTCACGAATGGCATGGAGCGACTTGATCCTCTCCGCCAACTCACCCAAGGTAACCCTGAAAGTTCTGGAAACCGTGGAACGTTGCCGCTCGCAGGCATAATCATCATCCAGATGCCGAATAAACGCTGCCACCACATCATCAATATAGACCAGCTCCAATTCATGCTCAGGATCGGAAATAGCAATATCAAGACCACGGGCAATGTTATGACAAAAAGTAGCCACCACCGTGTTGTAATTGGGACGTGACCATTTACCGAATACGCCGGGCAATCTATACACCGCTACAGCAGCACCAGTCTTCTCGTGGTATTCAAGCACCGCATCCTCAGCCTCTTTCTTACTCTTGCCGTATGGATTATCCAGCGCAGCCTGGCTGGAAGAAGGGAGAACGATTTTGGGCGTTCTGTTGTTCTGCTCAAGAAAGCTGGTAATATAGCTGGTAAGCCCGGCATTGCCTGTTGCAAACTCTTCTTCATCCTTTGGACGGTTCACACCGGCCAAATGAAAGACAACATCAGCCTCCAGCAACGCCTTATCCAGCACCGACGATTCATCCTCACTGGTGATGCTGGTCAAGCAAATACCCTCAAGCCGCTGCAAAGCAACAACAAGATTCTTTCCAACAAACCCGGCCGCACCGGTAACAACGACATTCTTCATACCCACCCTTTTTTTCTGCCACGAATGGCACGAATAACCACGAATATCTTTTTCTTTTATCTTTTAACCATTAGTGAACATTCGTGCAATTCGTGGCCAAAATCTTTTGCTTTTGTTTTTTCCCTTAGTGCCTCTTCGTGGCTAACGCTCTTCCTCCCAGGCCTGCAGTTCATCCCGCACCAGCTGCAAGGTCAACAGCTTCTCCTTGATCTGCTCAACATTCAGCCGCTCCGTATTATGCGAATTATAATCTTCAGCCCCAGACACCTCTTCTCGGCCTTCAATAAAATATTTATTGTAATTCAGATCCCGGTCGTCAGATGGGATCCGGTAATAGCCGCCCAGATCTTCGGCATGGGCCATCTCCTCCCTGGTCAGCAGAGTTTCATACAGCTTCTCTCCATGCCGGGTACCGATAATCTTAATCTCGTTCTCCGCATCAAAAAGTTCCTTTAACGCCTGGGCCAGATCACCAACAGTGGAGGCCGGAGATTTCTGAACAAAGGTATCCCCCTGCTGAGCATGGGTATAGGCATAGAGAACCAGATCCACCGCATCATCAATCGACATCAGAAAGCGGGTCATATTAGGATCTGTCACCGTCAAAGGCTTACCTTCCTTAATCAGCTTGATAAAAAGCGGGATCACCGAACCGCGTGATGCCATAACATTGCCGTATCGGGTACAACACAAGGTGGTTTTCTCCGGATCAGTAAAACGGGATTTTGCCACCATCAGCTTCTCCATCAAGGCCTTGGAGATCCCCATGGCATTAATGGGGTAGACCGCTTTATCCGTACTCAGGCAGATAACCTTTTCCACCCCACAGGCCACCGCGGCCGTCAGCACGTTTTCCGTACCCAGTACATTGGTCTTCACGGCCTCCAACGGATAAAACTCACAGGAAGGTACCTGTTTCAAAGCCGCGGCCTGGAACACATAGTCCACTCCTTCCATGGCGGGTGCAATACTCTCCGGGTCGCGGACACTGCCTATATAGAATTTCAATTTATGGTTCGCCAGAGCGATGCGCATGTCCTCCTGTTTTTTCTCGTCACGGCTGAAAACACGGATTTCTTTAATATCTGTATTAAGAAAACGCTGGAGCACGGCATTGCCAAAGGTACCGGTGCCACCGGTTATGAGGATGGTTTTGTTTTTGAACATAGACTCCCTACTTGTCACTCAAATTAGTTTTAAGAAATTCAAACAGCTGCAAAGCTTGAACGTCCATATTAAAATGTTTTTCCGCAACCTTACGGCCGTTTCGCCCTACCTGACAGGCGAAATTTTTATTTGACAATGCTCTTTGCATGGCGTCAGCAAA
>JAJRQL010000172.1 GCA_024280265.1 Deltaproteobacteria bacterium
GTGTATCGCGAAGTAATTATTAATTTAATTACGGGAATCCCAATAAGGGGAACCATAGAGGTGCTTGAGCCGTGTGATGGGAAACTATCACGCACGGTTCTGAGGGGGGAAGGGAGCCGCAAGGCTCCTGCCCTACCCGGTCCCGAAAAAAGTTTGTGCTGGTGGGGTTTCTCTGTCCCGGACTGGATGAGATAGGAGTGATGCTGCCTTACACACCGCTGCACTAACTGCTTTTTCAGGAGCCTGATTGCCCTTCGAGCCTGGTGATGACCAGTGGTAACAGGAGTGGCGCACCTATTTTTACGGCAAATGATGCTGCGGTGGCTGGACTTGCAGGTATTGCAGACTGTTTCCTGCTCCACAACAGGAATATTCTGACCCGTGTTGACGATTCAGTGGTAAGAGTCATGGATCCTCGAGAAACTATACAGATTCTGCGTCGTTCCCGGGGGTATGTGCCGGCGGCAACACCCATTTTCAGAGAACTGCCACCCATGCTTGCCTGCGGAAGTGGTCTGAAAAACACATTTTGTTTTACCGGAAAGAATGAGGCATTTTTCAGTCAGCATATTGGTGATCTCCTTACTCTGGAATCACTGGATTTTTATAAGGAAAGTATATCTCATTTTATGGGACTTCTTCAGGTCTCTCCCGTTGCAGTGGTTTGTGATGAACACCTGGGCTACCTGAGCAGTCACTATGCAAAAGATCTGAATCTTCTTTTATGTACCGTTCAGCATCATCATGCCCATGCTGCTGCAGTCCTTGTGGAACACGGGATAACCGACAAGGTGCTGGCTCTGATTCTCGATGGTACTGGACTGGGTGATGACGGGAGCATCTGGAGGCGGACTGCTTCAGTTATAAACGCGTGGGTTCGTTTGGGCCAATGCTGCTTCCTGGCGGAGATGCGGCTGCCAGGGAGCTCTGGCGTATGGGGATGTCAGTGCTCCACGGTCTGAATGGCGATTATTTGATGGGATAGCGGCTCTTCTTGGTGTGTGTCATGGCTGATTATGAAGGCCAGGCGGCTATGGAGCTTGAGACACTGGCCCGGTGTGCCATGAAGGGACAGGAACAGCCAGTACTCCTTGACAGGGTCCAGCGTGTGGCAACGATTGAAGATGGCCATGAAAGAATTGTTCTTCAGCAGCAGCAACTCGTGTTACAGCTTCTCGAGCTGAAAAAAGAGGGAGTGGAACGAGCAGATATTGCACTTGATTTTCACATCTCTCTTATCCACAGTCTGGTTCAGCTCCTGGAGATTCTTTCCAGGCAGACTGGGTTGAAGACGGTCGTTCTCGGTGGCGGTTGCATGTAAAATATGATCTTGTTACAAGGGCTTTTTGTTCTTCTGGAACAGAGAGGTTTTACCGTTTATACCGGGGAGCAGGTTCCGGTGAATGACGGTGGCATTGCACTGGGTCAGGCGGGGATTGGAGGGTTGGCACATGTGTCTGGCAGCTCGCATGAAAGTGATTGAATTTCGAGGTAATCTGCCTGGTGGTTTTCGCACCAGGCAGGTTACCGTGGTAGAAACTGATGGTCTCTGAAAGAAGACCAGGCTTGATATTGTCGATTGCTGGCCGGAGCTTGGTGATTACCTTGTAAACCGTTCAGGGGGCCTGCCACGTTCTTGGTTTTGATGAGGTGGAGACCTGTATTTATCTTATGCAGGAGATGATTTTTGCAGCTGCTGACATGGAGTGTTTCTGTTTTGTGGGGATGATGCTGTAGTTATCAGAACCTTGAAAACCGGAAAGACTGGTCAAGTTGTTTTGAAAACGGGTATTAGTGGGGCCAGAGTCATCATCCCATTGTTGCATGGTGGCCATTACCGCAAATCTGCTGAGGAAAGTAAGCATATGGAAAAATCGACCAAAAACGCCGGGATTCTTGGGATTGGTAACCTGCTGCTGTCTGATGAGAGTTTTGGTGTTCATGTGGTGGATTTTCTAGATGAACATTATATATTTCCTGAGTCCGTCACTGTCCTTGACGGAGGAACATCCGGAATTTATATGGCTCCTTTTCTTGAGGATCATGATCCGATTTTTGTGGTTGATGTGGTGAACTTTGATGATGCAACGCCTGGAAGCCTTTGCACATTTTCAGTTGAAGATATCAGAAATGGTGTAATGCAGCCGAAGATGTCACCACACCAGCTTGGTATTCTGGAGATACTTGATATATGTAAATTGCGTGGAATTGAACCGGAATGTGTTGATTTTTACTGTGTAGTGCCGAGCAGTCTGGCAACGGGTCTTGCCATGACTGATGTGGTGGCAGGACAGGTGGAGAAGGTTGCTGGAATTATTGTGAAACGGCTTTGGAAACAGGGTCATGCGATTTTTCTAAAAGAGAAAAAAAATCCATGAGATGTTCCTTTTTCGGAGCCTGCTTGAGCAGTTTGTCAATAGTGCCAGGAAACTACTCTTGACAAGCTCTTAAAAACCTGAAGTTGTAGATGGCTAAGTAGATAAGCGTAGACTTCGAAAACCTTCACATCTGAGTCGCAAACATTTTCAATTGTTTCGGCGTACCAGAGTACGTCGTAATGATTGGAAATGTGAAACAACGAAGGAGGTGCAGAGTTTTTACGACGCCATCACTCTTTTGTATGGAAGGAAACGATGACCTGATGCTCTTGAGAGTGGAGATGGCTGGAGAAATATGATCAGGTCCAGGATCGGGTAAGACAACCTTTCTTGAATTGGCTATTGAAGCCTTTAGGGTGAACATCAACGTATGGTACCTGCTTCCGTTCCACAAGGTCCAGATAAACTGGTAAAATATCCCAAAGCGTTTCACAGCCCACAACTTTTTTCATATCCAAGACAGACTTATTTGCGTTTTTTCAGCCCTGAACGCGCTTAATGTCTGCCAGAATCTCTTTGCCGCCATTGTCAAGGATGTACCTACCCAGGCGTTCACCAATGGCATCGGCGGTATCTCTTGGCCCTTCTTCAGTCTTTACCAGGACTATCTGACCATCAAGACTTGCAAGACCACCCCGCAGGGTGAGGGTCTTCCCACTCAGCACGGCAAGGCCAAAGGCCGGGATGGAACAGCCGCCTTCCATGGTACGCAGATAGGCCCGTTCGGCGAGGAGACAGGCTTCCGAGTCGGGGTTGTTAAGGCAATCACGGACTCTGGCACGTTTCTCTGGATCTAGTGATTGTGCTGCCTCAATGGCAATGCAGCCTTGGCCGACAGGTGGAATAAACTCATCTTCCGGAAATATTTTCACTATCATGTCTTCGTATTCCATGCGCTTGACTCCGGCATAGGCGAGCATCAGTGCGTCACACTCTCCGGCATCCATTTTTTTATCCTGGTCTGCAGGTTTCCACGCATCTCAACGGTTTCAACATGGGGGTAGAAGTGTTTCAGCAGGGCAATGCGGCGTACGGATGAAGTGCCTATGCGGATGGGCCTGCTGTTGTCATCAAGATTGATATCCCTGGTTCGGGAAACGAGTACATCATTTGATTTTTCTCTGTCAGTGAAGGCGATCAGTTCAAATCCATCGGGCAGTGTGGACTGCATATCCTTGGCACTGTGTACTGCAATATCCGTTGTACCGTTACTCAGTTGGTCTTCAAGCTCTTCAGTAAAAACCCCTTTACTGCCAATTTTTGCGATGGAAACATCGAGGATTTTATCCCCTTTGGTTTCCATGGAGCTGATACTGGTGTTCATGCCGTTTTTCTGGAGCATGTCGGCGATGGTATCTGTCTGCCACATGGCAAGTTTGCTTTTACGTGATCCTATATTTATTGTGGTCATGGTCGAAATCCTGTGTTGAGTAGTTGTTCTGCCCGACGGTAATTTATATGGTGCTCATCTTACCATATGAAATAGAGAGAAAAAAGGTATGATTGCAATCAGTTTCAGAAACCGTTATCATTGTTCATGCGTTTTTTACTTTATAATATACGTTATGCAACCGGGCATGGTGTTGCCTATCATCTGCCCCTGCCATTTACGGGGTTTTTCAAACATTCCGGCACCACCCTTGGAGCAATAGTTTCTTTTATCCGCACTGTCAATCCTGATGTTACTGCCCTGATTGAAGTGGATTCCGGCTCCTACCGTTCTCGAAAATGCTGTCAGGTCCGGGCCATTGCCAGGGCGCTGGATCATTTTCATGTTGTGGAAACAAAATATGGAGATGCTTCACTGGCCAACAGGGTTCCGGTATTAAATAAACAGGGTAACGGGCTGTTGACCAATCAAAAGATTATCCGGCACCACTTTCATTACTTCAATGAGGGTATGAAACGGTTGGTTATTGAAGTGGAACTTGAGGAGGTGTGCATATTCACCGTACATCTTTCGTTGAAGTATAAACACAGGCAGCAGCAGCTCGAACATCTGCACCGTATTATTTCTGAGCGTGAAAAACCGGTGATTGTGGCAGGTGACTTTAACACCTTTGGAGGTGAACGTGAGGTTCAGCTCTTTTTGGCAGCAGTTGGTCTGGTAAATGCCAACCTGGGAGGACTCCCTTCGCACCCCAGTCATGCCCCGAAACGCAACCTTGATTTTATTCTTCACAGTCCAGAAATAGTGGCCTCAAACTTCACCATTCCCGATGTCCGTCTCTCTGATCATGCGCCCCTGATCTGTGATTTCAGCTTTCCCGGAAATGGTTGCAGGCGTGGTCGGGAGTAATACTTCAAAGCATGATCCTTCTCTTATCCTGCTGCTCACGGTTACTTTCCCACCATGGGCTTCCACAACCGCTTTTACATAGTTGAGTCCCAGCCCCAGGCCCTGTTTGCTGCGACTGCGATCACCGCGGTAGAGACGTTCCCAGATTCGAGATATTTCCGAGTCAGATATTCCCATGCCATCATCGTAGAACCGGATAGCAACATGCTTGCCAGTGGTTTTTACGGTGATTATCACTTTCCCGGATTGACGGCCATATTTAATCGCATTGTCAATAAGGTTTGCCCAGACCTGACTGATACGGGTTTTATCGGCAAGTATGAGGATGTTAGTATCTGCCATCTCAAGGGAAAGGCGGATTTCTTCCTCTTCTGCCACATATTGATAGAGGCTAATAACATCATCAAGTGTATCTTTGAGAGATATTTCTTCGGTA
>JAJRQL010000012.1 GCA_024280265.1 Deltaproteobacteria bacterium
CCGCCGAGAACAACAGCCTTGAAGGTCTTATGACCGCAATTAACGATGCTGATATAGGTATATCCGCATCCATAATTAATGATGGGACCGCATCGCCATACCGCCTCACCTTTACCGGCCAGAACGTCGGGAGTACCTTCACCGTAAACAGTAGCGCACTAACTGGCGGCACTGAATCATTCAGCACTTTTGAGGTATCTCAGCCGGCCACCCAGGCTCATATTGTGGTCGATGGTCTTGATATTTATTCTGACTCCAATACTCTGTCAGAAGCGATTCCGGGAGTAACCCTTGATCTCCTGAATGCAGAAATCGGCGCCACCACCAACATCAACATCAGTAAAGATGACAGTGCCATCACCAGAAATCTGCAATCATTCATAGATGGCTACAATGATGTTGTCTCATTTGTCACAAATCAATCCACATACGGTGACAGTGATGGCGGAGTACTTGGTGGAGACTCAGGTCTGAACGCCATCAAGCGTCATCTCCAGGATATGTTGACATCCTACACCGATAACACCGGAAGTTTTAAGGCCCTGTCCCAGCTTGGCCTTGAAACCCAGAAAGATGGAACTATTATTCTGAACACAGATATTCTTGATGAAGCCATGGCTTCAGATATAGACAGTATTGTGTCTCTTTTGGCCGGAGAGGAAGGTGGAGATGGTGGATTAGCCACATCTTTTAATGATTACCTGGAAAACCTGACTGATTCCACCAACGGTCTTCTTGCCGGACGCACCGAGAGTATCACTTCTAATATCAGCCGCCTTGATGATCGTATCGAACAGTCTGAGATGCGCCTGGTTAAACGTGAAGAAACACTCAGGGCACAATTTAATGCAATGGAGCAGCTGGTCAGTACTATGAATGCGGAAAGTGATTTCCTCACCCAGCAGTTAGCGTCCATCAGCAGCCTTGGAAAGGATTAACAAATGAACGGCTATAACCAGTATCTGGATAACCAGATTTCCACTGCTTCCCGTGAACAGATCATTGTCATGCTTTATGATGGAGCTATCCGCTTCAGTAAACAGGCCAAACTTGCAATTGAAAACAACGATATGGCCAACAAGGGGAAATACCTGGGAAAGACCATGGCAATAATATCTGAATTCTCAAGTTCCCTTGACCATGAGATTGGGGGGGACATTGCCAAAAATCTTGATGCACTCTACAATTACATGCTGAAAGAACTCACTCAAGCCAACATTCATAATGAGACTCAGCCAATAGACAACACCTGCAGTATGCTTTGTGAACTACGTGCCACCTGGGCTGAGGCCATAGAGATAAATAACGCCCAAAAACAGAATTCGGGTCAAACCACACCTAAAATGGCAGCGGTATAACGATGAAAACGCCAGAACATCTCTTCCAGGAAAGTATTTTACTTTATCGGCAGCTCATAAACAGTGCCACTTTTTTAAGTGAGCAGATGGCATCCATGTCCGCTGAAGAAATTCTCGAAAAATGTGCACAGCTACAGGAACTTCAGGAAAAACAAGTTGCAACGGACTCTTTTATCATTGAGATTATGGAAGACAGTGGGCCTGGAATACTTGATATGCCATGTGTTGCTGAGTACCAGCGAATTCTGAACCAGGCAATGCACTCCTATGATAAGGTTTCTGCAAAGGCTCAAACCATAAAAATGCTTCTCAGCACAGAAATTAAAAAGTTAAAGAAAGGCCAGATAGGGCTTGCCGGATATACAACAAAATCAGAGTATAGTCCTAAAAGCCAGGGGCATTTTTAAATCCTGGTTTTTTTCTGAATACATCGTCTGCACTACCCCTATAAGTTCACTTCGGATTTCAAACGTCTTTAGTGGCAATCACTCAAGTCCTACCAAACAGGTTACCATCATTTCCTGGTGACAATCATAGGGTTTTCTTGTCATTTTCTTATACTTTCTTGATTGATATATAGATAAATGATATTCTATAGACCAAATTAATGATGTTTCACCAAGTGGTTCATAGTATTCCCTTTGCAAAGAGGATCGCCCGTGACCGATACAAACTCTTTTCTCTCGAAAATCTCTGATGAAAAACCAGTTCGCCTTTTTTTACCTGTTATTGACTCCGATGACAGAATATTACTCCATTGTGTCTTCAAAAGACAACAAGGGGATCACTTCAGGCTCCTCTTCAAAAGGGGCACTCTTCCACAGGAAAGAGTTGACTTGGATACCTCCTGCCTCGTCAACCTGGACGTTGGCGGTAAAAGTGTATCCATAGAAGGAAAAGTTGACGGGATAATAGATAAACAGACGCTCGAGATACAGGCAGTAAAAATCATCAGCCACGATCAAATGCGTGAGCATTTCAGGGTAGACTGTACCGTTCCCATACTCCTGCGATCAGTGATCCCTGAAGAGTTTGGCAGTGAAAAAGACAACTGGACCATACCAGGCACCACCGTTGACCTGAGCGGATCCGGTCTCCGGGCCAGTTTCACCGAAGCCCCCCCTGAAGACACTCAAGTTCGTCTCGAAATAGCTCTTCCTACAACTGAAACCACCATAGTGAAAACGCTGGCCTCTCCTGTGCGTATATCCCAACTTACCGAAAAACTCTGGGATGCGGCGTATCATTTTGATGAAATAGAGGATGAAGATCAGGATGCAATCATTGGATGCTGCCTGGTTGCCCAGAGACGCCTTCTTCGTTTGAAGGTACAAGTAAAAGGACGTTAAAAGGAATTTGCCTTGACTGCTTCAATATCAGAAACAATAAAGAAACTGGTGGACAGTGAAGCCGCCAGGATTGATATTTCCACCATTGATGGCCAGATCATTCGGATGAATTGTGTTTACAAGGAATCTCATTCTCCAAATTTTTTCCTGGTTTTTCCGCCCAAGAATCTTCCGGAAAATATTGATCTTTCCAAACACTGCCCTGTCTCAATCAAGGCTGGCAAAACAGCACTAACCCTGAAAGCGAAAATCATTGAAATCAATGGTGACCGCACCCTTGAACTGGCAGCCAAAAACACAGTTAAACCTGAAAGCCTGAGAGAGTTTTTCAGAGTTAATGCTAAAACCGAAATCATCGCCAAATTTGTTCCTGAATCTCCAAGTTCCACAATAAAACCATGGACACTTAAAGGCAGGACTTTAGACATTTCCGGCAGTGGGGCCCTAGCCATTTTTCAGGATGAACCACTGACACATCATAAGATCGCTCTCACCCTGACATTAAACAGTGACCATGATAAGATCGAATGCACCGGGCATGTTGTACGAAGCAAACGCATTCGAAAGGGTCAGTTTCAGGTTTCTTTTCACTTTGATCATATTGCAGCAAAAGACAAAGACATCATAATCGCCTTCTGCCTTCGGGAGCAACGTAACCAACTACGCGAAAAGGTGCAGACTGCCGGGTAACAGTTACCCACCCAATATTACGTTGTGCATTAAGATGGTGTTCCCCCTTACCGAATAATAAGTACTATGAATACCATTAATGCACTTACAGCCATTAAACCTGTCGGTTCTGCAACATCAGACGCCGGAGGCCGGCAACAATTTCAGCAGCAGAGTCGGCCCGGCCAGATATTTACTGCGACAGTACTGGAATCCGCCGGTGATAACCGTTTTTACCTTGACATCCTGAACAACAAAATACTTGCCCAAAGCGATGAAGTAACCCTGAGTACTGGCACAAAACTAAACCTTGAAGTTTTATCCACAACTCCCCTTCTTGAGCTAAAAATCATCTCCAGATCACCGGAAATATTCTGCGGGAAAACACTTACCCTTCTTGGCAAAAACCTTGATATTACCAGCCTGTTCCAGGCACTCCTCAAACCAGCAGACGGCCCACTTCTAAAACAGCTTAGTGCAACATCCCAGGAAGGGCTGAAAGACTTCTACAACCTGCAGCAAAACTCAACCAGCAACCTGGACTCTGGTAATATCTTAAAACAACTCCTTGACCGCCTGGGGCTTTCCCTGGAAGCACTACTAGCCGGTGGAAAACATAATCAGACTGTACTCTCGCTGAAGTCTGCCCTGCTGGAAATAGCAAGTAAGATGAGACAGGGAAGTGAACTTGCCGACAGCGCAAACAGACTTCTTGGGACCCTTGAGCTTTATCAGCTTGCGCAGCTGCGCCTGGCACCGGAAAACCTGCTTATTTTCCCACTTCCACTCCCCTTTCTTGACAACGGCTACCTTCTGGTTGAAAGAGATCATACTGGAACTGATGAACCAGAGCCGACCCAAACATTACGATTTTCCCTCCACCTGAGCCTTGAGCCCCTCGGTGACATGGAAATCATCTTTCTTCAGACACAAGAAGGGCTCTATATTCGTTTTGCATGTGATTCCATGGAAAAAAAGGATTTCATAAGCGGTCACAAACCTGACCTACAAGAGACTATAACTACGACTGATGTTTTGGGAGTAACATTCACAGAACCAGCGACGAATCCCACGAATAATTTAATTCGGCAACTGATTCCCCATGGAGAATCCATACTCGACACAACTATCTAAGTTATATGAAAAAGAAGGAACTTGAAAAGGCAGTTGCCATTCTATACGACTCTCAGACTTCATCCTCACCAAAGGTTGTTGCCAAGGGGAAAGGTGACGTGGCCAAGAAAATTATAGAGACTGCCAAAGAGGCCGGTGTGCATATCCAGGAGGACGCCAATCTGGTAGAACTACTCTCTAAAATAGATCTTGGCGACGAGATCCCAACAGAGCTATACCAGACTGTTGCCGAAGTTCTCTCTTTTGTCTACCAGGTAAACGAGAAATTCAAAAACAAACTGGAATAGCGAGAGATACCATGCGCTGGAACCCTGATCAGATCACTGTTTATGTAAAAAAGATCCAAAAAATCATAGGGTCACGAAGAGTAAAACTCCTGGCCATTACTATTTTGCTGTTTACAGTCTCCTTCATTTATTATGGAATATCCGCCGGGTGGTTATCCAGAGATTCTCCCGAGCAAGATTCAGATTTCTCCATCGAAAAATCTTCTGGTAATTTCAGCCCTGGGGAGAAGGAACTCACACCTTTTATCAACATAATTCTCTCAGATACTGAAAAGGTCTGGAATAAAATCTTCACAGAAAAAGGTGGGCGGTACCAAAAGCCGAAAGTTATCCTGTTCAGCAATCAGATCGATTCTGCATGCGGTGTTTCCCTGCCATCCGCAGGGTCATTTTACTGCTCTTCTGAACACCAGGTATTTGTAGATTTATCCTTTTATCAGGATTTGCACAATCAGCTGGATGCCCCCGGCGACTTTTCCCAGGCCTATGTTCTTGCCCATATGGTCGGGCATCATGTTCAAAATCTTATTGGTATAACCGACAAAGCTCAACAGACCCAACAGCAAATGTCAGCCGGCGAGTCATCGCGAGTTTCAGTAAAACTTGAACTTCAGGCAGACTGTTATGCCGGTATCTGGGCCAAACACACCACTATGAACAACAGTGTTGTCGAGGCTGACACCATTGAAGATGCCCTGGATGCTGTCAGCCACCTGAGTAACAGACTTCTCCTGAAACAGGCTAAGGGTGGGTATATAGTGCAGGATCCTTTTGGCCATAGCACTTCTACCCAGCGAAGACGCTGGTTCAATGATGGATACCACAATGGGATACTTGAAAAGTGTGACACTTTTACCGATAACCAATAACGCTCCATTTTAAAAATACAAAAAAAAAGGTTTCAGCCAACCAGGCTGAAACCTTTTTTTGTATATCTGGCGGAGCGGACGGGACTCGAACCCGCGACCCCCGGCGTGACAGGCCGGTATTCTAACCAGCTGAACTACCGCTCCAGGTTAGATCAAAAAATAAAACAAATTGAGTGGTGGGCGGTACAGGGATCGAACCTGTGACCCTCGGCTTGTAAGGCCGATGCTCTCCCAGCTGAGCTAACCGCCCCCTCAATCGTGGACACCTTTTTACCAAGATCCCCATGAGGCGTCAAGCAAAAAAGATCAATGAGGACTATTATGTGAAGACACTGTAAAATCACCGTAGACAGAGGAAAGAGGAACATCTTTGAACAACACCTCACCTTCCTTCAATACAAGCGTTTTTTCCAACACTTGGTCTACATTATTGAGACAATGTATTTCCAAACTCTTACGAATGTTTGCAGGAACGTCGGCAAGATTCCTTTCATTCTCTTTTGGAATCAAAACAGTTTTGATATTACCGCGCTTGGCAGCAAGGAGTTTCTCAGTAAGTCCGCCGATGGGAAGCACTCGGCCCCGCAGGGTTATTTCACCTGTCATCGCAACTTCATGGTTCACTGGAAGTTTCAAGATGGCTGACACTAATGCTGTGACCATGGTGACCCCTGCTGAGGGACCATCTTTAGGAACTGCCCCCTCAGGGACATGAACATGAATATCAAGTTTCTGGTAAAAATCCGGTTCAAGACCCAATCGCATGGCACGCGATCTGACATAACTGAGGGCAGCCTGCGCTGACTCCTGCATAACATCACCTAATTTTCCGGTAACAGTCATTTTGCCTGTTCCTGGCATCAGCGTGGCCTCAATCTGCAGCAACTCACCACCAACAGAGGTCCAGGCAAGTCCTGTAACGAGACCAACCTCAGCACGCTCTTCAGCTAGTCCAAAGCGAAATTTAGGAGTTCCGAGGTACTTATTCACCTCTTTTGCCGTGACCTTATATTTTGCGGTTTTTGATTTCTTTTTGAGACGATCCCGAGCTATTTTACGAAAAACAGAAGCAATGGTTCTTTCGAAGGTACGCACACCAGCTTCTCTGGTGTAACGCCGGATAATCTCAAGAGTGCCATCGCTGGTAAGAGAAATATCATTTTCCTTAAATCCATTCAACTTCAGCTGTTTTGGAATAAGGTAGCCCTCTGCTATTTTCTGTTTATCCTCTTCGGTGTACCCATTGAGCCGGATAATTTCCATTCTGTCCTGCAATGGTAATGGGATCCCCTCAAGATTGTTGGCTGTGGTAATGAAAAAAATCTCTGAAAGATCGTAATCAAGGTCAAGGTAATGATCGTTAAAGGCATTGTTCTGTTCAGGATCGAGAACTTCAAGGAGAGCTGAAGAAGGGTCTCCACGGAAATCTGTACTCATCTTATCAACTTCATCAAGGCAGAACACCGGGTTGGCCACTCCAGCCTTCTGCATTGCCTGGATAATTTTACCTGGCATTGCCCCGACATAGGTTCGCCGGTGACCACGGATCTCAGCCTCATCACGCACCCCACCTAGAGACAGGCGGGTAAACTTTCTTCCCATGGCCCGGGCAATGGATCTGCAAATACTTGTCTTGCCAACTCCAGGAGGTCCAACCAGACAGATAATCGGTCCCTGTAACTTCTTCACCTGAGCCTGGACAGCCAAATATTCGAGTATGCGTTCCTTGGGTTTTTCAAGGCCATAATGATCTTCGTCAAGGATTTTTTCAGCCTTTTCAATGTCTAGCAGTGCCCTTGATTTTTTGTTCCAGGGCAGGGTAAGAATACAGTCAATATAATTTCTGACCACCGTTGTCTCAGCAGACATTGCCGGCATACTGCGAAGTTTCTTTAACTCTTTTGAAGCCTTTTCCCGTACTATTTTGGGGAGTTTTTTATTTTCAAGTGACTGCTCAAGCTCTCCTATCTCATCAACCCCTTCCTCATTCTGGCCGATCTCATTCTGAATAACCTTGACTTTTTCACCAAGAAAATAGTTCCGCTGGGTCTTGCCCATTCGTTTTTTCACCCTGGTATCGATATCTTTTTCAAGCTCAGCCAGTTCAATCTCACGATGGATACACTCGAGCACTTTCTCTATTCTGGCAGTTACCGAATCAATTTCCAGAATGAGTTGTTTCTCGCTTGACTGCAAGGGAAGATGAGAGCTGATAACATCAACCACCTTACCGCTGGGCTCAATCTTCTGAACTGATTTAAGAACCTCACGGGGAATCTTGCGATTCAGTTCGGCAAACTCTTCAAATTTTTTGCGAAGCCTGCGGACAAAGACTTCTGTTTCACGCTCATCCCCTTCAACATCACCACGAACTGTCACTTCTGCCTGCATAAACTTATCATGGGGTACAAACGATACGATCTCTGCCCTTCTCTTCCCTTCAACCAGTGCCTTGATGGTGCCATCCGGAAGGCGGAGCAACTGCATAACCACTGCCAGAGTTCCAATCTTATAAATCTCATCCTCAACAGGATCATCCACTTTGGAGTCCTGCTGGGTAACAAGAAGGATCTCTGTACGTTTCTCCATGGCATCTTCCAGAGCTTGTATGGACTTACTACGGCCGACAACAAGGGGAGCTACCATATGCGGGAAAATAACAATGTCCCGCAGTGACATGAGCGGATATAAGCTTGTTTCCATAAGGGATTTTCTCTCAATAATATATCAGATTAGCCAACAAAATCTGGCCTTATACTACAATCTTCAGATCTACCTGTGATGGAGTCGTAAAAACTCTTCACCTCCTTCGTTGCTTCACATTTTCAATCGTTACAACATACTCCAGTATGCCGAAACAATTGAAAATATTTGCGCCTCGGACGCGAAGTTTTTCGAAGTCTACACTTATCTACTTAGCCATCTACAATTTCAGTTTTTTACGAGCTTGTCAACCTGTGCTTTCAAGTTGTTTTTTCTCCGCAGGATTAGAGTAAAGTATAACAGGATAATCACCATCGTTAATCACCTGTTCACTGATAACACACTCTTGAACGTGGTCCTTTGAGGGCAGCTCATACATAACATCAAGCATCGCCTCTTCCATCACCGACCGAAGACCTCGGGCGCCGGATTTTCTTTTCAAAGCCTTCTGAGCAATTGCCGACAATGCGCCTTCGGTAAAACGAAGCCGTATGTCCTCAAACTCAAACAGTCGCTGATACTGTTTAGTCAGTGCGTTTTTCGGCTCCTTAAGGATACGGATCAGGTCGTCCTCTTCGAGTTACTTCATAGTGGCAATAACGGGAAGTCTGCCAACAAGTTCAGGAATAAGACCAAATTTCAACAGATCTTCAGGTTGTACAGCTTCAAGAATATCCCCGACTTTCATGTCCCTATCACTTTCAACCTTGGCACCAAACCCTATGGACTTCTTGCCTTTTCTGCGTTTTACAACGGATTCAAGACCAACAAATGCACCGCCACAGACAAAAAGGACATTGGTGGTATCAATTTTCACCAGTTCCTGCTGAGGATGTTTACGCCCTCCTTTTGGAGGAATAGAAGCAACGGTACCTTCAATTATTTTCAGTAAAGCCTGTTGCACACCTTCGCCTGATACATCACGGGTGAGCGAAGCGCTATCGGATTTTCTGGCAATTTTATCAATTTCATCAATATAGATAATACCTCGTTCAGCACGTTCGATATCGTCATCCGCTGCCTGGAGCAGATTAACCAGAATATTTTCTACGTCATCACCGACATATCCAGCCTCAGTGAGCGTGGTAGCATCTGCAATACAAAACGGTACATCAAGAATTCTGGCAAGGGTCTGAGCGACAAGCGTCTTACCACTGCCTGTTGGCCCAATGAGAATGATATTGGATTTCTGCAGTTCAACCACGTCATCAGATACTGGAGCTTCTATACGCTTATAGTGATTGTGCACAGCAACAGATAAAACCTTCTTGGCATACTCCTGACCGATAACATAGTCATCGAGATGAGCCTTTATCTCCATAGGTTTCAATGCAGCTCGCAGCGAGTCATCGCTGTCGGAAGCGTCAACAGCGTCTTCATCTTTGACAATCTCATTGCAGAGCTCAATACATTCATCACAGATAAAAACATCTGGGCCGGCGATGAGTTTTGCAACCTCGCCCTGATCTTTACCACAGAAAGAACAGTTGCAATTAGGGTCTTTCGTTTCAATATCGTCCATATCACTCTTCCTCGGAAGGATTCATTCGTTTATCAAGGACTTTGTCAATTATACCATACTTTTTTGCTTCAACAGGACTCATGAAATTATCACGGTCTGTATCGTTTTTAAGCTTTTTAACAGTATGTCCAGTATGTTTAGCCAATATTTTATTGAGATCATCACGCATCCGGAGAATTTCTTTTGCATGGATGTCTATCTCACTCGCCTGCCCCTGATATCCGCCCATGGGCTGGTGAATCATTATTCGTGAATTAGGAAGGGCATAGCGTTTCCCAGCGGTACCTGCGGCAAGCAGCAACGCTCCCATTGATGCCGCCTGGCCCATACAGAGTGTGACTATATCACACTTCACATATTGCATGGTATCATAGATTGCGAGTCCTGCAGTAACGGAACCTCCAGGAGAATTAATATAAAAAGTAATATCCTTTTCAGGATCCTCCGCCTCAAGAAAGAGAAGCTGAGCGACTATGGAATTTGTCCCATCATCTCCAACCGAGGTTCCAAGAAAAATGATCCTTTCTCTCAGCAGTCTTGAGTATATATCAAATGAGCGCTCACCTCTCGGGCTCTGCTCCACGACCATTGGTACAAGATTCATGTTACTCTCCATCAAATAAAGACGACTGCAAGAGCCCAAAAAAGACTAATACAGCCGTGTGTTTACAAAAATATCTGGGACACAACTTTGTGCCGCGTCATATCAGTCAGCACTCTCTTCCCTGGTCTCTTTGGCAGTATCCTTTTTATCATCAGCTGCTGCTTCAACAAAAGTGGCATTCTCACGAAGAAAGGTCAGTATTTTCTCGTTTAAAATTTCATTCATAAAGGGGAGCAGGTCGTCACGACTCTGAAAAAATTCCTTCACTTGAGCAATGGGCATATTGTACTGATCACCGATACGCTGGAAGGCGCGATCAAGATCCTCATCCTTGACCTTTATGTCTTCAGTATCAGCGATTTTCTTGAGAATGAAATCACCCCTTACCCTCTTTTCAGCAGTCTCTCTGCTCTGTTCTGCCAGCTCATCACGATTAATACCAGCCGACTCAAGATTCATCCCCTGCTGCTCAAGACTCTTCTCAGTATTTTTAATCATCTCTTCAACTTCAAACCGAACCAGACGCTCAGGAACATCAAACACATGATTCTCGAGAAGTTTCAGCATTATACGATCCGTTGTGTCCCCCTCTGCCTGCTCTTCTTTGGCTTTCTGGAGACGCTCACGGATATCATTCTCAAGATCACTGAGACTGTTATATTTTTCATCAACATCTTTGGCAAATTCATCATTTAACTCTGGCAGGACACGCTCTTTAATATCCTTCACCTTCACCCGAAACTCAACTTTCTTGCCAGCAAGAACGGGATTCACATACTCAGCGGGAAACTCAACCTCATGGCTTGCTTCCTCATCATGTTTCATTCCAACAAGTTTTTCTTCAAACTCAGGGCTTAATTTGCCGGCGCCAACATCCACCGAGTAGTTCTCATTTTTGACTTCCTTCATGGCTTTGCCATTATGGAATCCTTCAAAGTCAACTATGATAACATCGCCCTTCTCAACACCCCGATCCTGAACAGATTTGAGGGGCGCCATGTCGCGCTGAAGCTCAGCAAGTTCAACCTCAATTGCAGCATCACTCACTTCACTGGATATTTTTTCAACCTCAATGCCTTTGTATTCACCAAGTTCAAACTCAGGACGCACATCAATGCTTGCAACATACGTAAAGCTGCCATCTTCATTAAAGACGGGTCCAGAAATGTCGGGATGCACAACCGGATCAACTTTTTCCTTTTCAATGGCATCAAAATAACTGTCCTGCACCAGCTTCTCACCAATTTCTGCCTCAAACTGTCCCTGAAAATTTCTGATAATTACTGTTCTGGGAACCTTACCACGGCGAAAACCTTTCATTTTGGTTTCACGTTGAAGTTTACCGTAAGCCTTTTCCAGTTTTTTCTGTACCCCATCTTTTGGGAGGGTGAGGGTAAGCTTTTTGGTAAGTGCACTGACGTCTTCTACAACTACATCCATTCTGTCCATCCTTTATAAAATTTTAGCCCGACCATTTATTTTTATTTTTTTGTCAGACACCTATTTATAGTTCCAATACAATTATTACATTCAGGATTGCTGGCTTATAACAATGGTGCGAGAGGGGGGACTCGAACCCCCATGCACAAGGCGCTGGTTCCTAAGACCAGTGCGTCTACCAATTCCGCCACCCTCGCGTTGACAACACAAACAGTATCATAATCACCAATAATGAATCATGAGAACCTGTTAGTAATTAATTCACATCCTCTCCACAGTCAAGTCCGATACGAATCTTATGACAAAAAAACCACTTTTAATTTAGTAATAATTCCTTATCCGAAACTGTAATGTTCATCCCCACACTTGCCAAACAGTATCACAGGGGCTATTATCTGTTTTACCGGATTTGACACTTTTAACCTGTCTTTTCCATTTTATCCTTCGTCAAAATGTCCCGGTACTACTCTCAAAAGTACTGGACGCTGACCAGGATCTCCACCTATAATTATGTTTGAGGAACCAATGAAATACATACAGTGTATTGCAGCCAGTGCTTTACTCATGCTTTCTTTATCAAACTCTTCGGCAATAGCTGCGGCCGACGCAACAGGAGCTGCAAAAGTTCAGCTCCAGGTTGAAAGCAAGTGGGAACTCCCAGCCAGACCTCTCGATATCGTCTATTCACTTGATGGCAAAAAGGTCTTTATCCTCACCAGCAAATCTCAGGTTCTGGTATATCAATCATCCGGAGAGCTTCTCGGGACGATAGGTCTCAGTGCTGGAGTCTCTGCCATTGATATAGCCCCGCGCGGTGAACGACTGTACCTCATCAACGAGAAAGACAACAGCTTCACTAACATAGCAGTGGATTTTGTTGTCAATGTAGACACTGCCGGCTCCCCATACCTCGGCAATGTTGACGCGCCTATCAATCTGGTTGTTTTTACGGACTTTGAATGACCTCATTGCAGCACTACGGTGCCGCTACTCGAGCAGGTGCTCGAGAACAACCCTGATACCGTCAAAATTATCCTGAAAAATATGCCTCTTGGCTTTCACAAATATGCAGAACCCGCTGCCCGTGCTGCCCTTGCTGCCGGTAAACAGGGAAAGTTCTGGGAGTTTCATGATGAACTTTTTGCCACAGCGCCCGAACTTGGACCTGAGGAAATCACTGGAATAGCTACCAAACTTGGACTTGACTTAGAAAAATTCAAGCTTGACATGGAATCTGATGAAATAGCCGAAAAGGTTAAAAAAGACCTGTCCGACGCTCAGGACGCCGGCGTAACAGGTACACCGACTATTTTCATCAATGGCATCAAGCTTAAAAGCAGAACCTTTGAAGCCATCCAAAAACTTATCGACGAGGAACTCGCCAAAAAAGGATAAGTATCAGATGGCCACTAAGCAACAAAGTCAGGAGCTCTCATTTCCTGACAACAATCAGGCGGGGGTTCTCTACGGCGAATTAAACAGGAGCCTCCACCTGATTGAGCAGAACATTGGCGTTACCATTCATGTCCGGGGTAATGGTCTCCATATCAGCGGTCTTGCTCATGAGGTAGACCTTGCTGCAGACCTTCTGAAACAGTTTTACGACCTGCTGACCAGGGGATTCAAAGTATATACTTCCGACTTTGCTTTTGGACTTCAGGTTCTTGAAGCAACACCGAAGGCCATGCTTTCCAAAATATTTCTCGACAAGGTATACATCACTGCCCAGAACCGTGTTGTTTCGCCAAAAACTCAAAACCAGAAAACTTACATTGATTCAATTCGTAACAGCGATATTGTTTTCGGGATAGGGCCAGCCGGAACGGGTAAAACCTACCTTGCGGTTGCCATGGCAGTTTCCGCACTCAGCACCGGCCAGGTTCGATCAATAATTCTCACCAGACCAGCTGTTGAGGCTGGTGAAAAGCTTGGATTCCTGCCTGGCGATCTGGCACAGAAAGTAAACCCCTACCTGCGCCCCCTGTATGACGCTCTCAGTGACATGCTTGGCCCTGACAAGAGTGCGGATTACATTGAACAGGGAATCATTGAAATAGCCCCCCTCGCCTTTATGCGCGGCCGTACCTTAAATGACGCCTTTATTATTCTTGATGAGGCCCAGAACACAACCAGAGAACAGATGAAGATGTTTCTCACTCGTATTGGCTTTGAGTCGTCTGCTGTCATCACTGGTGATGTCACCCAAATTGATCTGCCACGATCAGAACAATCCGGGCTCCTCCATGCAAAGAATATACTCAACAATATCAATGGAATCCGATTTTGTAACTTTTCAAAACATGATGTAGTAAGACACCCCCTGGTTCAAAAAATCATTGGTGCCTACGAAAAATCGTCAACCAGTAAATAACATATCGTAGCATGAGCGTCCATTTTACTGTCAACTGTGATTCTGCCATCTTTCGCCTTAATATCAGGCTATTACATAGACGCACGCTGTGGCTTCTGCAGCAGAACAAGGTTGCCGAACACAGTATTTCTATTTTACTGGTTGACGATGAAGAAATCAGCTGGCTTAACAGTAACTACAGGAATAAAACGGGAGCGACCAATGTACTTTCATTCCCCTTAGACGACGGGAATGATCCCTTAAGCGTGGTGAACAGCATTGGCATCAAGGAACTCGGCGACATTATAATTTCAGTTGAAACTGCCAGACGGGAGGCAAAAAACCTTAACGTTTCCCTGCATGACAGCCTCACATGGCTCCTCACTCATGGTCTTCTTCATCTACTTGGATACGACCATGAACGTTCTAAAAAAGAAGCCCATAAAATGTGGGATCTTGAAAATAAGCTCATCAAACAGCTACATAATTCCAGGAGTAACCAAATGACTCAGTTAGCAATTAATGTTGATCATGTCGCAACGGTTCGTAATGCCCGCGGCATAAATGAACCTGATCCAGTTGCCGCAGCTGCCATCTGCGAACTTGCAGGAGCTTCAGGTATCGTTGTTCATCTTCGCGAAGATCGACGTCATATCAATGATCGTGATGTTCGTCTGCTCCGCGAAACCATTAAAACCAGAATGAACCTGGAAATGGGTGCTAACAAGAAGATCATAGAGATAGCCCTGGCGCTGAAACCTGACATGGTAACACTGGTCCCCGAAAAGAGACAGGAACTCACCACAGAGGGCGGCCTCAATGTTTCAGGACAAAAGAAAAAACTGGCAAGAACCATCAACCTGATGAACAAATCCGGAATCCCTGTCTCCCTTTTCATTGACCCGGAAGCTAAGCAGGTAAAAGCTGCCCATGCCATTGGCGCAACCTACGTTGAATTACACACCGGCCGCTATTGTGATGCTGAAAATGAAACAATTCAGGAAGAAGAATACCAAATGATAGCATCTGCAGCCGAAGAGGCCTACCAGATGGGATTACGGGTAAATGCTGGGCATGGTCTTGATTATCAGACCACGGCAAAAATAGCTGCTCTGGACACCATCGAAGAGCTTTCCATTGGTCATGCCATCATTGCAAGGGCTGTTTTTGTGGGACTTGACCAGGCAGTACGTGAGATGGGAAAGATCGTCCGTGATGCCAGCATGATTTTTTGACTGTTTTTCACCACGCAATCACAGGCTGAAGAATATGACTCAGCCTGTTCAGCAACAGATACTTTTCTTCAGTTCTGATATCTGCTGTCTCTTACCTAGAACAATGAGGATATCATTTGCAAGAATCACAGTATCCGGTTTAGGATTAAAAAGCATATTATCAGCTCCACGCTTTATACCGATTACGATAATATCAAAATTCTTACGGATGTTGGAGTCCATCAACGTTTCCCCTGCAAGATCCGCAGTCTCGCCCACAGCAAGTTCCTCTATCTGCAGATTATACTCATCAACCCCCATGGTCGCTTCAAGGAAATCAATCACGTTTGGACGAATCACCGAGTGGGCCATACGCATTCCACCAATAGTATATGGTGAAATGACGCAGTCGGCTCCTGCCCGTTTCAATTTCCGTTTTGATCCCTGAGCGCCGCTTGATCTTGCCAGAATGTTTATTTTCGGACTCAGCCCTCTGGCTGTAAGGGTTATAAAGACATTATCTGCATCGGTTGAAACCACAGCAATTAACCCTTTTGCACTGTTAATTCCCGCCTTTTTGAGAATCTCATCTTCAGATGCATCGCCTTGAATTACGGTATGGCCGGCATGCGCAATATTCTGAAATTCATCAGGGTCATTTTCAATCACCACGAAACGCTGTTCGTTCTCATCAAGGGTCGAGCTGATAACCTTTCCAATTCGTCCATAGCCGCAAATAATAAAGTGATCCTTCAACCGTGCCAGTTCTTTTGCCATAAGCCTCTTCCCCATAAGTTCACGCAGCCCGCCCTCAACAACGGTTTCCATGATTTTTGAAAACATATACATGACATAACCAACACCGCAAAAAACCATAAATACAGTGAATATCTTTCCGCTGGTGTGCACCGGAACCATATCACCATACCCAACAGTTGAGATGGTGATAACAGTCATGTAAAGGGCATCAATCATAGAAATATTTTCAAAATACATATACCCGACACTTCCTGTCAGCCTTATTCCAAAAAATACACCTATCGCCTTAATAATTTTATGACCTGTTTCGCTCATCCATTGCCATTGTTTTTTTTACTCTGTTACCTGCAATTCAATTCCGGAACTATACACCCACCGCATTACATGAAACAAGGTTTTTGACAATTGACAAACAAATCAGCTCTGTGGTAGAAGTTATTCATTGCCCGAATGGCGGAACTGGTAGACGCAAGGGACTTAAAATCCCTCGGTCCATGCGACTGTGAGAGTTCGATTCTCTCTTCGGGCACCACAAGAATACGGGGCTAACACCTTCTAACAATGGAGGTTTTAGCCCATTTCTCTTTTCACCTCTCCAGCATTCCTTTGACTTTTCCTGACTTATCATGCTATCATTTGACATACTTTTTGGAACAAAAAATATTCAGGTTAAGCCATGGCCAGGATCCAAACCAGAAAAGGAAAGAAAAAAACAACTTTTACCATAACTGTCCGGGTCAAAGGATACAAATCCGTAAGTAGAACCTTTGACACAAAAGGAGAAGCACGGACATGGGCATCTGAGATAGAAGCAGAAATGAAAAAACACCGCTTCAAAGATCCCAGACAGGCAAACGTAACATTCCTTGACGCCATGGAACGGTACCTTGCAACAGTTACTGTTCAAAAAGCCCTAACAACACAAGAAAGGGAGCGTAGAGTTGCAAAAACTCTTCTGAAAAACCTTGGCGAGGATAGTATGCTCCCAGAAATCACTCCAGCTATTGTTGCCAACTATAGGGATCAACGGATGAAAGTCGTTTCGGCCTATTCAGTTCGTTTGGAACTTGCCCTACTCTCCCACCTTTTCATTAAAGCCAGAAAAGAATGGGAATTACCAATTGAAAACCCAGTAAACGCTATTGAGCGTCCCAAGGTGCCTAAAGGCAGAATCATTTTTCTCAAAGAGAAAGAAGCTATTCGCCTGCTGAAAGAATGCCGGGCCAGCAAAAACAAAATGTTATACCCATATATTTTAACACTTCTCCATACCGCCATGCGCCCAAGTGAAGC
>JAJRQL010000173.1 GCA_024280265.1 Deltaproteobacteria bacterium
CAAATTCCTGCTCAATTCGGGAAATATTCCCGAATTGAGCAGGAATTGAATCAGTGCAGGGTCAGATATAATCGCACAAGTTGATAATTTTTATCATTTATTTTGGGCAATTCCTGGAAAATCAATTATTCAAGGTTCCCTTATATGATTCAGGTGCTGTTTGGCAAAAAAGTACCTTTCCTTATCAAGGCCATATCTTTTCAAAACAGTTTACGCTAAAATAGTTCCAGGAGACATCTATACAACTGTTAATTTTCACCTACAGGTATCCCAATGCCCCTTATTAAATGGAGAGACTCCTATTCTGTTGGAGTGGCAAAATTTGACCTTGAGCATAAAGTGCTGGTCGAACTTATTAATAATATCTACAGCATAATACGAAACGGTGACGATCAGGTAATACCAGAATATGAAGTTGCAGAATTAATCAGCTACACCCAAGCTCACTTCAAGGGTGAAGAAGAAGCAATGGAGGCCTGTGGCTATGAATTTTCAGAGGAGCACAAAAAAATCCATGCGGAGTTGGAAGTGGAGGTGTTAAAATTTAAAGAACAACTGGAAAATTTTAGCGACAGGGTGGTTTCCGACTTGTACCTCTTTCTTCGAAACTGGCTGCTCAACCATATCCTTGAAGAGGATATGAAGTACAGAGAATGCCTCAACACCTGCGAGGACACCAGGAAAAGGAATAAGAAAATATCCGGGTACCGGCACAAGACCATTCACCAGTACCCGTTCTCCTGACTCTCTACATTGCCACCATGGGGAGATACTCCGGATCCCAACGCATTTTACGCAGCAGCTCACCCATACGTGCCTCATCTCCTTCATGCTGAAAAGTAGAAAAAACACAAGGCCGGCTGACACCATTTCTCACCGCTGACATACCTACAGACAACGCCACTTTGGCACTCACCTCTTTCAGAGTGTGTATGGCAGGTACCAGACAACCACTCTCCATCTCAGTTTTCGAGACGCAGGAAGAAATAGCGTGGGCCGCTGCTGTAAAAAATTGAGGCAAAACCTCTCTGGCACCTGAACCAAGCACACCCAGTCCAACACCTGGAAAGACAAAAACATTATTGCACTGACCAATCCGATGAGTCACCCCATTATGGGTCACCGGCTCAAAAGGACTTCCGGTTGCCACAAGAGCTTTACCGTCCGTCCAACGATAGATATCTTCCGGAAGTGCTTCAGTCATTGAATTGGGGTTGGACAAGGGCATAATCACAGGCCTGCTGGTGTTGGCAGCCATAGCCTCAACTACTTCTCTGGTAAAGCATCCCCCCTGCCCCGAGGTACCTATCAGCACAGTAACTCCTGCCTCCCTGACGGCTTCAAGAAGACCGAGATTGGCAGGATCCTTCAACCAGGGAATTTTTTCCTTATCTTTGGCAAATTTCAGTTTATATTCTTCTGTGGTACGATCAGTTGTGACCACGCCCCTCGAATCCAGGGTGAAAATCCTGTCTTTTGCCTCCTCTTCAGTGAGACCAGCTTCGACCAAGGCAACGCCGATCTGCTCTGCAACACCTACCCCACCAGCTCCGGCCCCATGTACAAGGAAAACCTGTTCTTCAAGTTTTTCAAGTTTAATACGCATTGCGGTGAGTATACCTGCCAGGGTCACAGCGCCTGTACCCTGGATATCGTCATTAAACGATATCATGTCGTGTAGATAGGTATCACGTATAGCAAAAGCGTTCTGCTTAGAGAAATCTTCCCACTGGCACAGCGCATTCGGGAATACATTTCTAAAAGCGTGGGCAAACCGCCCTATGAACTCCAGGTATTCATCTCCCACCAGACGATGGTGACGCCATCCCAGATACTCGTTATCCTCTAGCAATGCTTCATTATTTGTGCCGACATCAAGCGAAATAGGAAGACAGTGCCAGGGAGCGACACCTGCCCCCTGGGTGTAGAGCATCAGCTTACCAAGACAGATGGCAATGCCTCCGGCACCCTGATCTCCAATACCTAAAATTCCCTGGTTATCCGTCACAACTGCAACCCGAATATCCCGATGAAGATAGCGACGCAGTATGTCTTCTGCCTGGTTAATATTTCCAGGATAAAAATGGAGGCCGTTTGCCTGCCTGAACATTGATGAGTACTGTTGCACTGCAAGGCCAACAGTTGGAGTGTAAATAACTCCCATGAGATTCTCTATGTCACTTTTAATGAGGGCATGAGCTAAGGTGACGTTTCTGTCAAAGAGAGAACGCAGATAAATGAATTTTTCTATGGGCTCCTTTTTAGAATTAACCTTAATCTGCGAATTCTCTATCTGATGTTCCAGGCTTCTCACAGCTGGAGGAAGTGCAGCTTCAAGTCCCAGTCGTTTCCTTTCGTCCCTGTTAAAAGCAGTACCTTTATTAACAAAACCTATATTATTTATAGTTGCACCACTGCTGTAGACCAAAATTTCTCTGGTATTTCCATATTCATCAAATTTAAAACCGTATTGATTTTCAGACATTTCCTCACTCCCGGGCATTTTGCCTCTATAGGGAAATTGACTTTTGGCCTGCAATCCACCATAATGCATCACCATGATACATTGGAAAGATATCCTGCAGGAATCCATCAATACTCCCGCAGAACTTGCACGACATTTCGAGTATGATTGTAGCGCATTGGAAGCTGCTAACGCAAGCTTTCCGATGCGAATTAATCCCTATTATCTGGGGCTCATCCAATCAGTAAACGATCCGCTCTGGAAACAGGCGGTACCCGACCCCACCGAGCTCCTTGATTCAGTGTGCATTCCTGACCCACTTGATGAGGAAAACCTCAGTCCTGTACCCAATCTTGTCCATAAATATCCTGACAGGGTTCTCTTTCTGGTGGCAAGTGAATGTGCCATGTACTGCCGTTTCTGTACCAGAAAAAGAAAAGTAGCATCTCCTGAGATGACCATAACTGACAAACAGATTGAAGACGGGATCGAATATATCAGAACCAGTCCCATAATACGGGAAGTGTTGATCTCAGGAGGAGATCCTTTCATGCTCTCCGACAGCCGACTGGACTCCATACTGGGCCGCATCCGTGCAATTCCCACGATAGAGGTAATTCGAATTGGCACCCGAATACCCTGCACACTGCCCATGCGCATCACGAAAAAGTTGGTGAATGTACTCAAAAAGCACCACCCTCTCTATATTAACACCCATTTTAATCACCCGCGCGAACTTACCACCGAGGCTGCCGATGCCTGCGCACTCCTCGCTGGTGCCGGTATTCCACTGGGATGCCAGACAGTTCTATTAAAAGGAGTAAATGATGACCCAGAACCTCTAAAAAAACTCTTCCTTGGGCTACTTCGAATGCGGGTGAAACCGTACTATCTGTTTCAGGGGGATCTCACCCGGGGAACAAATCACTTCCGAACCCACTCCAGTGTCGGTGTTCAAATCATGAAAAAACTCATCGGCACTATCTCGGGAATGGCCATTCCAACGCTGGCCCTCGATGCCCCTGGCGGTAAAGGGAAAATCCCCCTCACTCCTGATTACATCATCAGCCAGGGGAGCGAACTCACATTCCATAACTACTGTGGCCAAACCTGCTCCTACCCGGAAAACGGA
>JAJRQL010000013.1 GCA_024280265.1 Deltaproteobacteria bacterium
ACACTCAACTCACACAAAAGCATGAAGAGGCATTTCGGCTACTGAAGGAAATCAAAATGTAGGCAGGACCGTGCAGTCTATTTTTTCGTTATCATATTGTTTCTACAGGGTAAATGTGCCTTGCAACGAAGGGAACTTCAGTTTAAAACCAACGAAAAGTTGGGAGAAAAAGGCCATTTCTGGACAGGCACTATACCGAACTTCTATGAAAATATTACAAACAGCAATCCTTCTTCTATTCTGCACCCTGCTTGTCAGTTGTTCTGCAAACAGGCTGACCTCAACCTGGAACGACCCAGCTCTTGTAGACATACCCCTCGCCCCGGTCCTTGTTGTGGGTGTTGCAAAAGATGCGACCAAACGCCATATTTACGAGGATACCTTTGTGGACAGTCTCAGTGCACTTAACACAAAGGCAGTTGCAAGTTATACTGCTTCCAAACAGTCCATTGACCCAAATGAAGACGCTTTGCGGAAAATAGTTAAAAAAACAGGAGCACAGACTGTACTCATCACTCATATGGTGGGAACAAGTGAAAAGAGTCACTACCAACCAACCCTTAATCGATACGGAAACCTTGGATCCTCGCCCACCGGACTCTATCGTTACTACCCTATGATATACTCTTCTGTTTACACTCCTGAGAGCTATATCAGCACCACCAAAGTCGTTCAGGAAACAAACCTTTACGATGTGTCAAACGAGAAACTTATCTGGACAGCACGATCCGAGTCAATTGACCCTGTCATGACAAGAAAGTATTATCAGGAACTGATTGATCTGTTTTTAATAGACCTGAAGAGAAAGAACATTCTCAAGTAACTCTTCTCATAAACAAACGATCCAATGACTTTTCACTGTAAAAATTATGACATAGTAGAAGACAAATGCAAACGTCTTCATGGGGAGTGTGTTCCGGGAAGACGAGGCTGTGTTGTCGAAGGGAGAGTGGCGCTCAGCGAAGAACTCGAAAAAAAGATCAAGGCCCTGGACAAACAGTTTCCGAGGAACTTCTGGAATCGTTGAAGGAATAAGTCAGGATCCGTTACCTGCCTCTTCTTCTGTCCCCAGGGCCCAATCGAAACCTCAGCTGTTCTCGTTTCGCTTTTGTTTTTTGGCAAAGTTGGCAGCTTCCATTCCAGCAACACAGCCCTCTCCCACTGCTTTAGCCATTTGGTAAGGATGCCCGGTGATATCACCTGCCGCATAAACCCCAGAAACATTTGTTTCTGTTTTTTTGTTCGTATCGATATGGCTCATGGTGTCGAGATCAAGCTGAATCCCAAGTTCCTGCGCAACAAGTTCCATGGCACCCTTTGCACCAAGCTCAACGAAGACCCCGTCAAGGCGTATACTTTCACCATTTTCAAGCAGCAGTTCTTCAACAGCATCGCCCCCTTTTATTTCACTAACCCAGGTTCCATCAACGATTTCAACTGTTGATTCCCCAAGTTTTTTAATCAACTCATTTGAAGCCACAAGTTCCCTGGTAACAAGATACACTTTCGATGCGTAGCCCGTAAGGGTCATGGCACCGTCCATGGCAGCACTAGCATTTCCAACAACTGCCACGATTGCATTTCGATAAAAATTGGCATCACAATCAACACAGTATGAAACTCCTCTGCCGAAAAATTCCTTTTCTCCTGGAACTTTGAGTTTCTTCCGGGCTGTTCCATTGGCAAAGATGATTGCCCGGCAATGAACAGTAATCCCACTCTCCAACTCAAGACCAAACCCCTGGTCTTCCTGGTGCACCTTCAGCACATCATCCTCCATAACCGAAGCCCCAAATCGTTTCACCTGTTCTATACCGGCCATAAGAAGTTCCTCGCCGGTTTTAACACCATCAACACAGGCATAGTTTTCGACATGGGCTGAAAACAGAGCACTTCGTTCAATGCGACCGAGGAGTAAAACATCACATTTTTTTCGTACCGCATGAATTGCTGCCTGGATACCAGCAGGACCAGCACCAATAATAATCACATCTATTCTTTTATTCATTAGTAACTCCATGGGAAATTGTATAATCACAGACGTTTAGACGACAGTCATAATTGTAAGAAACTTCACAACGTAAGGAAGTTCTCATTGAAACAATCCAGCAAGCTGTTATTGATATTTCTCAGAAGTATGCCTGAGCTGCTCTCCTGTGATAATCAGATTGAAAAATATATGTTGCAAATGGTGCATTAATATTGAACCTAAATCCTGCACTTCAGAAAACAAAAAGTGGTACTTATCATTCCATATTTACATATTGTTATGTGTAGGTATGGAGCTGGTAGTCACTTTCTGAGTGACTATACATTTTCTTATTATCTCTACCCTCTGAGATTGGCAATTACAGGATTTAGGTTGAACTTTATATCAAATTGTCATAAATCTACTTGCCTTGTTGTGCAAACATCACACATTACCCTAGTGTCTTACCCATAAAAACTGCAATAAAAAAACGGGTAAGCGAGACACGAGACTCCGAGAATCCGTGAAATCTTCATGAAATCATAATGTTAGAGCTACCACCAAAGCATTTACCCAGCAACTCTAAAAAGTTTTCCGACTTGTCGGGCCAGAACAGGAACGCATTATAATCAGCCACTCTACATCAGTCAATCTGCCATTATGGAAACACAACTGCCAAGAATAGTAATAACAGGTGTTGGCCTTGCTGCCCCAAACGCTGACAACCTCAAGACGTACAGAGAAAAACTCCTCAACGGTATCAGTGAAATTACTGAAGTTAACCTGCGTTATTTTGGTAAAGCACCAGCCGGAATCTGTACATTCCAAGAGACCAGATACCGCAAGAAAAAAGAGAACAAAAGAGGGACCCGCGCCGGATGCTTCGGTGTTTATTGTGCCAATGAAGCCTTAGTCGATGCAGGTCTTGACATAGAACATTATCAACGTTCCCGTATTGGCGTTTATGTAGGACTCACCGAACATGGGACTGTTGAAACTGAAAATGAAGTCTTTAATATCAGTCAGTATGACTACAATGTGGACTACTGGACCCACCACCACAACCCGAGAACTGTCTTGAACAATCCTGCTGGTGAAATCACCATGAATCTCGGGATCACAGGCCCCCATTATTCAATAGGCGCAGCATGCGCCGCCGGAAATGCCTCTCTTATTCAGGGTGTACAGATGATGCGCCTTGGTGAAGTGGATATGGCACTTGCAGGTGGTATTTCAGAGTCCACCGGATCATTTGGTATTTTTGCAAGCTTCCAGGCCCAGGGCGCTCTTGGTTCCGCTGATGACCCAAGAAAAGCCTGCAGACCTTTTGATAATTCCCGTAATGGAATAGTTGTTTCTGAAGGCGCCTGTATCTACGTCCTGGAACGTCTTGAGAGTGCCCTTGCAAGAAATGCCAAAATCTACGCTGAGATAGTCGGATACGGTATGAATTCCGACGCCAGGGATTATGTACTTCCTTTTCATGAACGGCAGGCGGAATGCATGGAACTTGCCATGAAGCGGGCAGGAGTCGGGCCCGAAGATATTGATATTATTAATACGCATGCCACTGGCACCAAACAGGGTGACATTGAGGAATGCAAGGCTATTGAGCAAATCTTTGGCAAATCAAAAAAAACGTATATCAACAACACTAAATCTATCATTGGCCATGCCATGGGAGCAGCTGGAGTTCTGGAACTCGCTGGTAACCTTCCCGCATTTGAAGATAATATGGTTCACCCTACCATCAACTGCCATGACCTTGACCCGGCTTGTTATTTACAAAATATGGTTTTTGATAAACCCGTTGAACTTGATTCGGTAAATATTATCCTCAACAATTCCTTTGGAATGGTGGGCATAAACTCGGTTATCATAGTAAAAAAGTATCAGTAATCAGTGCATTGCGAATAAAAACTAACTTTTCAAAAAAAAATATAAAAAAATAATACCGGTGTGGTATAATGTGCATTTTGTCTAATCAGTAATACTTGTTTTTGTTTTTAACGTTGACACACCACAGGCCACGGCCGGAGATACATATATGACCCGCGACGCAATAAAAGATCTTATCCTCGAAATTATAGAAGATATTGATGAAGATGCCGATTTCGATTCTCTGCAGTCTGACAAACCATTACGAGATCAACTTGACCTGGATTCCATGGACTTTCTTGACATTGTAATGGAACTACGCAAGCGCCACAAATTACAGATTCCCGAAGAAGACTATCCCGAACTTGCAACCCTTGATTCCTGCGTCAACTACCTGGAACCTCTTCTCGCCGACGCATAAAAGGTGCACACCCCACTGCTAATTATCGGCGGCGGTCTTTCAGGACTTGCCGCCGCTCTCCGTTTTGCCCGTTTCATTCCCGATGTACTTCTCCTTGAGAGACATTCTCGTGTCGGTGGATTAAATTCATATTATTATAGAAACAGTCGACTCTTTGAAACAGGGCTCCATGCCATCACAAACTACGCTGACCCAAAAGAGAAAAACGCACCACTAAACAGACTGCTGAGACAACTTAAAATCAAACGCAGGGAACTAGATATTCATCAGCAGAATCAGTCAGAAATTCGTTTTCTAGATAGACAGTCTCTTCTTTTTTCCAATGATTTTTCCCTGTTTGAAAATGAAATCAGTGATAAATTCCCAGGCAGTTTTGACGGGTTCCAAAAGCTGCTCTTACTTATCACCGATTACGATCCTTTTAAGCCCGAGTCTTTTATATCAGCAAGGCAGGTTATCCAGCACCATCTGCAGGACGACCTCCTGACAGACATGCTCCTCTGCCCTCTTATGTATTACGGTTCTTCCATTGAAAACGATATGGATCTTGGTCAGTTTGTTATCATGTTCAGGGCCATTTTTCTAGAAGGCATGTTCCGGCCGGGTGGTACCATAAAAGATCTTCTGGAGATTCTGCTTACCCACTATAAAAATTATGGTGGCAAGCTCAGGACGAAGGCCTCTGTTGTCAAGATTCTCGGTGATGACAAAAAGGTACAAGGGGTACTCCTGGAGTCGGGTGAAGAAATCAGTTGTGACTATATGCTTACAACTATTGGTTCTGAAGAAACATTTACACTCCTTGGCAAGCCTTCCGGCCTGAAAAAATTGCCGAGACTGGGCTTCGTTGAGACAATATTTGAGCTCCCTCCCCAAGCTGAGCTGGCACGCGCCCGGGATCGAACAATTATTTTCTACAACAAAGCAAAAACGTTCTCCTACCAGCGGCCCTGCGAGCTGTTAGATATTAACTCAGGGGTTATCTGTATGCCTCAGAACTTCCAAAATCTCCCCCCTTCTTCTTTCACAGAAGTACGAACGACCCATCTTGCCTCGTACAGGTTATGGAAAAACTTAAAAAATGACCCTGACAGCTACAACAGGGCCAAGGAAAATGCGGCTCTCTCCTCCCTTCCCGTTGCAGAGAAAATCCTTGGTAATTTCGCCCAAAACATAGTATATCGTGACACTTTCACGCCACTGACAATAGAGCGCTTTACCGGCAAAAACAACGGGGCAATATACGGGAATCCCGTAAAGATTAAAGATGGTAATATTGGCTTTGACAATCTCTTCCTTGCAGGAACAGACCAGGGCTTTCTCGGAATCGTTGGTTCCATGTTAAGCGGTGTATCAATCGTCAATCAACATATCCTGCCTCGCCTTTAGTAAACCGCTTTTAGATAAAATTTAGCATAGCAAAAAATCATTATGCCTGTTTCTTTTTCACAAGCTGCTGACAAATATGATGTGGTCATCATCGGATCAGGTCTCGGCGGCTTAACATCTGCCAATCGACTTGCCTATTGTGGTTACAAAGTACTTCTCCTTGAATATCACCACCAGCTCGGTGGACTTGCCACCTGGTTTAAACGTAAGGGCCACATTTTTGATGTTTCTCTTCACGGTTTTCCGTACGGCATGGTAAAAACCTGTAGAAAATACTGGAACAGGGAGATAATGAACTCCATTGTTCAGCTTAAAAAAATCGTTTTCGACAATCCTCAGTTTCACCTCCAAACAACTTTTGATCGTATTGATTTCACCGAAAAACTGAACAAACAGTTTAAAATTCCGCAATCAACCATTGATGCTTTCTTTACTCGGGTTGCTGGAATGAATTTTTATGACGATCAGTCCATGACTACCCGGGAGCTGTTCCACGAGTTTTTTCCAGGTAGAAGTGATGTCCACAGACTGCTCATGGAGCCCATCAGCTATGCAAACGGTTCCAGCCTTGATGATCCTGCAATCACCTATGGTATTGTTTTCTCAAATTTTATGAACAAAGGGGTTTTTACCTTTGAAGGTGGAACAGATAAACTAATAGGAATGATGACAGCAGAGCTTAAAAAAAATGGGGTTACCATCTGTATAGGTGCCAAAGTTGACAGGATTGTTGTTGAGAAAGGAATTGTCAGAGGCGTTGAGTGTCAGGGAAGGATGATTTCGGCTGGAGCAGTTGTTTCCAATTCCGGTATTACCAATACCATCCACAACCTCACCGATCGTGATTCATTTTCTGATGATTTCATCGAAAAAGCAGATAAAATACGAGTAAATAACTCCTCATGCCAGGTCTATATGGGCATAAAAAAGGAAGAGAAAATTGACGATATTGGCGATCTCCTTTTTACCTCTACAGCTCCTGAATTTGACTCAACCGAACTGCGTGATTTCCAAACAAGGTCAAAGACTTTCTCTGTCTATTACCCCAAAACCCGTCCTGGCCACAACAGGTATACCATCGTTGCTTCAATGAATTCCAACTTTGAAGACTGGGACAGCTTCACAGAGGAAGAGTATACTGCAGAAAAAGATAAACTCATCAAACGCACCCTGGCCGACCTTGAACGTTATTACCCTAATGCCAGGGAGAGGATGGATTGGATTGAAGCTGCAACCCCCAGAACATTTAACCGATACACACTCCATACCCGTGGAACATCTTTTGGTACCAAATTTGAGGGGCTCGACATATCGCGTAATATTTTCAAGGAAGTTGGCGGGTTGTTCCATGTTGGATCTGTTGGTATCATCATGTCCGGGTGGCTTGGCGCAATAAACTATGGTGTAATTGTCTCAAATGATGTTGATGCCTACATGAGAAGCAGGGAATAACTATGACTGATTTCACAGGACAAACTGTCGTGGTAAGCGGAGCAAGTAGAGGTATAGGAAAAGCAATAAGCCTTGCCTTCCTTGAACATGGCGCAACGGTTATCGGTGTTTACGCTGGCAATCACGCTGCTGCAGATACTTTTCTTGAGGAATGCACGGAATTCAAGGGTAAATTACAACTGCAGCAGTGCGACATATCAGATGCGACCCAGG
>JAJRQL010000174.1 GCA_024280265.1 Deltaproteobacteria bacterium
GGCTGAGAAAGCGCGGCTACCGCTATCGTATTATTATGTCAATATATTTATGTGTTTTTTTCGTTAAATTTTATTATTTTTTATGCGGATGTAATTTTAGTTGAATCTTAGGCTACATCAGCACGAAACTCTAAACTCCAGAAACTCACTTGACAGTAAGTACCATGTTGTGGCAGAATTATACCACTATTGGGACTTGCTCCCAATATGAAGAACTTACCGTCTGGCAAGGGTTCTTATGTGTAATCAATTGAAAAGAATTGTTTTAAATAGTTTTACCAGTGGCTGTGATGGCCTTTTCTGCCAGCAACGGTCTGTCTTGTAGCTTTGGGGTAGGCTGTTTGTTTAAAAATGTTTCAAGAGGAGGAACAATGCCTATCTTAAGTTATCTGGTGTTGCCCCAAGATGGAGCCATGGATCAGTTATGTTCTGATCTGTCCAATATGGAATATTGTGAAATAATTCCAGCGGATAATCAAGAGGTAGTGGTTCTGGTTACTGACACCCCTGATGAAAAAGTCGAAAAAACTCTTCAGGAAACGTTGAAAAACTTACCTTCGTTACAATCACTCAGCATGACCTATGGTCATAATGCCGTATAACAAACAGGGAGAAAAAAGAGGATAATATGAAGCTAAACAGAAGATCATTCATTAAGTCTGCGGCTGCGGGCAGTGCCATTGCAGCGGCTGGGTCAATTTTCCCTGGAATCAGCTTTGCCAACTGGAAAGAACAGACAGGTCCTTCCGGACAGATTACCTGGAAAAGGCACCGTGCCGGTTTTGTGGGACTGGTTGCGGGGTGCTTGTAGGTGTATCCGGAGATCGTGCTGTGGCAGTTAAAGGCGATCCAAACTGCAGTGTTAACAAGGGATTGTGCTGTGTAAAAGGATTTCATGTGGTACAGGCTCTATATGGTAAGGACAGGCTTCGCACGGCGAAGGTCAAAAGGGGAGGGAAGATGGTGGAAGTACCCGTTTCTGAGGCCCTAGATATTATTGCCGCCAAGATGAAACAGACCATCAAGGAGACGGGTAAGGACTCTGTTGCCATGTATGGTTCCGGTCAGTGGACTATTCCGGATGGTTATGTTGCCTCCAAACTGTTCAAAGGCTGTATCGGTACAAATAATGTTGAGGCCAATGCCAGGCTCTGTATGGCCAGTGCTGTGACAGGTTTTATGACCTCTTTTGGTATTGATGAACCCATGGGCTGCTATGAGGATATTGAGCATGCAGATGTCTTTGTGACCTGGGGAAATAATATGGCCGAGATGCATCCGGTGCTCTTCTCCCGTATGCTGGCTTCCAGGAAACGTCGTAAAAATATCCAAATCATAGATCTTGCCACCCGCTCGACACGCTCCAGTCAGGCTTCTGACAAATCCATCCTCTTTAAGCCAAATACTGATCTCGCTGTGGCCAACGCCATTTGTTACGAGATTATTCGTAACGATTGGGTTGACTGGGACTTTGTTAAGAAACACACGACCTTCCACAAGGGCAAGACCAATATTGGTTATGGCACCGAAGATCATTTCAAGTTTAAAGACGCCCCTGAGGATATCAGTTTTGAAGAGTACAAGGAGTTCCTCAGTGATTATACCCCGGAGAAGGTAGAAAAGATCTCGGGTGTCACAGCCCGGGAAATCAAGTATCTAGCATCTCTTTACGGGGACCCGAGTAAAAAGTGTACATCATTCTGGTGCATGGGAATGAATCAGCATGTGAGGGGAACCTGGATTAACAATCTGGTTTACAATATCCATCTGCTCACTGGGAAAATTTCTACTCCCGGGAACAGTCCATTTTCCCTCACCGGTCAGCCCAGTGCCTGTGGAACTGTTCGTGAGGTTGGAACTCTGACGCATAAACTCCCCCATGGCGTGGTAATGAGGGAAGCAGACCGCAAGATGGCGGCTGAGATCTGGGATGTCCCTCTTTCCAACATTGACCCAAAACCAACCTATCACACCGTGGAGATGTTCCGAGCCCTTGATCGCGGTGATATCCGTTTTATGTGGATTCAGGTAACCAATCCAATGATCACCATGCCGAATTTGACCCGCTATCGCAATGGTGCTCTTAAGGATGATAGGTTTATCGTTGTTTCGGATGTTTACCCAACACCCACCACAGATGTCGCTGATGTAATTCTACCAGCCACCATGTGGGTGGAACAGGAAGGAATGTTTGGTAACTCCGAGAGACGAACTCAACACTTTGACCGCATCGTTCCAGGGCCGGGCGAGACTATGTCCGATACCTGGCAGATTATTGAGGTGGCCAGAAGGCTTGGATACGAGAAACAGTTTCCATGGGGTGAGGATGAGTACATCGAAAAAATCTGGGAAGAATACAGGCGTTTCCATGATTCTCCGAAACATAACATGGCGCCTTATGATGTGCTGAAAAAGCGCTCTGGTGTGCAGTGGCCATTTGTGGACGGCAAGGAGACCAGATGGCGCTTTAACTCTAAGTATGATCCGGCCTGTAAGCCGGGAAGCGAGTTTGATTTTTATGGTAAAAAAGATGGTAAGGCCTGGATTTGGGCCCGTCCCTATGAGCCTGCTGCTGAGTCCCCAGATGATGAGTACGACTTCTGGCTCAATACCGGTCGTGTCATAGAGCACTGGCATACCGGCACCATGACCCGCCGGGTACCGGTACTGCACCGTGCAGTACCTGAATCCTACGTGGAAATTCATCCTGAAGATGCGATGAATCTTGGCGTCATCAACGGTGAGATGGTGAAAATTATCTCCAGGCGCGGTGAGGTGACCATGAAAGCGTTAATCAATGGACGTGGTAATCCGCCCCGTGGAATGGTGTTTGTCCCTTTCTTTGATGAGACATACAAGATTAATGAGGTTACTTTGGATGCTTTCTGCCCCATCTCAAAGCAGCCGGACTATAAAAAATGTGCCGTTCGCCTGGAGAAAGCGTGATGAACAAGAGAGCCAAGATAACCACTGGTGTGGTCATCGGTTTTGCTGCTGTCTGCTTATCCTGGACTGTCTTATCCATGTCAGCACAGGCAGCACCCGGTGTTCAGGAGGGTTTTGACTGGAGTGGCGAAAAAATTTACAACCGCTACAACGATACGCCGTTGCAGGCTATGACAGGCACTGATGGGAGACGGACACTGGATAGCTTTTACGAGAAGCGTCAGTACCCGGGATCGCCTCCCATCGTTCCCCATAAGGTTGCAGAGGCATTTTCAGGAGACACCGCAAAGTGTATATCTTGTCATGGTCGTGGTGGCTATGATGCAGAGCAGGATGCCTATGCACCTGTACCGCCTCACCCGGAAAATGAGCACTGTTTTCAATGTCATGTCCCCATAACAACTGAAAAGTTGTTTGTGGAGAGCGACTGGGAGTCGGTTTCACCACCAAAGCTTGGCAGGTCTATGATGGGAGGATCACCTCCTCCTGTTCCCCATAGTCTGCAACTTCGGGAAGATTGTATTGCCTGTCACACAGGCTCGGGAGCGGTGGCTGAAATCAGAGTGGAACATGGATCACGTGGTAACTGCCGGCAGTGTCATGTCCCCCAAGTGACCACTACCACTTTTGAACGAAATAAATAAGGGCTGAAGACAGTTATGAACAAAATACCTTATGGTGTCGGAGTATTTCTCATGGTACTGGCAGTCGTTGTTCTGGTGGATCAATCAGCGGTGGCTTCAGGGGCACCGGGCACTGAATCGGTAACTGATCGAATCAACCATGCGACAGAGCCGTATGACAGTATGAAGGTCACAACAGCCCATGAACTGTCAGCGAAAACTGTGCAGTCAAAAGAGCAGTACCAGGGTGGTGACTTTAAGATTCTGGCACGAAAGGGTGAGATCAGCCGTTTTCGTTGCAGCGTTTGTCATAATGACAAGCCGATACTGGCGCAAAATGGTGTTCTCTTTACCCATGGTGACGTAAAACTTAACCATGGTCTCGGGAAAAACCAGCTTACCTGTAACGAATGTCACAGTATGGGGAATCGTGATTTCCTGGTGAACAAGGAAGGCCGGAAAATCGATTTTGACCACAGTTACCAGTTGTGCGGAAAATGCCATTTTCGTCAGAAGCGTGACTGGTTGGGAGGTGCCCATGGAAAGCGTGAAACGTATTGGGGCGGAGAACGGGTGGTAAGAAATTGTACCAGCTGTCATAATCCTCACTCTCCTGCCTTCGCAACAAAGATGCCGGCGACATATTCTCTGCCGTTGGATGAATAGGGGAAACCATGGATTCCAGAACGAATAATGCAGATCAGGTAGAAAAAGAAGGTATGGCAGACAATAAAAGTTCACGTCGACAATTTCTCAAAAAGATGTCTATCGCTGCGGCGGCAGGTTCTGCAAGTCTTGTGGTGGGCGGGTGTGGTGGCTCTCCCAAAAGCGAAGAGATGGGCTTGAAGTGGGAAGAGTATTTTAAAGAACATTATCGCCTGATGACCCAGGAAGAGAAAGATGCCACTGTCAAGCGCCTTGAGCGCCTTGCAAAGCTTGAACGCGGTGTTGATGTTCAGATATCCAACCAGGGGCCGCATGAGCAGGTTCTATATGGATATGCATTCAATATTTCCCGCTGCAAGGGCTATATGGATTGCGTGGAGGCCTGTGTCAAGGAAAACAACCTTGACCGTCGTGCCAAGACTCAATATGTACGGATTTTTGAAATGGACCCCGGAAAGCTTGATCCCACCGCCGGTGATGGACAGTTTTACCATGAGGTACCGGTGAAAAATAAATTTTATATGGGGGTACAGTGTTTTCACTGCGAGAATGCTCCCTGTATAAAGGCTTGTCCTACCAAGGCCACTTGGCGTGAGCCCGATGGAATCGTGGTTGTTGACTATGACTGGTGCAGTGGTTGCCGTTACTGCCTCGCCGCTTGTCCTTACTGGGGGCGTCGTTTTAACTGGGGTGATCCGGAAGTGCCAAAAGAAGAGATAAATCTGAATCAGCATTATCTCGGAAATCGTATGCGGATGAAAGGGGTCATGGAAAAATGTACCTTCTGTGTCCAGAGGACCCGTAAAGGGAAGCTACCTGCATGTGCAGATGCCTGTCCAACCGGTTCCAGGGTGTTCGGTAATCTCCTTGATCCGAACAGCGAAATCCGATTTGTTCTGAAGAACAAGAAGGTTTTCAGGTTCAAAGAGGATTTGGGAACTGATCCCAAATTCTGGTATTTCATGGATTAACACACCTGCGATGCACAGGCTCAAAAAGAGAAGGGAAAATTAAATGACTACCACCCCTAAGAAAGGATTTATTGCTTTTATAATGGACTGTGTCCGCTGGGCTCTTACCGGCGGGATAGTATACATGATCTATCTTCTGGTGCTTCTGGCTTTGATTGCTTCGGGTCTATATGCCTACAGCCAGCAGTTTCAGCATGGTTTGATCATAACCGGTATGAGTGATATTGTGAGTTGGGGTTTGTATATCTCCAACTTCACATTTTTTGTTGGTGTAGCCGCTGCTGCTGTCATGCTTATCCTTCCAGCCTATATTTTAAAGGATAAGGATCTGCATCAGGTGGTGATTATTGGTGAGTGCGTGGCTGTAGGTGCCCTTGTCATGTGCCTGTTGTTTATCACTGTGGATATGGGTGGCCCCCTGAAGGTCTGGCATATGATTCCAGGTATTGGCCAGTTTAACTGGCCCTCTTCCATACTTACCTGGGATGTGCCGGTGCTCAATGGATATCTTGCCTTAAACAGCCTTGTGCCTCTCTATATCCTCTACTGTAACTATCATGGCAGAAAACCAGTGGGATGGAAGTATAAACCGTTCGTCTTTCTTTCCATTTTCTGGGCAATATCAATTCACATGACAACAGCGTTTCTTTATCAGGGGTTGCCAGCCCGGCCATTCTGGAATAATCCATTGCTTGGACCACGGTTTCTTGCCTCTGCTTTTGCTGCAGGACCAGCGGTTATCATGATGGTGCTCATTGTTATCAAAGAAAACACTGCATATGCCGTTGATTCTAACATATTCCAAAAACTGAAAAGAATCATTGTTGCCTCTGCAATTATTAATCTGGTGATGCTTTTCTCAGAAGTCTTTAAAGAATTTTATACATTCACCCACCACAGTCTTTCAGCTCAATATCTCTTTTTCGGTCTTGAAGGGCATAATTCTCTGGTTCCATGGATCTGGACTGCGATCGGCCTCAATATTCTGGGGACGTTGCTCTTTGCCTTTGATCCTACTAAAGGTAAACCAAGATATCTGATGGTGGCGGCAATCAGTCTCTTTACCGGAATCTGGATTGAGAAAGGTTTTGGGCTGATTATTCCCGGATTCGTACCCTCTCCCCTGGGTGAGGTGGTGGATTATACTCCAAGTATACTTGAAATCCAGGTAACAGTCGGAATTCTTGCTGCTGGGGTGTTTGTTGTAACCATGCTTATAAAACCGGCACTGGCCATAGAAATGAGGCTTCGAGAAAAAGCCTCGATGTAGATAAACAGCTATTTCCCGGTCCAGGAGGGAGAGTACATAAAGGTTGGGTTGCATTGGCGAACCCGACCTTTTTTTTGTGTTTTACCCCATAAAAACTGTAATAAAAAAAGGCAAGTAAGGTACGAGACTCCGAGAAACCGTGAGAGCTTATTGAAATCAGAAGGTTAGAGTTACCACCAAGGTACTTAATCCAGCGACTCTAAAAAGTTTTCCGACTTGTCGGGTCAGGTGTGTTTCTCGGGCCCTTATCTTGTTTGGATTCCCCCCCCTTTTTCATTTGAAAATGGTCCGAATTGAGGAGATGCTGATCTTGGTATCAGTGGTACATTGGCGTTATTCACCCATAAAACAAAACATTTTCGTTTCTGACAAGCCAGTCGCAGTTTCATACCCATCTTGTTTTACCAGTATTTTTCTGATACAATAGATCGATGGCGTCGTAAAAACTCTTCACCTTCATCGTTGCTTCACATTTTCAATCATTACGATGTACTCTTGTACGCCGAAACGATTGAAAATGTTTGCGCCCCGGATGTGAAGTTTTTCGAAGGCTACGCTTAGTTACTTAGCTATCTAGTGTTTGGCCGGAAAGCATAAAACGACGGTATTTTGTGTAGTTACATGAAATGCCGTGGATGAAGATATTTTTGATAGCATGTTTATTGATAGCTTGGAACATGCGGTGAAATGAAGTATATTACTGAAATAAGGACGTATGCCCTGAAGGGTCTTTTGCCCTGACAGGTCAGAACGGGATGTCATCGAAGATACATCCA
>JAJRQL010000175.1 GCA_024280265.1 Deltaproteobacteria bacterium
AGCTATTTTCCGTAAAGGTGGCGTACACGCCTCCCTGCGCACCGAAACCGCCACCGAACACAGAGATACCAATACAACTAGGACACCGGTGCAGATCCGCCTCAAACTTTTCAATATCATTGCCGTTGCCAGAGGCGCCTTACTTCTCTCTGAAGGATGCCTGTTCTCAGCATCAGCTCTGATTAAATTCCTGGACTACCGCCCACCATTACTCAAGGGCATCCTCCACCTCTCAGTTAATAAACAGGCTGTCTCCCCCAATATGCTGGCTGACAAACTGCCCATGGATACCATAATCCACCTTCAGATCAGGAGTACAGATGAGCGCTGCTGAACTTAAAGACATGCTGGGTCGCGTCCGCTTAACCCCGGTTGAAAAGGCCAAATCCATCCTTCTGACCGGTCTTCAGGATGTGGTCATTCCTTCTGAACGCTGCCCACTGCCAGCTGCCCTGGATCGTGTCCGGAGTGCTGACAGTTCTGCGCCGGAAGACCTCCCCACCCATCCACGGTCTACCATGGATGGCTTTGCTGTGCGCGCTGCAGACACCTTTGGCGCCAGCAGCACCACACCCTGCTACCTGGAAATTGCAGGAAATGTGGCCATGGGCCAGGTTCCTGAGGGAAACGTCACCCAGGGGAAATGTCACCGTATTGCCACAGGTGGTCTGCTGCCTCAGGGCAGTGATGCGGTGGTCATGTTTGAGCACACCATACCTGTTGATGACAAAATGATTGAGGTGGTCAAAAGTGTTGGGGTAGGCACAAGCCTCATTGCCCGCGGCGAAGACATTGAAAAAGGCTGTCCCGCCCTGTTACGGGGACAACTGCTCCGTCCTCAGGACCTTGGTCTGTTGGCCGGGCTCGGGATTACAGAACTTGAGGTTTACAAACAACCCAGGGTAGCCATTCTCTCCACTGGTGATGAGATTGTACCCTGGTCCAATTCCCCGCCACCTGGTAAGATTCGGGACATTAACGGAATAGTTCTGGCAGGGCTCTGTGAGCGACTCGGTGCAAAGGTAATCGATTACGGTATCGTCTCAGACAGTGAAGATGTTTTCTACAACACCCTTGAACAGGCAACAGCCGAAAACAACATTGTACTCTTTTCAGGCGGAAGCTCGGTGGGAATGCGGGATCTTGGGGAACAGGTCATAGAAAAACTTGGCAACCCCGGCATTCTGGTTCATGGCGTTGCCCTGAGACCGGGGAAACCCATCATCATCGGCCTCAGTCAACAGACCGCCATCTTCGGCCTGCCTGGACACCCGGTATCGGCCATGGTTTGCTTTGAGCTTTTTGTTACCCCTGCTCTTGAGAAACTGGCTGGTAAAATGGATACCAGCCAGTTTTCATCTCCTACCATCCAGGCCATTGTGGACAGAAACATCAACTCTGCTGCCGGCAGGCTTGACCTGGTTCGGGTTCAGTTGCAGGAACGCGGCAATGACCTGCCACTTGCCATTCCGGTTCTTGGGAAATCCGGTGCTATCTCCACCCTTTCCCGTGCCCATGGATACTTTTTCATTGATGAACCATCCCAGGGGGTGACTAAAGATACCCCTGTACAAATACACCTTTTATCCTGAAACCAAGGCCGATCAAAATCAGAAGAACCCAAGACATCAGCACCACCACATTATGACTCAAAGAAATATATATGTAAAAAACATGCCACTTAATGAGGCAAAAGAAAAATGGCACTCAGCCCTTGAAACAATCAACTTTTCAAAGGCGGCCAAGCGCACTGAAATCGATGTCGAACAGGCCCTCGGCAGGATAACCGCTGCACCTGTTTTTGCGGGCCACTCTTCTCCTGCCTATAATGTCGCTGCCATGGACGGTATCGCCGTCCATTTTGCAGATCTTGCCTCCGCAAGTGATGCCTCCCCGGTACGGCTCACTGCAAAGCAGTTCAAAGCAGTCAATACTGGGAATGCTCTCCCGCAGGAATTTGATGCTGTGGTGATGATTGAAGATGTGCACTATGTGAACGATCAGGAAGTTGAGCTGGCAATACCAGCCACTCCCTGGCAGCATGTCCGCACCATTGGAGAAGATATTGTTGCAACAGAGCTGATAATCCCGGAAGGACACACTATCCGGCCCATTGATCAAGGAGCAATGCTTGCCACAGGAGTCACCACAATTTTGGTTAAAGAAGCACCTCAGATGGTGGTTATCCCCACAGGATCTGAGCTTATTCAGCCTGGAACCGCTCCACGGCCCGGTCAGATCATTGAATTCAATTCCAGGATCCTGGCGGGGTACCTCAATGAATGGGGAGCAGAGGCCAGAGGTGCGTTCCCTGTCTCCGACGACAAAGAGAAACTCCGGAAGGCCATAACAGATGCAGCAGTCGAAAATGACGTGGTTATTATCAACGCCGGAGCATCTGCAGGTACCCGGGATTACACGTCGACTGTGCTTGCAGAATTAGGAGAAGTGGTGGTACATGGGGTTGCCATCAAACCCGGAAAGCCCGTGATCCTGGCAATTGTAGACGACACGCCTGTGGTCGGCCTGCCTGGCTATCCTGTCTCAGCCATACTCACCATGCGGCTCTTTGTCCGTGAGATGATTAACGACTTCATGGACATAAAACCTCTGGCACCACAGCGGACAACAGCACGCATGTCCCGTCCCGTTCATTCCGCCATGGGGGTCGATGAGTTTGTCAGGATTACTCTGGGTCAGGTGGGAGAAGAACTCATGGCAACGCCTGCCGGAAAAGGTGCAGGAGCCGTAATGTCACTGGTACGCGGAGACGCCCTCCTCACCCTGCCTGTTGGCTCGGAAGGGGCAGGAGCAGGCGAAGAGGTTCAGGTTGAGCTGCTGCGCCCCCTTGACGACGTACAATCTACCCTGGTCGCCATCGGGAGCCACGATAATATCATAGATGTCCTTGCCAATCTCCTCCACAAAGGACAGAAAACAATCCGCATTTCATCGGCCCATGTGGGATCGATGGGTGGAATTATGGCCATCAAGCGTGGAGAGGCTCACTTGGCTGGAAGCCACCTCCTCGATGAAGAGAGTGGCGAATACAACATCTCTTCTATAAAACGATTCCTGAAAGGGATCCCCCTGCAACTAGTCAATCTCTGCTACAGGCAGCAGGGCCTGATTGTGGCAAAGGGTAATCCCCATAATATCAAAGGACTGAATGAAGTAGCCGCCAAAAACTTCAGTTTTATAAACCGCCAGAACGGTGCCGGAACCAGACTTCTCACGGACAAGACCCTCAGGGATCTTGGAATCACTCCCGATGCAATAAACGGCTACGACCATGAAGAATATACCCACATGAGTGTGGCTGCATCCATAGCCAACGGCAGTGTGGACTGCGGCATGGGCATTCTGGCCGCTGCCAATGCCCTTGGACTCGATTTTGTTCCGGTAGCTGAGGAGCGCTACGATCTGATTATCCCGAAACAGTTCATGGAAGACAGCAAAATAACGGCCCTTCTCGAGCTGATCCGCACCAGTGAGGAGTTAAAAACACTGGTCGACAGGCTTGGTGGCTACAGCCTGCGCGACACCGGAAACCTCATCTACGAGCAATAATGACCGGAATGGAGACGCCGGGACAATCGGGTAGTCATCCTGCGGAGTTTACCCTCCGGCTAATCACCGGAAACCGGTGTCACCGGCCACGCATAATCACGGATAAGACATTTGTCGCTGAAAACGTGAATTCTTCTTGCTCTTTTCACAGGAAAATCTATATACTATTCGAATCATATTTTTCATACACTACTCACCCTGAGGAGGTACCATGACTGACAAAATTTTTCGTGTAAATATGACAGACCTTTCCACTTCAATTGAAGATGTTCCGGCTGACTGGGCGGGACATGGAGGGCGTGGCCTCACATCCACCATAGTGGCCGCTGAGGTACCACCCACCTGCCATCCCTTAGGACCAAACAATAAGCTCATTTTTGCACCGGGACTGCTGTCCGGTACTACAGCTTCCAACTCTGGTCGCATCTCCTGCGGTTCAAAAAGTCCTCTCACCGGAACTATCAAAGAATCAAACTCCGGCGGCACCTCAGCTCAGCGACTTGCAAAAATGGGCTGCAAGGCTCTCATCATTGAAGGCCAGCCGCAGGACGACAGTTGGTACTCCCTCAGCCTGACTCCCTATGGTGTTGCAATCAACAAAGAAGAGGAGCTGGTTGGCATGGGCAACTTTGCCGTGGTTGAGACCGTTGAAAAACGCTTCACTGATAAAATCGGCATCCTCTCCATCGGGCAGAGCGGTGAGATGCAGATGAGCGCCGCCAATATTTCTGTTAAAGATCCCGACAGCCACCTCCGCTCCCTTGGCCGTGGTGGTCTGGGGGCTGTGATGGGCTCAAAAAAAATCAAATTCATCGCGCTTGATGCAGGTAACAGCAAGGTTGAGATTGCAGATCCCGATGCGTTTAAAGCGGCCAACAAAACCTTCACCAAGGCACTGGTTGACCATCCTGTAAGCCAAGCACTTGGCACCTATGGCACCAACGTTCTGATAAACATCATCAATGAGGCCGGTGGACTGCCCACAAAGAACTTCACGTCCGGGCAGTTTGATGGCCATGAGCAGATCTCGGGAGAGACCATGCACGACCTGATCGTCGAGCGTGGTGGCAAACCCAAACATGGCTGCCACCAGGGCTGTGTCATCCAATGTTCACAGATCTACAATGACTTGAAGGGCAATTATAAGACATCAGGAATCGAATATGAATCCATCTGGGCAATGGGCGCCGACTGTACTGTTGACGATCTGGATCAGATTGCTGAGATGGATCACATCCTGGATGACATCGGCATAGATACCATTGAAACCGCCGTGGCCTTTGGAGTTGCTATGGAAGGTGGTGTTCTTGAATTTGGTGACAGCGATGAGATGATACGCATCATGACAGAAGAGATCGCCAAAGGCACGCCCCTGGGTCGGATCATCGGTAACGGTGCCGCAAGTGTCGGAAGAACCTACGGCGTAACCCGGGTCCCTGTTGTGAAAAACCAGGCAATTCCTGCTTACGACCCCCGCGCCATCAAGGGCATCGGCATCACTTACGCCACATCCACCCAAGGTGCAGATCACACCATGGGATACACCATCGCCACAGAAATCCTCGGTGTTGGCGGCTCGGCCGATCCTCTCTCCAAAGAAGGACAGATAGAACTCTCCAGGAATCTGCAGATCGCCACCGCAGCCATTGATTCCACCGGAATGTGTCTCTTTATTGCCTTTGCAGCACTTGATGACGACACCTGTCTTCCTGCCCTTGTTGATATGCTCAATGCCCGCTTCGGCATCAGCCTCACTGCAGACGATGTCACTAATCTCGGTATGAGTATCCTGAAAACCGAACACGCCTTTAACCAGGCAGCTGGTTTCACCAACCTTGACGACAGGCTTCCTGAGTTCTTTGCAACAGAGACCATCCCACCACACAATGCGGTATGGGACTTCAGCGCTGAAGAGATCGACACCTTCTGGAACTTCTAGTATCCCATGCAGGTTCAAGTAAAGCTCTTTGCCTTCTTCCGTGAAGGTCGTTTCATCAAAGAAGACAGAGAGCTTCCTGAAGGCTGCACCGTTGGCGAGGTGGTGGATACGTTGAACATCAACCGCGAAGAGATCGGCGTGCTCATGCTCAACTCACGGCACTGTCAATTTGATACCGTGCTCCACGAAGGGGATATCTGTGCTATTTTTCCGGTGATCGGTGGTGGATGAGACCCCGGCAATCCTATCTCTCCTCAAGAAGCAGGCTGAGGACCGCTATATCACACTTGCCGCAGCGCAGAAAATAGCGCTTCAGAATTCCACAACGCTAGCCAGCGTTGAATCCCTGGCCCTGCAGCATTCCATCCTGCCCTTGCGTTATAAACGCAACGGTCTCAATTCTGCAGAACAACTCACACTCTTCAAGAGCACTGTCGCAATCATCGGTTGCGGCGGACTTGGGGGAAGAAATGCTGAGATACTCAGCAGAATAGGTGTTGGCCATCTTATCCTCACTGATCCTGACATCTTTTCTGAATCAAATCTGAACCGCCAGATGTTCTGCACCGCAGACAACCTTGGTCAGGAAAAAGTCACCGTTTTGGAGCGCGAACTACAGAAAATTAATCCTGCCCTCGACACCAGCCTCCATTGCAATCACTTCGACAGATCATCCATACTGAGAGCAGATACTGTGATCGACGCACTCGACTCAGCTGAGGCCAGAAAAGAACTTGCCACACTCTGCCAAAAAGAAGACATACCCCTTGTTCACGGAGCGGTGAATGGCTGGTATGGACAGCTCGGAGTAGACAACCGCACAAACAGCATTATCAATACCCTTTACCAGCGGACAGACGGAAAAACAACAGCACCCCGGGTCGTCCCCATGACAGTTGCCCTCATTGCCACAATGCAGGCTACAGAGGCCTGCAAACTGCTCCTTGGCAAGGGTACAACGATTGACAAGGGCTGGTTGCAGTGTGACCTTTACAACGGTGATTTCGAGGTGATAGAAGCATAACAACCTATTATGCTCAGTGGCACGTCTCCGTCTATGGAATCCTTTCTGTTACATAATGGCCTCACTGCCCTTTTTGTCTTAAGCTTTCTGGCCGCCACCATCCTGCCACTTGGCTCCGAATGGCTTTTAGTGGCCCTTATTGTTCAGGGCATCGAACCGGTCCCGGTGGTTGCTGTGGCAACAGCCGGAAACTTTCTGGGCGCCTGTACCACTTACACTCTGGGTTTCTGGGGATCTGAATTTCTGTTACAGAAAGTGCTGCGCATCAAGGCAAAGGAGAGAGAGCGGGCCGAACGTTTTTTCACACGCTACGGCTCCTGGTCCCTCCTCTTTGCCTGGCTGCCACTGGTAGGAGATCCTCTTTGCCTGGTAGCTGGATCCCTCAGATTTAAATTCTTTCCTTTTGCCTGCCTGGTCTGTATCGGAAAACTGGGCCGCTACGCTTTTATCGCTGCCCTGACAACCATGGGCAAACCACCGCTATAGCGTATGAAAGCCCGGGGGCCCGGGAACGACCTGCGGTAAAAAATACTGCTCGTTGATTTTTCCATATTCTGTGGATACTCTACCGAAGACAGCATTATACTTACAGGGTAAAATAATGACCTGAATCAGCCACTCTCTTACAGCGGTAAGATTTTGAAATTATATTACAGGAACGCAACATATGAATGAACACAGCATAACCCGGCTGCTGCTGAGTATCGGTCTGGAACAGAGGATAGCTGAACTTGCGGCCATGGCCATCATAGTCCTTGGAATCCTTCTCCTGGCTATCTTATCCACCTGGTTTGTACGCCACAGTATCCTTCCCATCATAGTAAAAATCTTCCATAAAAACCGGCTCCACTGGGATGATTCGCTTATAGAACATGGCTTTTTTCATAAGATCAGTTGGTTTGTGCCCCTCCTGGTAATATCTGTCTCAAAGGATATCCTCCTTTCGGATGACACAATCATTGCCATTATCCTGTCACGCCTGCTTCTTGTGGGAGTGGTCATTGTGACCACTCTCAGCATCAGCGCCCTGCTCAGTTCAGTCAACGCCATCTATGCCCAGGTATCGAGGCGCAACCGGGGAGCCATCCGTGGCTACACTGATGCTGCACGGATAATCACCTATCTTTTCTGCGGTATATTTCTCATATCCATCCTCACCGGCCGTTCTCCCTGGGGGCTCCTCAGCCTGCTTGGTGGTCTCACCGCCATTATCATGCTGGTTTTCAAGGATACTCTGCTGGGATTTGTGGCCAATATTCAACTGGCTGCAACAGACATGGTCCGGATCGGAGACTGGATTGAAATGCCGAAATATGGTGCAGACGGTGATGTGATAGAGATCTCAATTCACTGTGTCCGAGTCCAGAACTGGGACAAGACAGTGACCACCATCCCCACCTACGCCCTCATTTCCAACTCTTTTAAGAACTGGCGGGGCATGACCGAATCCGGCGGCAGAAGGATCAAACGTGCCATCAACATTGATCTTGGCACTATCCATTTTATATCAGATCAGGAAGTTCTGGATCTTGGAAAAATTAAAATTCTCGAACCATATCTGCTCCCGAAACAGAAAGAGATTGAAGACTACAACAAACGCCACGGGCTAGATGATGAGGTTCCGGTGAATGGCAGGTGCCAGACAAATATCGGTGCCTTCAGGGCCTACGTCCAGGAGTACCTGCGCCAGCACCCACAGATCCACTCCAACATGACCTTTCTGGTGCGCCAGCTGGCTCCCACTGAGACCGGACTACCGCTAGAGATCTATGTCTTCAGCAAAGACCAGGTATGGGCCAACTATGAGGCAATTCAGGCGGACATTTTTGACCACCTTCTTGCGGCACTGCCTCATGTCGGGCTTCAGGTCTTCCAGAACCCCAGCAGCTCAGCCCTGCGAACCGCCTTCGGCCGGCAGCAGCAGATTAAGCAGTGAACCCGGAAATCGCAGCTGGCCTGACTTGATCGTCCGTACTGTTTTATAATAATGACGCATCCGCCGCATGTTCAGAAACATCTGAGAAACCCAAGGCCAGCCCGTTAACACTCACTGATGCTCACCGCAAGACCGCCAAGTGAGGTCTCCTTAAACTTATCGGACATCTCAAGGCCGGTCTGCTTCATAGCGGCAATACAACCATCCAGAGGCATAAAATGCTGACCGCTGCCGTGCAGGGCAAGGGACGCAGCCGTATAGGCTTTTACCGCACCAAAACCGTTACGTTCAATACAGGGAACCTGCACCAACCCGTTCACCGGATCACAAGTCATACCAAGATGATGCTCCAATGCGATTTCCGCACCATTTTCTATCTGATATGGGGTACCACCCATGACTGCACAGAGACCTGCCGCCGCCATGGATGCAGCTGACCCGATCTCTCCCTGACACCCCACTTCAGCTCCGGAGACCGAACCCCTGTACTTTATAATGCCGCCAATGGCGCTGGCAGTGAGCAGAAATTCCCGGACCTGTTCTAGGGTTCCCCCCTGATGGTTGACAAAGTAAGAGAGAACTGCAGGAATAACCCCGGCGGCACCGTTGGTAGGGGCAGTCACCACCATATGACCAGCTGCATTTTCCTCACTTACCGCCATGGCATATACACACATCCAATCGTTAAGTGTTACCTCCCTGGCCTGCTTCTTCAGTTGGGTATAGAGGGATTTCGCACGCCTGGGCAGATCTATCCCGCCTGGAAGGATACCTTCAGCATCAAGCCCCCTTGCGACACATCTCTGCATTGCCTGCCAGATACTGTCTAATCCGTGCTCCAGTGCGGAACTCCCTATTTTTTGCTCTTCATTGAGTTGTTTCATTGCTGCAATGGAGAGACCACTGGCGGCAGCCATCTGGAGCATGGAACGTGCCGAATCAAATGGAAACTGACAGGAAACAACCGCTTCCATCTGCAGAGGGGCTACAATCTGATCAATCTCAGCCGCAGTGGAAATAAAACCACCACCAATGGAGAAGTAGGTCTCTGAAAGCAAAAACTCCCCTGATGGACCAAGAAGTTCAAAGATCATTCCATTAGGATGTTGCGGCAGAGACTCACCACAATCGAAGATAATATCCCGGTCCGGTGAAAAAAGAACGGACCGACCACTCTCAAGAGATACAGACTTCAGCTCCCAGATCTCGGCCAGTAGCTGGTCCACATTTTCTTCTGCAACATCAGGGGGTGAATAACCATGAAGCCCCAGGGTAACAGCCCGGTCTGTGGCGTGCCCCTTTCCAGTATACGCAAGAGAGCCCTTCAGGATGCATCTGATACGACAACTCATGTCGGAAGCCACTGAAAAAGCAGGGTGTTGCAGCCTGTCTCCAAAATCCTTTGCTGCCACCATAGGGCCGACAGTGTGCGAGCTCGAAGGGCCTATTCCAATTGTAAAGAGTTCCAGAACACTGATAAACATATGATTTCCCTGGCAACAGCCTGTTGTTATCCCTTTCATCCATTTTTCAGATACGGTATCAGAAAGGGTTTATGCCGTTTGATCTCGTCCATTGTCAGTCCACTGATCTCATAGGGAAAAACCAGCCACTCCTCTGTCTGATGCTGGACAAAGTCCGGCCTCAGCTCGGTTTCTCTATAGGAAGGGCGTTCCCAGAGAGTTGCGATCCGTACCTGACCCGGCATATTTTTTTTCAAATGACGGCTTAATCGTTTAATGACCGCGTCTACGCTCTTTCCAGTACTGAACACATCATCAACCAGCAGCAGGGAATCTTCGACGTTGAGGTTCTCAAGCAGATACTGGGTACCGTGTACCCTTATTTCCGCATCGGCTGCTGCTACCATTTCCTGGTAGGACGGCTGGCCCCGATAGGACGTGCGTAATGAAATATGATTGGTCTCCACCCCCAGGGTCTGCAAGCACTCCTGGACATAGATCCCCACAGAGCTGCCCCCGCGCCACAGTCCCACGATAAATGTGGGCCTGAACCCACTTTCATATATTTGTACACCCAGGCGAAAAGAATCAAGAATCAGGGTCTCTTCATCAAGAAAGATTTTTTTCATAGTCTCATCCCGCAACCGGGCTATAACAAAAGAGTTTTTTTATATTGGATTACATCAGTACTTTTACGATACCCTTTTTGAATCATTACCTGTATAAAATAGATCGCTGTTGCATTTCATTTAACGTTCAGCCAAAAGAGGTTCTACTGACGCAGACAATCTGCAAGTAAGGGCCTTGTTGCTATTCGTAACATCTTAATATTATTTTACTCTCATAGGTTCTCGGAGTCTTGTGACCTCGCTTTCCTATTTTTTTTATTACAGTTTTTATGGAGTACGGCACTGAATGGAGAAGGTATATTTAACTGCCCAGGGATTGCTGGAAGATTCTTTCAAACTGGCTCACCAGATCCTTGAAAGCGGATTTCGTCCAACGTTTATCATTGCTGTGTGGAGAGGAGGCGCGCCCATAGGAATCGCAGTCCAGGAGTTCCTGTCATTTCACGGCATACAGACGGATAATATTGCAATCCGCACCTCCTCCTACAGCGGTATCGACAACAAGACCCGGGAAATAAAACTCTTTGGTCTGAACTACCTGGTTAAGAACATGCAACACAACGATCGTCTCCTCATAGTGGATGACGTCTTTGACACCGGCCGCTCAGTGGAGGCTATTATCAGGGAACTACG
>JAJRQL010000176.1 GCA_024280265.1 Deltaproteobacteria bacterium
AAATAATCTCTATTGATCTTGAAAAGGAAGTTGTTGCCGCTGATGAAAAAGAAATGCTTCAGGACCTGATTGTTGCTGCCACCAATGATGCCCTTAGAAAAGTGAAGGCAATGAGCAAGGAAGAGATGGCAAAACTCACCGGAGGAATGAATCTCCCTGGGGTCTCCAACCTCTTTTCCTGATCCACCACACAGGTCACTTTAGATAACTGAACAGCAAGCCTATGTCACCACAAGTCATCCCCCATGCACTGGATCGTCTGATACAGAATCTCACAAAACTTCCCGGCATAGGAAAGAAAACCGCGTCCCGACTGGCCCTGAACATCCTCAGAAGACCCGCTGCAGAAGCCCGTGAGCTGGCAGCAGCTCTCAATGATCTTCACAGTGCCATCCAACTCTGCTCCAGCTGCTTCACCTTTTCCGAAAATGACCCCTGCGCGATCTGCGGTGACCTGAAAAGGGACTCGTCACTTATCTGCGTGGTGGAGCAACCTGGAGATCTTCTGGCCATCGAAAAGGCTGGAAATTACCTTGGTCATTACCACATCCTTCATGGGGTTTTGGCGCCGATGGATGGAATTGGGCCTAATGAGATAAAAATAACAGAACTTGAGGCAAGGCTAAACAGTGGTGTGGTCACCGAGGTCTTCATTGCCACCAGTTCAACGGTTCCTGGTGAAGCAACTGCCAATTACCTCATCGACAGACTGCAGAGCAGAAATATTCTTGTAAGTCGTCTTGCATGTGGAATACCCATGGGCATGGATATTAAATATGCCGACAGGCACACTCTTGCACGTGCCATTGAGAGTCGATCACAAACCCGCTAACCACCTCAACACCAGATTCTGCCAGCACCTCCCTCCCAGATAAAAAGATTTCGTTTCCACTGCTATGCACCTGCCCCATGGTATATTTTCTATTCGCTGAATATGCCATATTCCTTTATACATCCCACTACCACCTGAGTGAGAAATTTACTATTCCAGTGAGTGCTTTTCAATATACCATTCGGGCTGCAAACCAACTTATTTTTTCTTGACAGAACCGCCAGATATTGGTAATTGACACTGTTCATGCTTTCTTTTTCCGCCCTGAACAAAGAGTAAGGCATGGAACAAGAAGAAAACACAGGCGCGTAACTCAGCGGGAGAGTGTCACCTTGACATGGTGGAAGTCGGCGGTTCGAAACCGCCCGCGCCTACCAGAATGACCTGGCTAAAGTTCGTACGGACAACCAAGTACCGTATCAATTTTAGCCTTTGCTTTTATATAGACTCAACTTATGACCGACATCAACATTGCCATAGAAGACAGAGAAGCGATATCCATCGCTGCCGGATGCACTGTGGGAGACGCACTGTCCGAGCTGCTGTCCAACAAACAGCGCAAAAGAACTGTAGCTGTCTTCCTTGACGGGGAGATTCTTGACCTCAGCCGTCAATTAAACAGTGACGCATCACTCTCTCTTATTCAGATCGGATCCGAAGAGAGCCTGGCAATCCTCCGTCATTCCACGGCACACGTGATGGCAGAAGCCGTACGCGAGATATATGGCCCTGATATTAAGGTAGCCATAGGACCTGCAATTGATGACGGATTCTACTACGATTTTGAACGTAGTGAACCCTTCACTCCGGAAGATTTCGAGCAGATTGAAGCCAAAATGACAGAAATTGTCAGAAAGTCCTTGCCCTTCACCCGCACTGAGGTTGCAAGCACCGAGGCCATCAGTAGGTTTGAAGCAGAAGGTGAAAAGTACAAGGTGGAGCTCATTCAGGAGCTTGACACCGATACTGTTACACTCTACCAACAGGGTGAATGCACCGATCTCTGCCGCGGTCCTCACCTGCCAAACACATCCTGGATCAAGGCGTTCAAACTGCAACGGGTTGCCGGCGCCTATTGGCGTGGCGACGAGAAAAATGCCATGCTCCAGCGAATTTATGGAACTGCATTTTTTGACAAAAAAGCCCTTAAGAAGTACTCGAATGCCCTCGAAGAGGCCAAACTACGTGATCACCGTAAGCTTGGAAAAGAGCTGCAACTCTTCACCATGCAGGATGAGATTGGTCCAGGCCTGATACTCTGGCAGCCTAAGGGAGCAATCCTTCGCAAACTCATCGAAGATTACTGGAAGGACGCACATTACAAAAACGATTACGAGCTGCTTTATACCCCGCATATTGCACGACAAGATCTCTGGAAGACTTCAGGACATCTCGACTTTTACGGTGAGAACATGTACTCGGGAATGGATATCGACGATGTCTGTTATCAGCTCAAACCAATGAACTGCCCCTTTCATATTGGTATATACAACAGCAACAAACACAGCTACCGTGATTTCCCCATCCGCTGGTGTGAACTTGGGACTGTCTACAGGTACGAACGGGCTGGTGCTTTACATGGATTATTACGTGTACGAGGTTTCACGCAGGACGATGCCCATATATTCTGTATGCCGAATCAGCTGGAAGATGAAATTTTCAACATCCTTGATCTGAATCTTGAGATTCTCAGTACCTTCGGCTTTGATCAATACGATATTTATCTCTCAACAAGGCCTGAGAAATATGTGGGAACGGATGAGAACTGGGGACAGTCTACAGAGGCCCTGAAACTGGCCCTTGAAAAGAAAGGTCTCGAATACAAACTAGATCCTGGTGAAGGTGTTTTTTACGGTCCTAAGATTGACATCAAGATAAAAGATCAATTAGGTCGTTCCTGGCAGTGTTCTACCATTCAGATTGACTTCAATCTCCCTGAACGCTTCAAAATGACCTACACCGGAAGTGACAATCAGGAACATCAGCCAATCATGATCCATCGAGCCCTCATGGGTTCCCTTGAACGCTTCATAGGAATACTGATTGAACACTACGCTGGAGTGTTTCCTCTCTGGTTTGCTCCAACTCAAGCCAGGATCATGAATATCACCGATGATCAGGCTGGTTACTGCGAGGAGGTTTACAGGAAACTTCGTAAAGCCGGAGTCCGTATTGAAAAAGATTTGCGTAATGAAAAGTTGAACTATAAGATTAGAGAAGCACAAATGGCAAAAATCCCTTATATGCTTATTATAGGTGACAAAGAAAAGGACAACAACACTGTCACCGTCAGGCTTCGTAACGGAAAGAACATAGCAGATATACCCATAGATCATTTTATCAAAAAAGTAGCAGATGAGTGTCTTGAAGGACGCGGTATATAGATTACTGCAACAAAGTAACAATACATAATCAGCAGGACCCCTTTGTATTCATCATACTCAGAGGCGGTCAAAAGAAATTCCTAGCTTAGGAGGTAGTAAGATTAAACGTCGAGGAAGAAGAGCCCCGGTTCCACGTGAAGTAAAAGTAAAAATCAATGAGGCCATCCGCCACCCACAGGTTCGTCTCATTGGTAGTGATAGTTCCCAGCTAGGAATATTCAGTGCTGCAGATGCACTCGAAAAAGCCTACGATGAAGGATTGGATCTCGTAGAAGTTTCTGGCAATGCCAACCCGCCGGTATGCAGAATAATGAACTATGACAAGTTCAG
>JAJRQL010000177.1 GCA_024280265.1 Deltaproteobacteria bacterium
CAACAGTGGCCAGGGTCCTGCCATGAAACGATCCAGCCAGAGAGATAATACCGTACCGATCCGGTCCGGCACAGATTCTGGCAAGCTTTATGGCAGCTTCATTTGCCTCTGCCCCACTGTTTGCCAGGAAGCCTCGGTCAGCAAAAGAGTTGGCGATCAGCATTTCTGCAAGCTCTGTCTGCGGGGCTGTATAGTAAAGGTTCGAGACGTGAACCAGTTCCTTCGCCTGAGCACAGATAGCATCACTCACCTCAGGGTGGCAGTGGCCAAGACTGCAGACCGCAATCCCAGCCAGACAGTCGAGGTACTCTTTTCCATCAGCATCAGTCAGAATGCAACCTTTCCCAGAAACCATGGTCGCGGGATACCTGGCATAGGTGCCTATAATCACGTCATCACTCCTCCTGGCCCAGTTCGTATTTTCTTCACTCATCAGACAATCTCCGTCCCAATTCCTTCCCGGGTAAATATTTCAAGAAGAATGGCATGCTCCACCCTGCCATCAATAATATGTGTTTTCTGCACCCCCCGGCTGAGAGCATCGGCACAGCAGCGAACCTTCGGAATCATTCCACCTCCAATGGTTTCATTGTCAATATATTCTTCCAGATCTTCCTGTTTCAGAGAACGCAGCAATGTTCCCTCCTTATCCTGAACTCCTGCCACATCGGTGAGGAGTATCAGCTTGGCAGCCTTCAATTCTCCGGCAACAGCCGATGCCACAAGATCAGCATTGATATTGAACGCCTGGCCATCCTCACCAACGCCAACAGGGGCAATCACTGGTATAAACTCTCGCTGATCAAGGGCCTGAAGAACTTCGGGATTCACCTTTGTCACCTGGCCAACCCGGCCAAGATCAATGAGTTCCGGGGGGGTATCTTTCAGGGCTTCGTCATTTTTCTTATTCACTCGCAGCTTATCAGCACAGATAAGATCACCATCACGACCGGAAAGCCCCACAGCCTTGCCGCCACAGTGATTAATGCTCCCAACTATCTCTTTGTTAACCTTACCCACAAGGACCATTTCTACCACACTCATGGTTTCGCCGTCAGTGACCCGCATCCCCTGAACATAACAGGGTTTGATCTCAAGCCTGTCGAGGAGACGATTGATTTGCGGCCCACCGCCATGAACAATCACCGGATTAATACCAATGTGTTTCATAAGGATAATATCGAGCGCGAACTGTTTTTTGAGGTTTTCGTCCACCATGGCGTGGCCACCATATTTAATAACCACAGTCTTATGCCTAAATTCCTGCATATAGGGCAAAGATTCGATCAGACCTCGGGCCCTGTCAATACTTTCCTGCATATCTCTCCACCGTTTTCAACAATGTCAGTTTTTTCATTTTAAATCGGACGCATAGAAGTTCTTTTCAACACATTATCACCTCATGCTACTGACTCAGCTGGTTGAAGTAAAGAAATCTTTCCTCTCCCTCCTGCACCAGGATTTCTTTACTTTTTCACCCACCACGATTATATTAGGCCTGCTAATTGCAGAGGAATCGTTACCACTATTGTATACATGGAGAGTTACTGTGAACAATAACTATATAAAACACCTGTTTTACGGAACTTTTATTTTTCTTCTCTTTCAGGTCACCCCCCTGCTTGCAGCAAGTGCACCGATAACCATTGAGGCGGATCATATGTCCTCCCTTGAACAGAAGAACAATGTTGTGTTCACCGGGAATGTGGATGCTGCTCAGGCCGATGTACGGATTCGTTCTGACAAAATGACAGTTTATTACACTACTGCCACAGAGGGAAAAAAACAGGAAGTCAAACGCCTGAAGTGTGAAGGCAATGTGGAGATCACCAAAGGTGAATGGCTGGGCACAGGAAAGACCATGAATTATCTTGCCAAGGATCGAAAAGTCATCTTAAGTGGCGATGCCAAAGCGTGGCAGGGTACCAACCTTGTTACCGGAGAAACTATTATTTACTATCTCGACGAAGGTCGTTCCGAAGTGGTTGGCAGCCGTCCATCTACCACGGTTGGTGGTGAACAGAAATCATCCAGAGTAAAAGCAACCCTCACCCCACAATAAGACCATGGCCCAGCTGGAAACTGATAAAATTGTAAAATGCTACCGAAGCCGTACCGTTGTGGATGGTGTCAGCCTGCAGGTGAACACCGGTGTGGTTGTGGGCCTGCTCGGCCCAAATGGTGCTGGCAAAACCACCTCTTTCTATTCCATCGCCGGATTTATCCGTCCCGACGCTGGACGGGTCCTGCTCAACGGTGAGGAAATAACTAAACTCCCAATCCACAGGCGAGCCAGAAAAGGCATTTCTTACCTTGCCCAGGAGCCATCGGTCTTTAAAAAACTAACCGTGGAGGAAAACGTCCGTATCATTCTGGAGCCGCTGGGACTGACAAAGAACGAGATAACCAACCGAATAGATGAGTTAATGACGGATTTGAAGATCGAATATCTGCGCGAAAACAAGGGCCATGCCCTGTCAGGCGGAGAGCGGCGACGGGTGGAGATCATGCGCGCCCTCGCCACCCGACCCGACTTCATTCTCCTCGACGAGCCCTTTGCCGGCATAGACCCCTTGGCTGTGGCTGACTTACAGAAGATCATCATCGCACTCAAAGACAAGGGCCTGGGAGTCCTGATCTCAGACCACAATGTCCGTGAAACTCTCCAGGTTTGTGATTTTGCCTACATCATGAATGCCGGACAAATTTTGACCAGCGGGGTAGCAGATGATATCATTGAAAGTGAAGTTGCCCGAAAAATGTATCTTGGCGAAAATTTTTCAATGTAACTGATCAGATAAGACATGGCTCTCGAACTCAGACAACAACTCAAACTATCCCAGAAACTGGTAATGACGCCCCAGTTGCGTCTTGCCATCAAGCTGCTGCAGATGAACCGACTTGAACTCGGCGATGCTCTCCAGGCTGAAATTGAACAAAACCCCGGCCTTGAGGAAGATGTGAGTATTCTGGAGCCACAGGAAAACCCGCAAAGCCTCTCATCCACCATAGAGCAGAAGGGCACGACAACGGAACAGGATCACACCGAACAGATAAAAGCCGAAGATGTCATTCCGGAAACAAACTGGGAGGATTACGCCAACACCTTTGACACCAATGTTTCTTTCTCCCATGAGACACCGGCAGCAGATGCTCCCAGCCAGTTTGATTTCATCTCCGAAAAACCAGG
>JAJRQL010000178.1 GCA_024280265.1 Deltaproteobacteria bacterium
AAATCAGTAAAATCTGCAAAGCCCTTGGTTGCCTGTACAGCTGTAATTGCAGCAGTCAGAGTAGTTTTACCATGATCGATATGACCTACAGTACCTACATTGACATGCGGTTTAGTCCTTTCAAATTTCTCTTTTGACATACTCTTACCTCAAAATGAATGAGCTATATTCCTCTAATTTTTCTTATAATATCGTCAGCCCTGTTTTTTTGGACAACATCATATTTCTCAAACTGCATAGTGAAACTTGCCCTGCCCTGAGTAGCTGATCGCAATGATGTTGAATATCCGAACATCTCTGCAAGGGGTGCTTGAGCTTTGACTACCTGCAAACCGTCTCTTGAGTCAACTCCAACCACCTTTGCTCTCTTGGAGTTGAGATCATTCATCATATCTCCAAGGTATTCATCAGGACAGGTTATTTCCAAACTCATAATCGGTTCTAACAACAGAGGCTCAGCTTCTACCGTTGCCCTGCGAATGGCCATTGCCGAAGATATTCCAAATGCCATCTCCGTTGATTCATCCTCAACAAAAGATCCGCCAATGAGAGAAACCTTAATATCAGTCACTGGATGGCCAATTAAAGGGCCGGCATCGAGACTGTCCCTAACCCCTTTTTCTATGGCTCCAAGAAACTCTCCAGGAATTTGATCGTCTTTTATTAGACTCTCAAAAACCACACCATCCCCCCTTTCAAGTGATTCGACCTTTAATACAACATGACCATACTGCCCTTTGGCACCAGAATCATGATCAAACTTTCCTTCCCCCTCAGCTACAGCAGAAATGGTTTCCTTATAAGACACCTGGGGCTTTCCGACATTGGCATTGGCCTTAAACTCGTTAAGGAGACGATCAACAATGATTTCAAGATGCAGTTCTCCCATCCCGGAAATAATTGTCTGCCCGGTATCCTCATTCATGGAGATCTTAAACGACGGATCCTCAAGGGCAATTTTAGCAAGTGTTTCAGCCAGCTTTTTTTCGTCTGCCCTACTTTTTGCCTCTATGGCAACACCAATCACAGGTTCCGGAAATTCCATACTCTCCAGGACTATGTAATCACCATTACCGCAAAGGGTGTCTCCAGTGGTTGAGAATTTCAGTCCGATTATTGCTCCTATATCGCCTGCCTTAAGAAGATCAACTTCTTCTCGCTTATTGGCATGGAGTCGAATAAGCTTACCAATTTTCTCTTTTTTCTTTTTGACCGGGTTAAATACTTTATCACCTACTTTCAACATCCCGGAATAAACACGGACAAAAGCCAGGTTTTCAACAAAGGTATCACTCATCAGTTTAAAGATGAGAGCAGAAAACTTTTCTTTGGCATCTGCTTTTCTAATTATATCCTCACCCTTTTTCCCTATACCAACCATAGGAGGAACATCCAACGGAGAGGGTAAATAGTGAATAATACTATCAAGTAAAGGCTGTATACCTTTGTTTTTAAATGCGCTTCCGCATAACACCGGTACAAGTTTCAATTCCAGTGTAGCTTTTCTAAGCGCACGATAAATCTCAGTCGCAGATACAGAGGTATCTTCAAGGAAATTTTCCATGATCCCATCATCGAAGTCGGCCAACTTCTCGATGAGTACCATATGTGCGGCCGTGAATCTGTCCCGACATTTCTCCGGGATATCTTTCTCTATGACTTCCTGCCCGAGAGAGTCTTCATCAAAGGCATACATTTTCCCTTCAATAAGGTCAATTACGCCCTCAAACTCTGCCTCTTTACCGACAGGTATTTGAACAACAACCGGGTTTGCCCCCAGCCGCTCTTCCATCATTGCTACCACCCGTTCAAAATCAGCACCAACCCTATCCATCTTGTTGATGAATGCGATTCGTGGGATTGCGTATTTGTCAGCCTGTCTCCAGACAGTCTCCGACTGAGGCTCAACTCCGCCCACGGCGCAAAAAACAGCAACTGCGCCATCAAGTACCCGCAATGACCGTTCAACCTCAACTGTGAAATCGACATGGCCTGGTGTATCAATGATATTAATTCTTTTAGACTTCCAGGTACAGCTTGTTGCAGCAGAGGTTATCGTTATCCCTCTTTCCTGCTCCTGCTCCATCCAGTCCATAACAGCAGCGCCATCATGAACCTCGCCAATCTTATACGACCGCCCAGTGTAATACAAAATCCGTTCTGTTGTTGTTGTCTTCCCCGCGTCAATATGGGCCATTATGCCAATATTTCGAACACCAGAAAGATCTTTTTTATCAGCCATCAGCCAACCCCTATACAGACAAGCTTTTCAGCTGAACCAACAAAACAGATTAAAGACGTCCGTCGAACCTACCAGCGGTAGTGAGCAAAGGCTTTATTCGCCTCAGCCATACGATGGGTATCGTCACGTTTTTTGACAGCAGCACCTCGATCATTATATGCATCCAGCAGCTCGGCGGCTAGTTTTTCGGACATGGACTTACCGGACCTCGCTTTTGCAAAACTGATTATCCAGCGGATAGCCAGTGCATTACGACGTACCTGGCGAACTTCCATGGGCACCTGGTATGTTGCACCACCAACACGCCTGGACTTCACCTCAACCTTTGGTCTGACCTTATCCATTGCCTCCTCAAAAACAGTAAGAGGCTCTTCGTCAGTCACTTTTTCAGCAACTATATCCATGGCGTCATAGAAAATCCTCATAGCAATGGATTTTTTCCCCTGCTCCATAATTCCGTTGGTGAATTTCGACACCAAAACAGAGTTGAAACGCGGATCTGGTTCTACTTTTCGTTTTTCTACTATTTTTCTACGTGGCATTGTATTCCTCTTTTACAACTCAGGTTCAGGTTATTTCGGACGTTTGGCGCCATACTTGGAGCGACCCTTACGCCTATCAGAAACACCAAGAGTATCCAGAGTACCACGAACAACATGATAGCGAACACCAGGAAGATCCTTTACACGACCTCCGCGAATAAGAACCACTGAATGTTCCTGCAGATTGTGGCCAATACCCGGAATATAGGAAGTTACTTCAATTCCATTTGTCAACCTGACTCTCGCAACCTTCCTGAGAGCTGAATTTGGTTTCTTTGGAGTTGTGGTATAAACCCTCACACAGACACCACGCTTCTGAGGTGCCCCTTTCAGGGCTGGAGTAACACTCTTTTTAATCTGTTTTTTTCTGCCCTGCCGAATGAGCTGATTAATTGTTGGCATTATCTGTACTGCTCCTGTTCACGTATATTTTAAATGACGGTAATTATCATCACACAAGGCCTCATCAAAATGAGCCGAGCACGAAAGAGAGAATAAATACTCTATCAACCTCGCTCTGTCAAGCAGAAAAAGATTTATATCTCAAGAATTAATTCCTCTAAAGAGTCAAACTCTAGCCGGTTTTCTCTCATCTACACTGACATGGATCAGCAACGAACATGAAAGGTCGCTGTGATACCAAGCCTTTATTAAAAACTTTTCCCGAGGCCAGTTCCTGCAGATATCAAGCGCCCCATGATCACGTTCTCCTTCAGCCCCACAAGGTCATCTACCTTACCCTGCATTGCGGCATTTGTGAGAACTTTTGTGGTTTCCTGGAATGATGCTGCCGAAATAAAACTCTCCGTTGATAACGAGGCCTGAGTGACACCGAGAAGAAGCGGTTCCGCTGCAGCGAGAGCCAGCAGGGGTTCCTTTTCTTTCAGGCGACGATTATTTTCTTCCATCATCTGGTCACGCTCATCCTCAAAATCCCACCAGACAACCTGCTCGCCAATCATAAATCTGGAATCACCAGCATTTGTTATCTGTACACGACGCAGCATCTGACGTACAATTACTTCAATATGCTTGTCATTGATTTTAACACCCTGGAGGCGATACACCTCCTGGACCTCATTCACCAGGAATTTTGCCAGCTCTTTAACACCAAGAACCTTCAGGATATCATTTGGTACAATGGTACCCTCCATCAACGGCTCACCGGCCTGGACATAATCCCCTTCATGAACGATGATATGTTTTACCTTGGGTACAAGATATTCCTGAGGTTCACCATATTCAGGAGTTACCACCACTCGAAGTTTTCCTTTGAGCTCTTTGCCAAAACTCACCCGACCATCAATTTCACTGATGATGGCTGGTTCTTTAGGTTTACGAACCTCAAAAAGCTCAGCTACTCGTGGCAAACCGCCTGTAATATCCTTTGTCTTACTGCTCTCCCTGGGAATCCGACCGACAACAGTTCCTGGCTCAATTACATCTCCTTCTTCTAGAGAGATAATGGAACCAACGGGCAGTGAGTAACGTGCAAAGGCATCAGAATCAGGAAGCTTCAAGGTTTTATTGCCTTTCTCGCCCTTAATGGAAATACGAGGGGAAAGCTGCTGTCCGGACGGTGTGGGAACAATCACTTTACTGGACTTACCAGTGACACTATCAACCTTTTCCTGCATGGTTGAACCTTCGATGATATCCCCAAATTTTATAATACCACCAACTTCCGACACAATTGGTATGGTATAAGCATCCCACTCAGCAAGGGTTGTTGATGGTTCCACCATATCACCTTCGTTTACAAGGATCTGGGCACCATAACTAACCTTATGCCGCTCACGCTCACGCCCCTGCTCATCGAGTACAGCTATTTCGGCATTTCTGTTCATTACAATTTTCATACCTTCGGAGTTCACAACCGAGTGCATATTCTTAAAGACAATTTTCCCTGCCCGCTGACTCAAAATCTCAGCCTGTTCAACAGCACGACTGGCGGTTCCACCAATATGGAAAGTACGCATTGTTAGCTGTGTTCCAGGCTCACCAATGGACTGAGCTGCAATGATACCAATAGCCTCACCACGATTAACCATATGGCCACGACCAAGATCCCTGCCATAACACTGAGCACAAACACCGCGCCTGGCACGACAGGTAAGAACAGAACGAATACGTACCTTATCAATACCAGCCTCTTCAATTTCCTTTACCAGGCTTTCTGTGATTTCCTGACCGGCTTCAACAATTACCTTTTCCTCATCAAAGGGGTCAACAACATCTTCCTGAACAACCCTTCCAAGGATCCGATCTCCAAGGGGAACAATGATCTCTCCACCATCAAGAAGGGGTTCCGCTACAATACCATCAAGGGTCTCACAATCAGCCATAACAATAGTTGAGTCCTGAGCCACATCCACAAGACGCCTGGTCAGATATCCGGAATTTGCTGTTTTAAGTGCGGTATCAGCAAGTCCTTTACGGGCACCATGTGTTGAAATAAAATATTCAAGCACACCAAGTCCCTCGCGAAAACAGGCCTTAATGGGGGTTTCTATGATTGCACCTGAGGGTTTTGCCATCAGTCCACGCATACCAGCCAGCTGACGAATCTGATCCCGAGAACCTCGAGCTCCGGAGTCTGCCATTAGATAGATGGAGTTGAAACTCGGAGCTTCTACCTCTTTATTATCCCTGTCAATAAATGTCTCAACCCGGATAGCATCCATCATCTCATTGGCCACATCCTCTGTAACTTTTGACCAGATATCAACGACCTTATTATACTTCTCTCCGGAGGTAATAAGACCATCGGAGTACTGCTGACTCACATCAGAAACCTCTTTTTCCGCCTTGCCAACCAGTTCCTTTTTGGAGGCAGGAATTTTCATATCATCAATACAAATAGAAATACCAGCACGGGTGGCATATTCGTAACCGATATCTTTGAGACGATCAGCAAGAATTACAGTGTCCTTGGTGCCAGCATGCCGATAGGTGTAATCGATTAGCTTGGCCAGGGCCTTTTTAGTCATCACCTTATTTACTTCAGTAAACGGAACCGGAACTGGGAGAAGATCACCAAGAAGAATTCTTCCAATGGTAGTTTCCACGATCTCCCCATCCATACGAACCTTTATCACTGCCTGAAGGTGAACAGCCTCGTAGTCATAGGCAATTCGCGCCTCCATCGGACTGGAAAATATTTTCCCCTCACCCAAGGCATTGATTCGCTCACGGGTCATATAATAAAGTCCCAGTACGATATCCTGGGATGGAATAATAATGGGTTCTCCGTTAGCAGGAGAAAGAATATTGTTGGTAGACATCATCAGAACACGCGCTTCCACCTGCGCCTCGACAGAGAGAGGTACATGAACCGCCATCTGGTCACCGTCAAAGTCAGCATTAAATGCTGCACAGACAAGGGGATGTAGCTGGATAGCCTTCCCTTCGATCAGTACAGCCTCAAACGCCTGCATACCAAGTCTATGAAGTGTTGGGGCCCGGTTCAAGATTACAGAACGCTCTGTTACAACTTCATCAAGTACGTCCCATACCTCTTTGGCACCCTTTTCAACCATCTTCCGGGCACTCTTGATGGTGGTAACTAATCCCTGGTTCTCAAGTTTATTGTAGATAAATGGTTTGAAGAGTTCAAGAGCCATTTTCTTCGGAATACCACACTGATGAAGACGAAGATGCGGTCCAACGACAATTACGGAACGCCCCGAATAATCAACACGCTTTCCAAGAAGGTTCTGGCGGAAGCGTCCTTGTTTTCCTTTGAGCATATCCGAGAGGGATTTGAGAGGGCGTTTGTTAGCACCGGTAATTACTCGACCACGACGACCATTATCAAAAAGTACGTCAACAGCCTCCTGAAGCATCCGTTTTTCATTACGGATAATAATATCAGGTGCATCAAGCTCAAGAAGTCGTTTTAAACGGTTGTTACGATTAATAACACGTCGATAAAGATCATTGAGATCAGAGGTGGCAAAACGTCCACCTTCAAGGGGCACCAATGGACGAAGATCAGGTGGTAAAACTGGAATTACCTGAAGCACCATCCACTCTGGACGATTCCCAGAATCACGAAAGGCTTCTATAACATAGAGACGCTTTCCGTATTTCTGTATCTTGGTTTTGGAATTGGTGGTCGCCATCTCTTCACGAAGTGTCTTCGAGAGTTCAACCAAATCCTGAGCTTTAAGCAGCTCGTGGATTGCCTCGGCCCCAATTCCGACTTCAAATTTCCCAGGATGTTCATCACGCAGCTGTCGATACATCTCTTCAGTAAGAAGCGTACCTGCAGGAACCTCCTCTATCTCTGAATAAGTAACAGCATACTGCTCAAAATAAAGAACCTTCTCCAGCTGTTTCAAGGTGAGATCAAGCACGGCACCGATCTTTGACGGAAGACTCTTCAAAAACCAGATATGCGCAACCGGGGCAGCAAGGCTGATATGTCCAAGACGTTCACGGCGAACCTTGGACTGGATAACCTCAACACCACATTTCTCGCAGACAACCCCGCGATGTTTCATACGTTTGTATTTACCACAGTTACATTCAAAATCTTTTACAGGACCAAAGATTTTTGCACAGAACAGACCATCTCTTTCCGGTTTGAATGTACGGTAATTTATTGTCTCAGGTTTCTTTACCTCACCATGGGACCAATCCATGATCTTTTCTGGAGAAGCCAGAGAAATCTTAACTTTATTAAACTTAACAGGACCTTTCGGTTTTTGAAAAAAATTGAATAGCTCTTCCACGAAAGCACATCCCCCACAGTATAGGGTTAAAAGAGAATAGAGTTTATTGCTACAATCAGCTCACAACTTTCTGCAGGCTGAAAACTCTCCTCGTATTATTAAATCGGTTTGTAACTGATAAAAGATCCACGATAATATGTCGGATCTTCTATCACCAGTGATCAATCACTGAAAACTATCCCTCAATCAATTCCATATCAAGACAGAGTCCCTGAAGTTCCTTAACAAGTACATGAAAGGATTCAGGGAGTCCCGTTGTCAGGAAGTTATTACCTTTGACAATTCGCTCATACATCGTTGTACGCCCCTCGACATCATCAGATTTAACAGTCAAAAATTCTTTGAGTGTGTATGCTGCCCCGTAGGCCTCCATTGCCCAAACCTCCATCTCACCAAGTCGCTGTCCACCAAATTGTGCTTTTCCACCAAGTGGCTGCTGAGTAACGAGCGAATAGGGGCCTGTTGAACGAGCATGAATTTTATTATCAACAAGGTGATGAAGTTTGAGCATGTACATGACCCCGACTGTCACCTTATTTGCAAAAGGCTCACCTGTGAGACCATCGTAGAGTTGGCTCTGACCGACTTCATCCACTCCTGCTTCCACAAGAAGCTTACGAATTTTCGACTCTTCTGCCCCGTCAAACACGGGAGTGGCCATATAGATGCCACGATAATGTTTGCGGCACCAGTCGAAGAGTTTGGTATCTGAGAGACCACCGGTAATCTTCTGATACTCATCCGCAGAATAGACCGCCTTAAGCTTTGCCTTAATAGCATCAAGCTCTTCAGCCTGGGCAAGATCTGATAGTTGCTTACCAATCTTTTTGGCAGCAAAACCAAGATGCACCTCAAGTACCTGCCCGACGTTCATACGGGAAGGAACACCAAGGGGGTTCAATACAACATCAATCGTGGTTCCATCAGCGAAAAACGGCATATCCTCTTCCGGTAACAGCCGAGAGACAACACCTTTGTTTCCATGGCGACCTGCCATCTTATCACCAACAGAGAGCTTACGGTTTGTGGCAACATAAACCTTGACCATTTTGACCACGCCAGGAGGAAGATCATCTCCCTTTTTCATGCGCTCAATTATGCCATCATAACGACTGGCGATCAGCGATTTCTGTTTATTATAACGATCATAAGCTGCATCAATTTCAGCCTCAAACTTAAATTTCTCAGATAAATCCAGTTTTCCCAGTTCGGCAAAGCCTACCTGCTCAGCCAGCTCAGCCTTCATCTTTTTGCCGAGTTTTACAATGACCGTGCCATCCTTTGCGCATACGTCCTGCTTGACAGTTCGGCCTTCCATAATTTCGCCGATTTCACGACAGACACCGCGTTTAAGACTGGCAAGCTCATCAAGTTTGTCCTTATTTAGATGTTCAATCTCCATGTCTTCTATCATCAGAGATCGTTCATCCTTGTCAACACCTTTTCGGGAGAACACCTTGGCGTCAATGACCACTCCCTCAACTCCCGGCGGAACACGAAGAGAAGAATCTTTGACATCCTGGGCTTTTTCACCAAAGATAGCTCGCAGTAGTTTTTCTTCCGGAGACAGCATGGATTCACCCTTAGGTGTCACCTTACCAACCAAGGTATCACCGGCACGAACATCAGCACCGATACGTACAATCCCTGACTCATCAAGATTACGAAGTGTTTCCTCGCTGACATTTGGGATATCGCGGGTAATTTCTTCTTTACCAAGCTTGGTATCCCGCGCCATGGTCTCAAAGACCTCAATGTGGACAGAGGTGAATGTATCTTCTTTGAGAAGCCTTTCATTAATAAGAATGGAATCCTCAAAATTAAATCCACGCCATGGCATAAAAGCGATGGTTACATTTTTACCAAGTGCAAGCTCACCATTTTCACAAGATGGTCCGTCTGCCAGAACTGTCCCCTTTTCAACCCGATGGCCAGGAAGGACCAACGGATTCTGGGTAAAGCAGGTATTTTGATTCGACTTCTTATATTTGGAGAGGCGATATACACCAACACCAGTATCAAAACCATCAACACCATGTTTATCATAACGAACCACAATACGGTTGGAATCTATCTCTTCAACAACTCCCTCAGCACCGGCAAGAAGGCAGGCACCAGAATCCCTTGCGACATATCTTTCCATTCCGGTACCAACAAGCGGCGCTGCAGTAATCATGAGAGGAACCGCCTGGCGTTGCATGTTAGACCCCATGAGAGCACGGTTGGCATCATCATTTTCAAGGAAAGGGATAAGAGATGCAGCGACAGACACCAATTGATTAGGCGCAATATCCATGTAGGTTACTTGATCCGCATTTACGGTGATAACTTCACCCTCTTCTCGAACGATGAGGGTTTCTGCAATAATCACACTCTTGGAATCGATCTCAATGGCTGCAGGCGCAATAAGCTGTTTCTGTTCCTGAAGAGCACTGAGATACTTAACCTCATCGAGTACAATTCTATCCTTACCCTTCCGATAGGGGCTTTCAATACACCCGTAAGGATTTACTCTTGCGTAGGTTGCAAGAGAAACAATGAGACCAATGTTTGGTCCCTCAGGTGTTTCAACAGGACAGATACGACCATAATGAGTTGGATGGACATCACGAACCTCAAAACCTGCACGTTCACGTGACAGACCACCAGGTCCAAGAGCAGATAACCGCCTTTTGTGAGTTACCTCGGAAAGCGGATTGGTCTGATCCATGAACTGAGACAGCTGTGAAGTTCCGAAAAATTCTTTAATGGCAGCAGATATGGGCTTGGGATTGACCAGGTCGTGAGGCATCATGGTCTCAACTTCTTGAAGAGTCATGCGTTCTTTAATGGCACGCTCCATCCTGATAAGTCCCATACGATACTGATTTTCTACAAGCTCTCCCACCGTACGGACACGACGGTTTCCAAGATGATCGATATCATCGACATCACCCTGACTATCCTTTAAATTAACAAGAAAAAGAACAGACTCAACAATATCATCTTTGGTTAGAGCACGATGATCTATGTCAGTTTCAAGACCGAGCCTGGCATTAATCTTGTAGCGACCAACTTCAGATAGATCGTAAAGATCCTTATTGAAAAAGAGGTTGTGAAAAAATGTCTGAGCAACTTCAATTGTCGGTGGACTTGATGGCCTCAAGCGTCGATAAATTTCAAGCACAGCCTCGTTGGTGGTGGTAACCTTATCAAGCGCAAGAGTTTTTCTAAAGGCATCGGAGTATGTAATCCCATCTATATAAAAAATCTCAAACTCGTTGATTCCAACTTCTAACAATGTTTCAAGCAGGGACTCAGTGAGATGGGTATTACATGGAACAATAATCTCACCAGTTTCAGGATTAATAATATCTGAAACAATGTATTTTTCGAGAAGATTTTCCCTGGAGGTTCTGAGGTATTCAACGTTTGCCTTAATAAGCCTTCTACACAGGGCTTTCCCGAGTTTCTTACCTTCCTTTCCAAGGATGTCGCCTGTGGCAGGATCCACAAGGTCAAATTCCAGGCGCTGCCCCTGAACAGTTTCAGGATTAAACTCAATGTAGTACTTATCCTTCTCCTGCTTCACCTTAAGAGTAGGATAAAATTTACGGAGCAATTTTTCTGCACTATACTGCGGTTCCATCCCCTCTTCATTATCGTAGTCCAGTGCTTTCAGCAAAGTGGTAACGGGGAACTTGCGGCGTCTGTCTATTCGAACGTGAAGTATGTCCTTGATATCAAACTCAAGATCAATCCATGATCCACGCACAGGGATAATTCGAGCGGAATAGAGCAACTTACCACTGGCATGTTTTTTACCGTTATCATGGGTGAAAAACAGCCCAGGTGAACGCTGCAACTGCGACACGATGGCGCGCTCTGTACCATTGATAACAAAAACACCATCGCCAGTCATTATAGGAAGAGCGCCAAGAAAGACTTCCTGTTCCTTTATATCTCGAATAGTCTGAACCTCAGTCTCTTCATCAACATCAAAGGTAATCAAACGCACCGTTATTTTCACGGGGATATCAAAGGTCATTCCTCTCTGCTGGCACTCTGCAATAGTATATTTGGGTACACCAAAGGAGTAACTGACAAATTCAAGAGAGCAGTGGCCGTTAAAATCGTTGATTGGAAAGACATTCTTAAAAATTGCCTGTAGACCAAAATCTTCGCGTTCACTTGGATCAATGTCAATCTGCAGGAATTTTTCATAAGAAATTCGCTGCATGGAGATAAGATGCGGAGGTTCCATTATTACTGGGGCCTTAGCAAAGTTTTTTCTCACTCTTTCCATAATTTACCTCGGGGATGCCTTTAACAGATAAGATAATTGTATACCCGTAATTCATATATAAAAAAGGTCGGTTACGGGGTTAAACGGTTCAACAGTATCTACTGCTGAATCCGGAAATTTAAAAAGGTATGGTACTACAGATACGGTGGGGTTAAACAACTATAACAATGAATAAAAGAATTACAGATCAATCGGGAAGCGTAGTCTTTTATAGCGTACATTTTCATAGCAATATACTGATATGTTAAAATCAGACTCAAAGAACAAATGACCGAAACACAACATCTATGTGACTGTTGTTCCGACGTTTTGCAGCGGCACTCAACCAGCTGCGCTAAAACCACGATACGCTACGCGGCATTTAGCCCGTAGCGTATCGTAAACATCATAGTTGTGACGAGTCGTCAACAACCATATATAAAAGTGTATTACTTGATCTCTACAGTTGCACCAACTGCTTCAATCTGAGTTTTAATTTCCTCTGCTTCCTCTTTAGTAACACCTTCTTTAAGAGGAGCAGGTGCGCTTTCAACAAGACCTTTAGCTTCTTTCAGGCCAAGAGAAGTAATGGCACGGACTTCTTTGATAACTTTAATTTTTGCGTCACCTACAGAGGCAAGAATTACGTCAAATTCGGTCTTCTCTTCAACAGTACCACCTTCAGCAGGGGCAGCACCAGCTACAGCAACTGCAGCAGGAGCAGCGGCGGAAACACCAAATTTCTCTTCAAGTTCTTTAATAAGCTCGGAAAGCTCAAGAACGGACATATTAGCCAGGAAATCAATCACATCGTCTTTAGAAACAGCCATTATAAAATACCTCTCATTGTAAACGTTTTAAAGATTTGCTGATTTTTAATATCAGAAAACCATTTTTTTAATATCGTCAGGACTACGCCTGCTCCTTCTGCTCTTTAATTGCCTGCAGACCATAAAGAAAGGTTCGCGGTACCCCTGAAAGGACCTGAACCAGACCTGTAGGCACACTATTAAGAACTGAAAGAAACTGTCCAAGAAGTACTTCCTTGGAGGGAAGTTTGGACAGAGCGATCATCTCTTCTGAAGAAATTTTCTCTCCGTCAAGGGCGGCGGCACGAATTTGCATTTTCTCATGAACTTCAGCAAATTTGGCAAGTGCTTTTGCAGGTGCAACCGGATCATCATAGCCCATTACAATGGCTGTGGTTCCTGTAAAATCCTCTACGAGAACTTCACAGGCAGTATCCGCTACTGCCCTTTTCAGAAGAGTATTCTTTGCAATTCGAATTTCTGAATCGCAGCTACGTAATTGAATACGAAGCTCCTGTAACTCAGAAACCGTCAAACCACAATAATCAGTTACCACAGTAAACTTGGCACGGCTGAATGAATCATTCAACTCGGAGACTATTGCTGTTTTTTCATCACGGTTCAAAGTACTCCTCCTTAATCGGTTTAAGATTACTCTTATGCTTTATCCAACTGATGGATAAAACGCTATGGAGTCTAAACAGCGGATACGGTAAACAATGAATATAATATTACTTACCTTTGCCTCGGCAGGACACGATTTGTGATTAAACCTTGCGGAACCTGCTGTCTTCGACTTTTTTTACAACATCAATTCGAATATATAAAAATGCCCCTACTACTTTACTGCAGCAGTCAGAGCAATGGTATCGAGTTTCGAACCAGGTCCCATGGTTGAGGACAGGGTTACTGACCGAAGATAAATTCCTTTTGCTGACGATGGTTTAAGTTGTATAACTTTTTCAACAAAAGACTTAAGGTTATCAATAATCTTATCATTACCAAATGAGCATTTACCTATACCGGCATGAATAATACCGGTCTTATCAACGCGGAAATCTACTTTACCGCTTTTGATCTCTTTAACAATATTAGCTATATCAAAGGTCACCGTCCCAAGCTTGGCATTGGGCATCAGATTTCTCGGTCCAAGAACCCGTCCAATTTTACCAACGGTTCCCATCATATCAGGAGTTGCTACGGTTTTATCAAAATCGAGCCATCCACCCTTAATTTTTTCAACAAGATCATCACCACCAACGAAATCAGCACCAGCTTCTTTGGCCTCAGCCTCTTTGTCTCCTTTTGCAAAAACCAGCACACGAGTCTCTTTTCCTGTTCCGTGGGGAAGAACAACTGAAGATCTTACCATCTGATCTGCATGACGAGGATCGACACCAAGTTTCATGGCAATATCCACAGTTTCGTCGAATTTCGCAAAACTGCTCTCCAATACTAATTTGACAGCATCTTCAAGAGGGTACTGTATTAAACGATCAAATTTTTCTACTTTATTCCTGTAATTCTTTCCATGTTTCGGCATGTTAGCCTCCTACTCTCTAAGACCGTTTTCTTCAGTAGTTCGGCCACAGCAGTACGTTAAGATTTATATAGTTACGCTACACATCAAGGACGGTGATACCCATGCTCCTTGCAGTACCAGCAATAATTTTACTTGCACTGTCAATGTCATATGCGTTGAGATCAGGCATCTTAGTTTCAGCAATTTCACGAACCTTCTCCATGCTGATTTCTGCAACACGCTCACTCTTGGGATTAGATGAGGCCTTGGTAAGTCCTGCAGCCTTCATCAGCAGCACTGATGCAGGAGCAGTTTTTGTTATATAGCTGAAAGACCGATCTGCGTAAACAGTTATCACAACAGGTACAATCGTATCACCTAATGCCTGAGTTTTGGCATTAAAAGCCTTACAGAACTCCATAATGTTCACACCATGCTGACCAAGTGCTGGTCCTACAGGTGGTGATGGATTGGCTTTTCCGGCCGGAATCTGTAATTTGATGTATGCCGAAATTTTCTTGGCCATTTCTTACTCCTACTCTACTGGAGAGTTTAATTAGTTTTTCTTTTTACAACCAACAACATATCAGGTATTTGTGACCTGAATATATTCAAGTTCAACAGGAGTTTCCCTACCAAAAATGGAAACCATAACTTTCACTCGCCCCTTTTCAGGATAGACTTCGTCGACAACTCCCTGAAAATTAGCAAATGGCCCATCGGTAACTCGAACAATCTCACCTATTTCGAATATAACTTTAGGCCTGGGCGCCTCTGCACCATCCTGAATACGGCTGATAATTTTTTGAGCATCTTCATCTGGCAGTGGCGTTGGATTCTCATCATCACCGACAAAACCAACAACACGCGGCATATTATCATGAAGAACATGCCATGTTGTATCATTTAAATCCATAGAAACGAGCATATATCCGGGGAAAAATTTCCTGAAGGACGTTTTTCTTTTCCCCTTGATCATCTCAACCACCTGCTCAGTCGGGATGAGTATCTCACCAAAAGAATCCTCAAGCCCCTCTTTTTTGATCCTATCCTCAAGGGTCAGTTTGACCTTATCTTCAAAGCCTGAATGGACCTGCAATATGTACCAGTGTATTGCCATGAGTTTATTATCAGTTGAGAGTAATGCCTGTCCCAGTTATCAGGTAAGGCGAGTATCTATTGAAGAAAACCGTTTTTATGCTAGCTAGCGCAGTATAGAATCGATTAGTTTACCAAGCAGTATATCTACAGACCCAAGATAAACCGAAGCCAGGATAGAAAAGACAATGACAACTCCTGTGAGTCCAAAGGTTACTTTTTTATCAGGCCAGACTATCTTGGTAAACTCGACTTTTACTTCATCAATAAAGGTTTTGATTTGAGCCGGTGAAAAAGAACTCTTCTTCTCTTTAGTAGCGTCTTGTTTCTTGATGGCTTTTGTCTTTTTACCCATAATATCTAACCACTTCCTGGCAACACTGTTTTATACCTACTGTTTACAGAAAAATACAATGGCAGGCCAGGAGGGACTCGAACCCCCAACATCCGGATTTGGAGTCCGGCGCTCTACCAATTAGAGCTACTGGCCTACAAAAAACAGTATTTTTATTTAGTTTCTTTATGTGGCGTATGTGTCCTGCAGAATGAACAATACTTCGTCAATTCCAATTTCCCAGGTGTATTTCTTTTGTTCTTAGTCGTTGTATAATTACGACGTTTACATGTACCACATGCAAGAGTAACGATGTCTCTCATAATAGATCCAAATATCAGAAAACCTGTCAGTAACACCAACAGGTTTTTCCGTGAAGGTTTATTTATTCGATGATTTCACTAATAACGCCAGCACCAACAGTTCTTCCACCCTCACGGATGGCAAAACGGAGACCAACATCCATGGCGATGGGAGTGATCAGTTCCGCATTTACGTGAACGTTGTCACCTGGCATTACCATCTCTACTCCATCAGGAAGGGTAATTACGCCAGTTACGTCAGTGGTTCTAAAGTAGAACTGAGGACGATATCCATTAAAAAACGGGGTATGACGACCCCCCTCATCTTTTCCAAGAATATAACACTCTGCTTTGAACTTGGTATGAGGATTGATACTCCCTGGAGCGGCAAGTACCTGGCCACGTTCAATGTCTTCT
>JAJRQL010000014.1 GCA_024280265.1 Deltaproteobacteria bacterium
ATCATGGGTACCTCCAATTATGGTCGCTCGTTTACACTGAAGCTTCAATAACTACAGTATAACACGAGCAGGTTACCCCTTCCGGACATACGCCCTAATCGGAAATAGTCTTGATAACACCCGTTATAGACTTTACGTCACCGTTCTTGCACTTTCCTGTTTTGTCGGCCTGTTGTTTTCATTTGCCATCGGCAGGCTCGCAATTTCTCTTCCTGAAATCATTGCTGCCTTTCAAGCACTTCTCTTTGGGGACACTGGCTCTCTTTCTACAAACAGCCAGGTATTTCTTGAAATCAGACTTCCCCGCTGTTTACTGGCGCTCCTTGTCGGTATGGGAGTGGCAGCTTCTGGCGCAGTGTACCAGAGTATTTTTCGCAATCCGCTGGTCTCTCCGGACATTCTCGGCGTTTCCTCCGGGTGTACTGTGGGGGCCGCCATCGGCCTTACTCTTCCAGGCTCATCCTTTACCATGGTGAGAATTCTGGCCTTTGGCGGAGGACTTTTTGCGGTATTTTCTGCCATGGCCATTGCCCGCTTGATCTCCGTTAGAAAAACGGTGGTTCTGGTTCTGGCTGGAATCATTGTTTCTGCAATGTTCAGTGCTGTCCTGATGATAATAAAATACACAGCGGATCCTTTCAACGAACTTCCTGCACTGGTCTTCTGGTCAATGGGAAGCCTGTCGAGAGCTTACTGGGATGATCTGGCAGTGATTGCCCCTGTAACCCTCGGTGGACTTTTGGTCTTTTATCTTCTCCGTTACAGACTCGATGTACTGTCACTTGGGGACAGCCAGGCGAGATCTCTTGGCATTCACCCTGGGTTTTACAGGTGTTTCCTTATTACCATTTCATCTCTTGTGGTTGCCGTTGGTGTGGCATCCTGTGGACAGATTGCCTGGCTGGGTCTGGTGGTTCCACATCTTGCCCGTACCTGTATCGGCCCCAGTACTCTCCGCATGCTGCCAGTCACCATTCTTGCCGGGGGGTTCTTTCTTCTCATGTCTGACAACCTGGCTCGTACGGCCATGGCTGCGGAGCTTCCCATCAGCATCATTACAGCCCTTGCCGGAGCACCACTCTTTGCATGGCTTCTGTACCGTAATCGTGGAGCTGGATGGTTGTGAGCCTGATCTGTCAATCACTTTCTTTTTCCTATGGTGACACCCCTATCCTGCGTGACATATCATTCAAGCTGGAATCTGGAAGCTTCACCGCTCTGCTTGGATGTAACGGAGCCGGAAAAACAACACTGCTGGAATGCATTAACGGACTCAAAATCCCCGACAAGGGACAAATCAGGCTTGGAGAGACGAACCTGCTGAACTGTGGGCAGGCAGAAGTGGCACGAAATGTGAGCCTTGTTCCTCAGGAGCATAGTGATATTTTCCCCTTCAAGGTTCTTGAGGTCGTGGTTATGGGACGAACTCCATATCTTGGTGTTTTTAACAGTCCCGGCGCAGAAGATTATGAGATGGCTTACGGAGCCTTAAAGAGCCTCAATGCTGAAGCTCTTGCCCAGCGAAATTTTAATCGTATATCAGGTGGTGAACGAAGGCTTGTCCTTCTTGCCAGAGCCATGGTGCAAGAGGCAAAAATCATGCTTCTTGACGAACCAACCAACCACCTGGACTACAAAAATCAGTTTCTATTGCTCGACTTCATCAAAAAAATGGCGCGCAGAACTGGAACTGCCATCTTTGCAAGCATGCACGACCCAACCATGGCTCTTCATTTTGCCGATAACACACTCCTTCTCAAAAACACCAGACTGAGTGGTTCCGGCAACGCAACAACGGTGATGAATCCTGAAAATATCAGCTGTCTCTACGGGATAGATACCCGCCTTCTTGCCACAGCTGACAATGGACCACAGGTTTTCGTACCAGCCATGCTCCTTACTGAGAGTCAAAGTACAGAGGATGCGAAAAAACAGGATGCCAAAGTTGTTCTCATCACCGGCCCGGTTCAGAGCGGTAAAAGCAGCCTGGCCACAGAACTGGTTGCTGAGTTGAGAAAACATCATATTCCTCTTGCCGGATTTGTAGCCAGAGGACTCTGGGAAAATAACCAGCGATCCGGGTTTGACATCCATACCCTGCATGACGATAAGATTATCCCGCTTGCCAGGCGCAAAACCAAGCAGGAAGATACTGGAAATGTAACACCTTTTCACTTTTTCAAAGAGGGTGAAATTGCAGGACAACTGGCACTTTCACCAGAAAAATACCGCAGGAGCAGGGTGGTGATTGTGGATGAAATAGGGAAGCTGGAACTCCTGGGCAGGGGCTGGGCCAAGTGGCTTTCACCACTCTTGTCTCATAAGGATCTGCAGGTTGTTCTTGTGGTCAGAGACTACCTGGTGGAGCAGGTGCTGCAACACTGGGAGATTAAAAACCACATACTTATACAGGCTAATCGTCCCTCTGCCATACAGGAACTGCTTAGTATTTGTACAGAACATCCGGTAACACCGACAGCGGGAACAGAAGAACAATCTGAACAGTTCAAAGTAAAAGGAAACAGATCATGAAACGATTCTCACACCTCACTCAGGCAGTCTGGATCATTGCCGGTTTGTGCCTTCTGATGACACTCGGTGTGTATATGGACTCGATGCCTGAGTACAGCAAGATATTCAAGGATATGAACCGGCATCTTCTGCTGCCATGGATGGTGGATAATGTCACTGCACAGCCCATAATCTGTCTCTGGCTTTTCTTTCTTATCATTGCTGCCACACTCTTATTTGTAAACACTGTCTGTTGCACCAGTTACAGTTTCGTTTCACGCCTGAAACAGACCCGTGATCCTGCCAGGATCCTGTTGATTCTTATCCATATCCTTTTGCTGATTCTGCTGATTGGCCATGCTCTTAACTTCACCTGGGGGAAAAAGTTTTCTTCCGAGCGTCTCTATTCCGGCCAGGAAACCAATCTCGGACAAGGTTACACATTGAAACTCGAAAAAATTACTTTTAACACATCACCGGAAATACTCCTGAGCGGTAAGCCATTTCGCAGATTGTCCCCAGCGGAATTCAACACCCAGAACAATACCGCAACTCTTTCCCTGTTCAAAAACGGGGCATTGCTCATGAAGGGAGAAGCTGGCTACATGAACCCCCTGCAACGATGGCCATACCTTTGTCTTATCGAAGAATTTTTTCTTGATGGGCAGGACAGTTCCCATGGCATTGGAGTGAAGGTGATGGTGGTCAGCAACCCAGCAGCCAAATTCATGTTTCTGGTTTATTGGCTGATGATTGGCTGTACTCTGCTTTATGCCTTGTTTCTTGGTAAATCATCACGAACAGCAGACAAACAGCGCGGAGGCCTGTCATGATCACCCAGATTCCAGATATCAATCTGCACACAGTTTGTTTTGCTGCTACTCTTCTTTTATCATTGGCAATTTTACTTTGCAGTGTGACCGGTCAGGATCGGATTGCCAGAAAACTCACGTTGCTTCTTCCTCTGGGTCCTTTGATCATGGCAGGCTATATCACCCTCTCAAGAGGGTTTCCCCTGAGGTGGACCCCATTGTCAAGACAATTTTCTGCTTAAGTTAAGCGCAAGTTGCCTGTTGCGTTTTTCTACACCGTGAAACTTTCAGTTTGTAATGA
>JAJRQL010000179.1 GCA_024280265.1 Deltaproteobacteria bacterium
TCTGCAGAGGGAAAATATTGTATATTCAGTAATATACTTCATTTCACCGCATGTTCCAAGCTATCAACAAACATGCTATCAAAAATATCTTCATCCACGGCATCTCATGTAACTACACAAAATACCGTCGTTTTATGCTTTTCGGCCAAACACTAAATAGATTGTATAGAGAAGAACTGCATTATTCTCAGATGGTGGTTTCAGTGTAAGCTTACTCTTTTAAGCGATAGCCGATTCCGCGCACCGTTTCAATGTAACTTCCCATGGTACCAAGCTTTTTCCGTAGCCCGAATATCTGGACATCAATGGCCCGGGAGGTGATAAGGTAGTCGTAGCCACGAATTTTGTCGATTATCTGCTGCCGGCTGTAAACCCATCCGGGGCGTCCGGCCAGTTGTTCAAGGATGGTGAACTCTGTGGCAGTGAGGTGGATCTGTTTGCCGTCGACCAGTACCTCATGCCGTCCGGGATGGATGACCATGGAATGAATATGGATGCTCTCATTCTCCGGGCGCTGTTTTCTGGTGATTTTTTCCTGTTTTCTACGAAGAATTGCCTGAACCCTCGCAATGAGGACCCGGGGGGAGAACGGTTTGGTCACATAATCATCTGCTCCACAGCTGAGGCCGGTGACAATATCATCTTCTTCGCTTTTGGCAGTGAGCATAATAATGGGTGGTTGGATAAAATCCGTTTTTTCCCGAATGATACTGCAGATCTCCATCCCGTCTTTTCCAGGCAGCATCAGATCGAGAAGGATCAGATCAATTTTTTCCCGGTCAAGGATTTGCAAAGCCTCTTCCCCGGAATCGGCACAGGTCACATTAAAGCCTGATTTTATGAGATTGTAGCTGACGAGCTGCTGGATATCTGCATCGTCTTCCACGACGAGGATGCTTGCTTTTCCCACTGAAGTTCTCCTGAAACAGTGCTTTAAATATTGAGTATAACTCTTTGTTGAGTCCTTAATCCTACCTGTCAATTTTCAGGTTGCAACAAAAAATCCCCTCCTAATGAAACCCTAACAAAATCGTAACCGTATTCTAAAGCAGAGAAAGGGAATTGGTGCAGTTTTCAGGCTATTGTCTTATCAGGATGAAGACATCAGTTGCCGGTATTCTTGAAGGAGTGGAGCCATTTGTAACAGCCATTTTCAAAGTTGGCAAAAGACTCGTCATCCCGTAACAGAGTCTCACCGAAAATCTCCTTTGGTGTACTGTGGCCTGTCTGGTCTGATTGAGACAGAAATGATCCAATGGGGCGTTTGTCCCTGTACAGGCAGGACGCAAGGGCCCAGGATCTGGCATAGACCATCCCTGAGCGAATTCTTTTAGAGGGGTTTTTAATTAATCCTGTAAAGTTGAGATCCCCATCCCTGTCTTGAATGTAGTGCACAAGCGTGAGTCGTTCAATGTTGCCGGGAGGATTATTGTTATCACCTGGTAATTCTTCCATCAGGGACGCGATTCCTTCATCGGCCCAAAAGGGGAGTCGCTTTCCGTCAGGGAACGCATTGTGTAGTGTGGCATGGGCGGCTTCGTGGCGAAGCACAGTCATAAAACGGGGGTCACCGGGGTGGCCGATGAGAAACAGAACATTTTTGGCAGGGTCGTAATGCCCTGTGCTGCGATGCCGGGTTTGACTCTTCTTGAGGAAATATTTTCCAATGGGATCTGTGTCTGAGAAAATGAGTACGGGGACTGGAGAGAAGGGAGGAGGGATATCGAGCCAGTGCTGAAGAGTTTGCCAGACATCGGTGCCTTGCCCGAGAATTTCCTCACAGAACTTCTCCTGCGCCAGGTGGTGGATTGTGAAATACCTGTTGCTGCAGAGAGGTTTACTGTTCTGGTATTGCGGTAGATCCGGCCCTGGCTCCTGGAAGAGTGGCAGCGTGCAGCTGCTGATCAGAAGAAGCGGCAGGAGCAGGATAAAAATATTTGTCATGGTATTTGGAAAAAACAGCTTTGATTAAATCGTCTTTTTCATCATCAGTTACTTGTTCCAGTGTACCCCTTCTTTGCAGTCGTTGCCAGGTGCTGGTGACATCGCTGTTGAAAAGGGTTAATGAAATTCGAACCCGTGCAAGTTGTTCCACTTCTTCACTGAGTCTGCCCAGTGCCAGTAACAGGTTGGGTTCTTTATTTGTCTTGAGTCTGAACCCCAGTTCATACTGCGCTAACAGGTAGGTGATGATTTTTTTGGAGAGCTGGGCTTTACTGGTGTGTATCTGGTTATTTTCCCATTCCAGAACCAGATAGAAGTCCTTTGAGTTATAGATGGAATCGAGATCGACCAGAGTACTCATCCGGCTTCCCATGATCTCTTCAACATGACTGGTAAGGTTGTTTTTTTGCCACTGCCTGGGACCAAATGGGGGTGACACGCTAACACGCTGCCAGCTGTCATTGATGATACCGGCACAAAACAATTTGTCGGTTTTTCCAGGTTCGTAACTCATACTGTAGTCAAAATCTGCATCCTGAACAGTTGTATCATTTAACATTTTCTGTAAGGTAAGTGCGGCGGCAATTTGTGTATCCCGTGATGTGTTTGCACGAAAAACTGCGGCCCTGTGGAACTTTTTAAAACGATTTTCGAGAAGCTCCGAATCAGCCTTTCCACTGAACACCCCACCGATCATTAGTTGATTGTCTGCATTGCGAAAAATCATTTCAGCATGACTATACGGGGTCTCAACTACCCTTGTGTCAGATCTTGCGGCCAGGGCAATCAGCCAAGATTCGACTCCATTGTCGGCAGTTATGACAATATCACCTTCCTGAAACAGGGTGGTGTCGGGCAGGGTGGGATCTGGTTGCAAAGGCATCATGCAGCCGGGGAGGAGAAGTAACAACAGGGATAGTAAAACGATTTTCATGAATTATCTGGGAAGCTGAGGACGCAGTGCCGGATGGTAGATGAGACCATCCGGCAGGTGTCGTTAAAAGAAATAAAAATTACCAGCTGTGACCAAAGGTGAGAGTGACCCCACGGTTTTTGAAACCATCCAGGCTGTCTACGTAACTCAGGCCCAGGTTGTAGTTTTCCCAGCCGTAATAGTCAAGTGCAAAGGAAATACCAGTGCTGCTGTCTTCCATATAATCTGGCATATCCATGGTCAGCGTATAGTCAAGGCCGGTTGTAAGAAAAAGAGTTCCTGTCAGCGGTAAGAGGTACTGGAACTTCAAAGTGTTCAAGTTAATATATTTTTCACCTGTGATTTCTTCGTCTCCATTCAGGTTTCGGTCGTGGCTGAAGAGATTGGATAACGTGAATCCACCAATTGGGGTGGTGATTCCTGCATAGATACCAATACCTGGAACCAGTCTGGTCTGTGTATTGTTTTCGTAGTCATTGGTGGAAATCTCAAGAATGCCGGAAACAGCGAGATTCAGACCATTTTCCACCTGATTTAAAAATTGGTAGCCGGGCATCAAGAGCAGGCCAAAAGAGTCCGTGTCATGGGAATCATAAAGGCCTGTACCTTCGAGACTGGTGTAGTACACTTGGTTATCCATATAAAAACTTTCTTTACTGGCACTAAAATTAAAGGCCAGTGACTTAACATCGGACTCCCGGCCAAGAGTGGGGGTAAGTTCCATTTCACTCTCCCTGACACTTCCCTGAACGGACGCATTAAAGTTCCATTCAGGTAAGTCTGATGGTTCATATAAAACACCTGTGGATGATACTCGGCTTGCCGGACTTGAGTGATTCCACTTTTCCGATAATTGTCTTTTTTCGTGCGCCTCTTTTCTCTTACGCTGTCTTTCAAGTGAAATTTCAAGTATCTCGGCGCGGTCTGCAGCACGTTGTTCTTCTATTTGGTCTATTCTCATTTGCTCAGGATCATCCAAAGAAGTGTGTGCTGATATGTTACGGGGACAGTCCCCCTCATCAGTAACAACATAACAGGTGTTCCCGGTGCTGGTTTCCTTATACCATTGCTGCAGTTCCTGGACAGTTGCACCACTGGAACACGTTATGGTAATTGCCTTTGTATAAGTTGGATACCATCCGGCTAAATCCCCGCATTATCCCTCGTACACTGCAGTGTGATTACTACTTGCCAGGGCTGTACCCATACCAGTTGCCATGACGATAAGACTAGCGGCCAGAATGGTACCAATCTTTGTCCCCCTTGAGCATGCTGTCTGTTTTCTCATTTTTTTCTCCTTTAAGATGTGTTTTCTATGGGAAATCGGCTAAATAAAGTCCCATTTCATAAACAACAGCAAGAAATGTACCACAATAATTGGAAAGAAAGGTGGTATGCAGGTGAAGGTGTTGAGGGGATTTGTTCTGGGGGGAGGTCGGTGCAACGCCTGCAACCAGCTGTTATCAACCGGTTGATAACAGCCGGTTGCAGGTAGGTCTCTGGTGGATAGCGTAGCTTTTTGATATTGCTGTTTTTGAGGGAGTATTATAAAGTATTCCTTGGAGGAATGTGAGTGAAAATTGTGGTCAGGTAACAGCGGATATCTTGTGTTTGGCAAAAGGATAGGAGTCCATGAAAGGAAAATCGATTCCTGTCCTTTGTATTCCGTATTGGATAACTTTAAAAGAGGATAGAAAAATGGGAAATGCAATTACGGCAGAAGAAGTTGCCCAATCTCAGCAGACCTGGGGGAAAGGGATTGTTGCAATTGGTAAAGCGTTTAGCGATAAGGGTGATTTTGTACAGGCTGCCGAGCAGCATATTGATACCCTGTATAATTTCAAGGAAGGAGATGTTTTATTCAAGCCCACCAAGGCAGCGGATGTCCAGTTTCGCCTGGATAGAGAAGGGGCATTGTCCTATTTTGTCGGAGGCAATGACAGCTATAAGGAAGATCACGGTTTTGCCATTACACCCTGGACCAATGTCCGCTTTGAAAATGTGGCCACATCCATCCATGGTGAGTATGCTGTCGCAATGGGGAATTACTATTTTACTCAGGTCGATGGTACAGAGGTGAAAGTTGAGTACACTTTTGGGTACATAAAAGGGGCAGATGGCAAGTTGAGGATTAATCTGCATCACTCATCACTTCCCTATACTAAATAGTGACTGACCGAAAAGTCCATTTTTTGAGATTCCGGTCTCGAAATTTAATCGTTCAGTTAAATAGCTGCGCCTGGATAAAGTGCAAACCAGCAAACCTAACCATATGAAGAGGGTTATTGCTCGCTTAGCACGCA
>JAJRQL010000180.1 GCA_024280265.1 Deltaproteobacteria bacterium
AAACATCTACCCAGGTTCTTCCCACAAAACTTCCCATGAGCCAGAAGATGATGATACTTACCTGCTCATCTGCAAGATATTTTATAAAACCAATTCCAGCAGAGAGGATAGCGGCGATAATAACGCCGGAGAGGATGAGGGGATTTGAAGAAAGACGGTTGTCTGCTGAGGCCAGGGAGAAAACGCCAATGAGGGTGGCTATGGCTCCGATAAAGGCAAAAACAGGAATTGAAAGCCAGGGTGGAATTATTATGCCTAATATGCTGAGGATAATGGCAAGCGATGCCCCGAATGCGGCACCTGAAGAAATCCCAAGAGGGTAAGGATCAGCAAGAGGATTCAGAAGAATGGCCTGAAAAACAGCACCGGCAACAGCCAGGCCGCCACCCACCAGGGCCGAGGTGAGAATACGTGGCAGGCGTACCTCCATAACGACAAAGGGGAATGTCGGATTGATGGAAGATGATTGCTGCCCCAGGAGTTTTAGCCAAAGTATCTCAATTACTTCACTCGGAGTAATTTTCAAAAAGCCCATCCCGGTGGCTGCAATAATGGCTGCACAGAGGATGATACTTAACAGAAAAATAATAAAGAGTGGTTTTGCGGTGGTCATCTCGTACAATTGAATGGGGGTGGCCCATAGGATAGCATGGGCAGTGACTAGAAACAATAGCGAGGATAGGCCTTTTTGTCAATTGCCATGAACCTCCTGGAAATCTCCTGACTCCGTAGGTATCTGATTGAGGAAATGCTTGATTTGTCAGACATGGGATCCTGTGGGAATATGGAAATGAATTGACTTTTCATGCGCAATTTTGTAATTTTGGGTTTTTTTCTCTTTGCATCTTATTATCAGTGAAACACCATTGACGAGGATTCACAGGTAGGAGAGCAACACCTGAGTCCCCAGGAAAACATTTACATGCTCTTCAGGAGATACCGTGTTTTTGTGGTCGGGCTTGACCGGATATTTACCCACTGGCATAACTTTATTATAATAGAAAATGAAAAATATACTTCCAATTCTTCTTCTAGTGCTGCTTTTGGCTTGTTCACCAGACGAACAACCCAAAACTGACAATTCAATACCACCTGCTACTGTTGATCAGGCTCCTACGAACCATCCGGCTTTTCAATCAATTCTTCCGACACAGGCCATACGACTCATTGGGGAAAAACCTGATCTTCTGATTGTTGATGTCAGAACTGCCAGGGAAATCAGCCAGAATGGTGCTCTGCCCAACTCTGTGAAAGGAGATATCGGTATCATTGTCAAAAACGGTGTAACCAGCGACAAATCTCGGCCGGTTCTTGTTGTCTGTGCTGTGGGTGGAAGAAGTTATGCCGTGGGAAAGCTCCTGGTGCAGAAGGGCTACAGCGAAATATATAATCTCAGTGGTGGCATAAGTCGCTGGAAACGCGAGGGGTTACACGTGGTGTACCCGGGGCGCTGATTGCTGCGATTCTTCTCCCTGACTGTACGCACCCCTCCCTTCCCTTTTTTCCTATCCCTGCATCCGTGTGCCATTAATGGTGACGGGTACGATCGGACAAAAATACTTTCTTGTCCAGTGTTTATCCAGAAACATATCATAATTTGCATTTTCTGAGAATTCTTCATATTATTATAAAGTTATCAGTGATAATCACTATTTTCTGAACGCATTCATTTTACTTTGTGGTTTGATATGGGAAAACCACGTGGTTTTAACGAGTTGTTGGCTGCATTGTCTCTTTCATACGGTGTCCTGCCGGTTATGGCAACGCCGGATTTTTCATTTTTTGAGGGCAGTGGAAATGAAGAAATTTTGTTCCAGGACATAGCCTCAGTTTATTCAGCCTCCAAGTATGATCAAAAAGTCACAGAGGCCTCAATATGACAGTGGAATGCTCTTTCACCGTGGCAAGCGAGTAGCAAGCCATCTTCGGAAAGTACCAAAGGGTCGTCACGCAACGATCAAAGAGCACATGCCTCTCAGGCATCAGAAAAATCTGGAGTGGACACCGGATCGTTTCAAGCGTTGGGCTGCAAAGATCGGCAAAGAAACTGTCATGTTAACTGAACTCATCCTGTTAAATAGAGCACATCCGCAACAGGCTTACAGAACACTGCTTGGGATTCTAAGACTTGGTAAGGCCTATGGCAACAGTCGTCTTGAGGCCGCCTGCAGCCGTGCTCTGTATATCAATGCACTCTCTTATAAAAGCATAGAATCAATCCTTAAGAATGGGCTTGACCAGAAGCCGTTACCAGAGAAAAGCCCTGGGAAAGATCCTGTTAAACATAAAAATATCCGTGGTACCAATTACTTTAAATCCATAACCCATTAAAGGAGAGAATCATGTTACTTCATCCAACACTTGAAAAACTGAAAACAATGCGATTCTCTGGAATGGCAGAAGCGCTTGAGAGCCAGATGCAAATGGACGGCCTTGATGATATGGGCTTTGAAGAACGCCTGGGGCTGTTACTTGACCACGAACAGGCAGTACGTGAAACAAGGAGAATGAACACCAGATTACGTAAAGCAAAACTCAGACAAAATGGCTCAGTTGAAGACATTGACTTCCGCCATCCCAGGGATCTGGACAGATCTCTGGTGCTCCGGCTCGCGGATTGTCAGTGGATCAAAGATCACAACAACCTGATTATTACCGGCCCCACAGGTGTGGGCAAATCCTTCCTTGCATGCGCCTTTGCTGAGAAGGCTTGCCGGGACGGGTTCAGTGCTCTGTATCTGCGAATGTCCAAGCTCTTTGAGGATTTAAGCCTTTCCAAGGGAGATGGCCGTTATCTGAAGCTGCTGACTAGCTTCGCCAAGACTGATTTATTTATTCTTGATGACTATGGACTGATGGCACTGAATCAGGAACAACGGCACGATTTCCTGAAAATACTTGAAGACCGACACAACCTTAAATCAACACTTTGCCAATAGAACACTGGCATGAACAGATCGGTGATCCAACGATGGCTGACGCCATACTTGATCGTCTTGTTCACAGCGCACACAAAATAAAACTTACAGGAGAATCTATGAGAAATAAGACAGCAAACTTGAAATACCGGAACAAAGTAAAGACAAAATAATAGCGTCGCTACGCTCCGACACTCGTATCCGAAACCAATGGAATACGCATATCGTCAAGAGTTACCTCGAAGGTGCGCCGCTGCTTCTGCAACAGCTCGAAATTGCAGTCTGCAATGAGGATAGTGAGGAGTTATGGCATACTGCCCATACCATGAAGTCGAATAATGCAACAATGGGAGCTGTGCGGATGACATCCATCTGTTATGAGATTGAGAGCAAAGGTCGTGCGGGGAGCTGTGAGAAGAGTGAAGAGCTTATAGCAGAGTAGAAAAGAGAATATGAGTATGTCGAAAAACAGTTGAGGCCCCTTTGTTCGTGGGCGTTTACATCCGTAGTTGTTTCATGGCCATCAGGTGAGGTGTCATAAACTTGAGGAGTGGTGGCATTCAGTTTGATGATAGTAAATGCCTGTCCGGAAAAGGTCTTTTAACCCAGTATTAATAACGTTGAAATAAGCTGGGTACTCTGTCCTCGGAATATCAGATATATGTCCGCTGTAAAATTTATTCTGTGCCTCGATTTAGAATAAAAAAACTTATTTCTGGATGAACACCATAAGCAATAACTGCAGGATCCGGTTGCTGCTAAATGGTTATAATAAAATAAATGCTTCCCATCAGGATCAGGCTGCCAACCCGGAAGATCTGATTGTAGATTATGAGTTCAATAGCCATTTTCGGCTGAAATATTCCGGCGTAGTATGGGAATTGATGCCGGATAGCCCGAATTGGAGATGATAGCACATTTCCCACAAGAAGAGCCAGAACCACCTCCCTGTAGTCCATGCTCCCCTCCTGAAGCAGGGCACCTGCCGCTGCAAGACCTGCTGTAAACTCGGCAGCTATGTGAAGGGTGATAATCCCGATTGCCTGTGGGGTGAGCCAGGGCAGGAAAGAAAGGTGCTCAGCCATTCCTTTTTCAAGAGTTTCAAATATTCCTACCCGGTGCATGAGAAAGATCAGAAGGTAGATGGGGACAGTATAGCGGATTATTTTACGAATCCGTTTTTTGAAGCGCTTCCAGCTCTTTTTCAGGGCGCCACGCCAGTCGATCCCTTGAGCCAGTTGTTTATCATCTCCTGGAACGGGGCCTGGTGTGTTTTTAGGAACAGGGAGGAGAAAGCGACTGAGGATGACGATGGAAATGGTGCGAAAGATGGCAGCACCGAAAGTAATACCAACATAGATAACAGCTGCGTTTTTAATGAGAGGGGCAGTGATGAAAAATACCGTGGGCAGGTGCAGGAAATAGGTGGGCAGGCTGTTAAAAAGGTTTGAAAGTATAAGCTCTTTTTTGAGGATTGTTTTTTTCTGATAGGCTTCAGAGAGCATGGTGTTGGCAGAAATCCCGGAAAAAAGGGCCATGGAAAAAGAGGCTCCGGCAGTTTCAGAAAGATTACCGAACCGTATCAGCGGACGTGCCAGTGTGGCGATTTTGCTGGTCCAATTGAGTGATTCTATGAAATTTGCAACAAACAGTCCCACTGAGATAAAAAAAATCAGACGGATCAGCGGCCATATGAGGTTGGGCCAGAGTTGTGAAATAATGTCAGTTTCTTGCATTTGAAGGGCGCGTGCTCGCTGTCAAACACTCAGGAATCGAGCTACGAGAGCGGGTGAATGGGATTTGTAAATAAAATATGACCTGCCAGAGTACTCTGTATTTATTGGAGTGGCTGGAGGTTTACGGCTGAGTGGTTAAGAAACGCCGCTGTTACTCGACCATTGAAGGCAAACCGTCCCGACTTCCCAGCAGCAAGCAAAGAGCCGATTCGGTCTTTTGCCCGTGTATCCTGAGTTTCAAGAGAGCCCTGATACTCCTGATTGCGGATAGAGGAATCTTTGTAGAAAAATCTGGAACGCTTGTCGATGAGTTTCTTCCAGGTATCAAAGTGTTTAAAAAGAAAGTTCCTCAACGGTTCCGTCTTTGACCAACCGGTAAAGCTTTTTGTTAATGGCAGGTCTGGCCCGATGCCCGTGAGTTTATTGTGTTCTTCCCAGACAATTGGTGATGCTTTCGGGTTCCCGGAAACGATAAAAGTATCTGTTGCCTGACTGGTTGATGCCAGTAGAGAGAAAACAGCAAGACAGGAGAGAAACGGGACAAAATTCTTCATAACACCTCGGTCGATCATTGAAATATCAGAGATAGAATATAAAATATATACCTATTACAGATTGTATGACAGGGAATCCCCTGACACCGATTATATTACTGAGTAATAATCTGTTCAGCCGAAAACGCAATGCATCAGAAAGAGAGATCATTAATGAGACAGTGAGCGTATAGTCCCTTGGGATCATTAAATAGCATGATCTCTGTAACCGGCCTTATAAGTTGCCCAAGTGTTTTAATAATAACCGGTGGAATGGTAGCGGATATCAGCGTATCCATCATTGAGCTGGAGAAAATCTGGAAAAACTCCTCTTTTACACTGAGTGGCCGACGGATGTAGGTTGCACTATAGTCATCAAGTTGTGCCAGATTTGCGGCTGAACTGATGGCATCTTCAAGGGTTCCAAGTTTATCCACCAGTCCCAGCTCAAGAGCCTTTCGTCCATCAAATACTCTTCCCTCGGCAACGGTTCGTATTTCTTCATTTGTTATAGATCTTCCTTTGGAAACAATGTTGAGAAACTGCTCATAACCATGTTGAAGGTTTATGTCGATGGCCTTTTTTAATAAAGGGGCCAGGGGACGAGTAAGATCCAGTGCTGCGGCAAGGCTTGTGGTGCCAACGCCATCACTGTATATCCCGAGTTCAGACAGAGAATTTTCAAATGTGGGGATTGCGGCAAAAATACCAATGGAGCCAGTAAGGGTAACCGGAGAAGCCCAGATTTCATCAGCATCAGCTGCAATCCAGTATACGCCGGATGCGGCAACTTCCCCCATGGATACCACAATGGGTTTGCCACTCTTTTTGAATTCAAGGATCTCCTGCCTGATAATTTCAGAGGCAAAAACAGAGCCGCCTCCAGACACAATACGGATCACTAATCCGTCAATGTTGTCTGCTTCACGAGCCTTGCGGATCAGGCTGGCGAGGGAGTCCCCGCCAATAAACCCCACGGGCTGTTCACCATTTAATATGGCACCCTGAGCAATGATGACACCAATGGAACCGTCGCTGTCTAGCGGGCCTGAAAAGGAGCGGGTGATGCTACTCAGGTAATCGTTGAATTTGATGTGCTTGAAACCTCCATCATCATTTTTACCACTGAGACTTGTGAGGTAATTCCGCAGTTCTTCACGATTTTTCAGAGCATCAACCAGTCCGGTTTGAAGCGCAAGTTGTGCAGTGTCTCCACCAGCACGGGTCAGCTCCCGATCGATATTTTCGGTATAGGTTGTGATAGCGTTTTTGTCGAGTTTTCGCTCACGGATAATGTCACTGCTGATAGTATTCCAGAGGGCACTGAGCCATGACATATTCTGTGACCGTGCCGCAGTTGACATGGAGTTTCGCATCACCGGTTCCAAGGCCGATTTGAAGGTACCAATCCGAAAGATATTATAGTTAATTTTGAGCTTATCAATGGCATCTTTAAAATAGAGTCTGTAGGTTCCTATGCCATGTAGATCCACAGCGCCCATGGGATTGAGGTATATTTCATCGGCAAAACTCGCCAGGTAATAAGCCTTCTGCCGGTAGAAATCCTCGGCGGCAATAACTTTTTTGCCACTGCTTTTGAATTCAGTCAATGCAGCTCCTATGGCCTGGAGCTGATTGAGTCCAATGGACCCCATGTCGCCAAGATCAAGGAGAATAAAGCTCACATTGTCATCATCAGATGCTGACGCTATTGCATCTAGAATATCCTGGAATAATGTTTCTGTGGGCAGGCTGTCAAAGCCGAGTTTGTCATTGATGAGGGTTGAAAAGAGATCATTGCTTTGCTTTTCTTCTACGATATCACCACGGAGGCTGAGGAGCAAGGCACCGCTATCGGTAATGTTAACATCTTTACCAGGAGAACGGCTGATGATGGCAGTTATTAAAAAAAGAAAAAGGGCCAGAAATACAATGTTCAGGGTAAAGACTCGAACAGTGGTGAGAAATTTTCCAACCCAGCGAAATATATTATATATGGAACGAATTAGATCTGTCATGTGACTGTTTATATCCTGGTTAATGTTGATGGCGTCGTAAAAACTCTTCACCTCCTTCGTTGCTTCACATTTTCAATCATAACGACGTACTCAAGTACGCCGAAACAATTGAAAATGTTTGCGCCTCAGATGTGAATTTTTTCGAAGTCTACGAGTATCTATTTAGCCATCTACAATTTTAAGTTTTTATGAGCTGGTCAATGTTAAGTTCCTGAAATCCTGATGTGGAGTTGATGACCGTCCACAAATGGCCTTTTTCTCATAACTCTTCGTTGCTGTAAAATTTATTCTGCGCCTCAATTTAGAAAAAAATCTCGTTTCTGGACGGACACGAGTCAGGAAAATAATAGCAAGCGTATCACAGGAAGTAAACAGACATTTCAGGCATGTTCAGAAAAATGGAAGTGGTATCTGCATCGGGAGTTTTTGTGAGTTACAACTGAGGTTGGAAACAGTTATGCCCAGCAACCTGACCCTGGTCTTGCCAGCTGCCGTGGCTCCGAGAAGTTTTGGAATGTGTTCCATGATCTCCTCTTTTGTTCGAACAGGCATCGGAAACGATTGGGAGCGGGTGACTGTGGAAAAGTCGTGATATCGGACTTTCAGCGTCAGGGTAGTGCCGCCACAACCTTTTGCCATCAAGGAATTTGCAACTTTTTGAGCAAGAATCTGGAGACTGTTGTTCATCTCATCGAGACTGTTGATATCGGTATCAAATGTGGTTTCTGTGCCTATTGATTTCCGCCCCCGGTTGGGTTCCACCCGACGATTGTCAATACCACGGACGATATCATAGAAAAATGACCCCGCTTTCCCAAAAAAAATAGTTAATTCAATCTTTTCAAAGCGGAGTAGATCCCTTCCACAGTGGATGCCAAGGGAATGCATTTTTTTTCGGTCACTTTACCGACACCATAAAATCTGCCAATGCCAAGACTGGCAAGAAACTGTGGCGCATCTTCTTTGGTAATGACTGTTAATCCGTCAGGTTTATCCATGTCCGAGGGAACTTTTGCGAGAAATTTGTTGAAGGAGACCCCGGCGGAACAGGTGATTCCCACCTCATGAAATATTCTGGTGCGTATTGTTTCGGCGGTAGCGATGCAACTTGGAAAATCTGTATGGCTGTTGCTGATATCAAGGAAGGCCTCATCGAGGGAGAGGGGCTCTACCTGCTCAGAGTACTCCTTGAATATTTCCATGATCTGCATGGAAATCTCTTTGTAGCGCTCTTTTCTCGGACGGACAAAGACCGCATGGGGACATAGACGGATTGCTCTGGCAGCTGGCAATGCAGAACGTATACCGAATTTTCTGGCTTCATAGGAACAGGCAGCCACCACTCCGCGACCATCTGGGGTACCTCCAACAATGAGAGGCTGGCCAGCCAGTTTCGGGTTGTCCATTTGTTCGACGGATGCAAAGAAGGCATCCATATCAATATGGAGTATGTATCGGTTTTGCTTCATGGGATAATGATTTGTCGCGAAATAGGAGGATCCATGGTCTGTCTTATCGCTCAATCTAATGTTTTCTATTCATAAAATAACACCAATCAACAACCATTCCCAGATTGAGGATATTTTGTGATGGGACATGGCGGAGAGAAAAGAAGGTGATATACAATGCCATACTATGCTACAGTGTTACTAATGTCGAAGTTTTTTGAGGAGTTTGAATATCTGGAGAAGTATTAATGCGTAAGGTCCTGGCAAACAGTGAACTTTTTGGTGGTCTGGCACCGGATCACCTTGATGAGATAGAAAGAATAGCAGTGACTAAAGATTTTGGAAAAGGAGAGACGATTTTTTTTGAAGGAGATCCCGCAGCTGGTTTTTATATGGTGGCATCCGGCAGGGTGAAAATCTTCAAGACGTCCATTTCCGGGAAGGAGCAGATCCTGCATATTTTTGGTGGCGGTGAGCCTTTTGGTGAAGTACCGGTATTCCACAATCAGTCTTTTCCCGCAAATGCAACAACTCTTGAGAAGAGCACGGTGCTCTTTTTTCCACGGGAAGATTTTGTTGAGTTGGTGAGCACCATGCCTTCTCTGGTTTTGAATATGCTGGCTGTGCTCTCCATGCGTCTCCGTCGTTTTGCCATGCAGATTGAGAATCTCTCTTTGAAAGAGGTACCTGCAAGGCTTGCAGGTTACCTTCTTTATCTATCTGAGGCACAGAGTAACCCGGAACAGGTGGAGTTGCAGATATCTAAAGGACAGCTGGCAAGTTTGCTTGGAACTATCCCTGAAACATTATCCAGAATATTTGCCAAGATGAGTGAAGAGGGATTGATCAGCGTAGAGGGAAAGAGTATCAGTCTCCTTGACCGAGAAGGCCTTGAGCAGAAGGAGTAGGTTGCTGACGCTTTTTTTTGGCTCGTGTGACATACTGAGGTTTTGTTTCTACCTGTAAGGACATAACCATCCTTTCTGGTTTTGTTTTCAATTTTCTTTTCATTTCCACGGCCTGAAGTCGTGGGATTTCGGGAGGGAGAGTGCCTCCAAAGAGAAGTGATCGGAAGGTGAAAAACTGATATCGTTTATCTTGGACTGTCACCAGGGGAGGTGAACGGTGCCCTTCAAAATAATCGTAACCTTCCTTAAGGTTTTTCCAGAAGTCGATCCATTTGGAATCCTTATATGCCTCCATATTTGTAGATGTCATCCTGAAAGGAAAAATATGGACGGGAACCTGGGATTGTCCAGAAATAATAGCTGATTCCACAATGGCGTATATCTCATCCATGCGGAAATCAGTCATGGCGAAACAGCCGACAGAAGAGCAGCGGCCATGGATCATCAAAAGACTTCCTGTCCGTTTATGACTTCTGTCATATTCATTTGGGAACCCAAGGTTAAACGAGAGGTGGTAGTCAGAATTCGGGTTCAGCTGCTGTGCTCCCACAGTGTAAAAACCTTCAGGACTCTGTTTGTCGCCTTCGTGAATCTTGGGCCCAAGTTTTCCTGAGTGGTAGCAGATTGTGTATGTTTTAAAAAGAGTATATGAGAGCCCCTGCCTTAGCCATACCTCCAGCTGCTTTTCCTTTTTAAACAGCCTGATTAAGACCGGGTCACCCAGATTAACCCCTTTTTTCTGCATTTCCCCGATGAGCTTTGGAGCTACTCGCCTGTAAGCTGCCTGTGACTTTTTACTGGAAGGTATTGTGTTCCCTGTTGCCGCAGCCTGGGATACAGTTATGGTCAGAGAAAGAAACAGAAGCAGTGTCAAGATGATAAAACGCATCGTTTATTCTAACATGGGTTAAGTTTACGGGGGCGATTGGTAATGATTGAGTTTAATAGTTTTTTTAAGCAGGAAATATTGAAAAGTCCAGGAAAATAGCAATGTTCATGTAAGATTAATTTCTTTTACTGCCCTTGTAAGTAAATGCTTTGCTGATCATTTTGTAGAATTTTCCCTTATCTATCCCAATATTTTTTCCACAGGGACACTGGATTTTTTTGTCATGCATCTGATAGGAAAAAAATTTGCTGATTCGATCTTTGTGACAGCGTAGAACTTCTCCGGGGCCGATCTTATCGTATCTCCAGAGTTTTCGTTTACATGCGGCACAGCGGAGGGTAAGCATAACAACAAAGCCGTCACAGACTCAGGAATCAGTAAAAAATTTTATTAATGATGGATTCTGGTGGTGGTTCAATACCGTTATCCTGACTGCGATTTTGACGTTTCAGGTTAAACATGGCAAGGAGGTTGTCATCCATGCAGAATTTGTAGCTGGTGGCGGAAATGATATTTCTGTTTACCGGATTAACGAGTTTTGCCGTGATGTACAGTGTCCGGTTATTGATGGAATAAGTTCCGATAAGGACAGCCTGAACCGGCAGATCCGGGCTTATATCGGAGAGGTTGCGGGACAGGATTTTTTCGCCATCTTCAGGATTGATTTTCATGGTGTTGCGGAGATTGATCTCTTTTACTGTGTATCCGAGTTGAACCAGGCGGGATCCAATGTGGCTCTGAAGCAGTCTGCCCATCTGTGAGGTTTTCTCAAGATCACTGAGGTCCACAAATGTTGTTGTAAGAACGGCATCTTCAGGGTGTCTTGGCATAAGTGGAGGTGTTGCCTGCTCGGTGAGGTCATCGGCAATTTTGTCGCCAAGGCTGATCAGGTTTACATCTGCTCCGAGCAGGTTTTCAAGAGGAGTGCAGTTCAGTGATGAGCAGCTGGAGGTTAAGAATGAAACCCCGATCAGAAGGAGGAGCAGGCTGATGTTTTTCATGGGTCGATTATCATTGAACGGTTGAGACCATCTGAATGGTTTTGCCTGTCGGGGCGTTCTGGTAATGCCAGAAATCAGGGTCATTTATATAATAAATATCACTTGTTCTGAACAGGTATTTCTCTTCTGTGACCATAGATGTGGTAATAATGACCTCATAATGCCCATTTGTGGGAGAGGTGGCGTTCATTAAGTCAATACCAGTTGCCAGAGCCATAGCCTGCAGGGTTGAAGGGGCATTTCTGAACACTGATATTACCGCTGTCAGGGCGGTCAGTGTACCTGGGGCCATGGTGTAGCGGTTGCTTGCATGGTAAATGACCTGCACCTTGTAGTCAACTTCTATGTCTGTCATTTTCTTGTCACTGCTTGTGGGGACACCGTAGTTGACCAGCCGGGTGATAAGCAGATCTCTGAAACCTTCATTGAACTGTGTTGTCTGGCCGCGCTCACATGGTACGGCATCTGTGCCACAGGTGGTTTTTACATAGACTGCCCTGTCAACATAATCGCTTATTATCAGCTGGTTGTTTATCTGGTTTGCGACGTCTGCAGCCAGCACGTCCCAATGGTGTGCTACCTGCATCTTCTGTTGTTCGGAAAAGGCATAAGAGGCTGGTTGAGGAATACGGGAACAGCTGCTGAGCAGGAGTGCAAAGATGACAAATATCGGGACTGCGCGCATTGTAAAACACCTTTAATTTTATCAGATTGTTTATGAAAGAGGACATAACTGTATCGGATGATAGCTGAAAAACTAAAGGATAAAAACAGCAGCGTCCGTTAAAAGCTGTCCAGTTTCTGTCGGAGTTGCTGTTCCGGTGGAGCCCCGACAATCTGGTCCACCACCTGACCGTTTTTGAAGAACAGCAGACTGGGTACACCTCGGATTTCATATTGCATTGCCGTTCCGGGGTTGTTTGAGGTATCAAGCTTTGCGATGATGACTTTTCCGAGGTATTCCTTTGCCAGGGAAGTGACCACAGGTGCAATTGCCTTGCAGGGGCCGCAGGTTGGTGAGTAAAAGTCCACCATCACAGGGTGTTGTGCCCCTGAAACGAAGGATTGGAATTCGGAGTCAGTCAGTTCTATAGGAACGGCATGGATTTTCACATTGAGCAGAGTTCCGCATTTGCCGCATTTTGGGGACAGGTGTTGCTTGGTGGCGGGTATCCTGTTTTTTGCATTACATGAGGGGCAGGGAATAATAAGACTGTTCATGGATATATCTCCTTTCGTGAAAATCTGTCTGAAAAGATATTGGAATTTTCTTTTTCTTCCTCTTAAGGTGCGAATGAATGGAAGTTCTGTCAAGGAACAGCAGGGCAAATCGGGCGCCGAAGTTGACTATTGCCCAAACAGGGTGCAGTGTTTATACTCTCTGCTGTCGTTATTGTTTTTTATCTTGCTGTAAACACAGAAGCTTCAAACATCAGCTACCCCATATGTCCATTGATCTTCATACGCATTCCTGGTTTTCAGATGGTACCAAAAGTCCCACCGAACTGGTGGATCTTGCAAGGCGCAGTGGGGTGTCCGCCCTATCTATTACTGACCATGACACCATGGACGGTGTCGCTGAAGCCCTTACTGCCGGTTCAGAGCACGGGGTGGAGGTGGTTCCAGGACTCGAAGTAAGTGTTGTACACAGGAAAACAGTACTGCATATACTCGGTTATTTTATGGATATGGATAACCAAGCGCTGAACGCAGCCCTTGCTGTGTTGCAGGAAGCCCGGGATGGTAGAAATGAAGAGATCATTAGCAGGCTGAAAAAACAGGGGATTTCAGCAACTGTCCGGGAACTGAAAGAGATATCCGGGCATGGCCAGACTGGACGCCCCCATATTGCAAAGCTTCTGATGAACCACGGTATGGTACGCTCCATTCCTCAGGCCTTTGATGATTACCTGAAGAAAGGTGCAAAGGCATATGTACCAAGATTTGCCTATTCTGCGGAAGAGGCTATTGCTCTTATACGCGATGCAGGTGGTATTGCTGTTCTTGCCCACCCCATACAGTTGGACCGGTCGTTATCTCTTCTTAGTTCTCTGCTTCCGGTGTTGAGGGGATACGGTCTTGTTGGCATTGAAACATTTTATCCAACTCAGTCTAAGAAAATGCGGAAACGGATCAGAAAATTTGCAGAGAAAAATGATTTGCTCCTCACCGGTGGCAGTGACTATCATGGGGAAATTCGTCCTGGAACCCGTCTGGCTGGTGGTAATAATGTGTTTGTGCCTCCGGAACTTTTGGAAAAGATGAAGATATGGCTGGCGGAAAACCTCTGAAAGAAGCCTGCCAAAAACCCCTACATGGAAAAGCAATGCATTCAATACTTATAGTTGATGATGAACCCAATTACCTCATAATACTTTCAGAGCTCCTTCGTGATGAAGGATTTGAGGTCTTTACGGCTGCTTCGGGAACGGAGGGGATGGCTCAGGTTGCAGCTGCTGATCTGGATCTTGTCATCACAGACATGCAGATGCCCGGTATGAACGGGCTCCAGTTTCTTGAAAAGATTAAAGAGAAGAATGCCAAACTTCCGGTGATCATGATAACCGCCTTTGCTGAAGTTGATAAGGCCGTTGCTGCGATGCAGGCTGGCGCATACAACTATCTGGCAAAACCGTTTTCCAATGACGAACTGCTGGTAAACAT
>JAJRQL010000181.1 GCA_024280265.1 Deltaproteobacteria bacterium
TATAATATTATAAAAATTGCAGCCAGAAATCTCTGGAGATATAAACGACGCACCCTGCTCACTTCAATTCTCATAACCCTTGGCGTGGTATCCGTACTACTCTTCATTTCGGTTTCCGGTTCGTTCAAAAATATGATGGTTGGCCAGATAACCGATTCAATGCTCGGCCATATTCAAATCCATAAAAAAGGCTACCTTTCTTCCATGGACAGTCTACCCCTAGATCGGAATCTCACCGAACAACAATTAAAAAAAATACGCAAATTACTTACAGAATCCCCCGACGTTGAGGCGTTCTCTCCCCGAATTAGACTCGGTGCCATGTTTTCGAATTTCAGCGAGACTACAAATATCAGGCTCTCTGCCGTTAACCCGGAAATGGAGATGAGAACTGTTCCCCTGCTGGCATCCAGGATCATTAAAGGCAAAAAAGATGGCCTTATCGCCAGGGGTGAACTTCTTATCCCTGAACTAATCGCCAAAGGAATGAAAGTAAAAATTGGCGATTCAGTAGTTTTGGTGGCTAACAACAAAGATGGTTCAGTCAACGGACAAACATTCACTGTCAGGGGTATACTTGAAGGTATAGTCGGTCCCGGAGGTCGCGACGGAGTCATGCATATCGAGGATGCCAGGGAATTGCTGCGTATCGACTCAAAAGAAGCCAGTGAGGTTGCTATCCGTTTGAAAAGCATGGACCAGCTTGATACAGTTTACGCCCAACTCAAGCAGGATCCTGGTTCTACAACAAACAAAAAGGGTAAGCCAGTTTTCGAGATTCACACTTGGGAGAAACTTTCACCTTTCTTTAATATCGCTCGAATGATCGATCTGATGACCCTGTTTATCAAAGTTATGCTGGTGGCTATTGTCTTGGTTTCCATCATGAATGTGATGATTATGGCTGTCTATGAACGCATCAATGAAATAGGAACCATTGCTGCCATCGGTACCAGGCCAGGCAAGATCTTGAGCCTTTTCCTCACAGAGGGTCTACTCCTTGGTGTTCTTGGCACAATAATTGGTGTTGCTCTGAGCCTGGCCGGAATCGCCTGGATGAATATTTCCGGACTCAGCTTCGATTTTGGCAGGCAAAAAGGTTTACAGCTCTCACCGACCATCAGTACCCCGGAAATTCTAGTTGTCGCTGGTATTGTTGTAGCCATCGCTGTTCTCGGAAGCTTGCAACCAGCAGTCAAAGCAGCTCGCATGGATCCAATTAAGGCTTTGCGTCATGTCTGAATCACATCTACAAGCCAATAGGAGCTAAAATTAAATGAACCATAGATTATACTTGATAGTCCTCTTCATGCTAGCAGCCTTGCCAGGTACAGCCCTGGCGGTTGACGGCAATGCCATCCTGCAACAGGTGGATTCCAACCTGCAGCCACCTTCCTATGAAATGTACCGTAAACTTATCAATATAGAACCTGATGGCAGTCAAAAAGAATTTGTCTTTTACACTGTAAAAAAAGATAAGGATAAGATGCTCATTCTGTTTCTTTCACCTGCCAGTGAGAAAGGGCGTGTTTCCCTGCGCCTTGGAGACAATATGTGGCTCTATATCCCCAACGTAGGCAAGCCAATTCGGATAACCAGCCTGCAATCAGTAGTTGGCGGAGTATTCAACAATTCAGATATCATGCGACTGGACTTTCATGTTGAATATAACGTTGAAAAAGTAGAGGATCTCGGAGACAAATGGCTTCTAGACATGAAAGCCAAAACCAGATCAGTCGCCTATGACCGCTTGCGAATGACCGTTGATAAGAAGACAATACAACCGCTTGATATTGAGTGCATCGCCAGCTCCGGTATGCTTATCAAGACACTGCGCTACAGTGACATAAAGGACATCGGAGATGATGTTGTCAGACCTGCAAAACTGGTTACTGACAGCCCTTTGCACAAGGGCTACCGATCAGTAATGATCTTCGCCAACATCAAAAAACGTCAGTTTGACGATGAAGTGTTTACCTTGAAATTCATGCCACAGATTGACGAACTCCGTTGACTGCTCATGGACCCATGAGAACCGTAACACTGAAAATCATTCAAAGGAACACTAGATAGTTAGGTACATGCCAGACCGATATTTCAAAAGAAAACATACCTATTTTCTCACCTCTTTCTTTGGGGTAACCGCAATCTTTCTGGCCGCCGGAGAGCCCTGTACAGCAGCAGATGACGGCACTGACTTCACGTTCAACCTGGAATCCTTCGAGAAAAAGCCTCTACAATGGGGCGGAAATGTTGAGGGGAAATTTGAAAATTTTTCCCTCAACAGAGGAAGTTCCCTCTATTTTCTTACTGATCCTGACAGAACCCTCTCAACGCTGGACAAGGGAACGGCTACCCTGCAGATTGACGGCAGTTACAGCCTGAACAAAAACAGCTTTCACTGGCTGCTCAAGGCATCAGCCAGTCAGGACCAGGAGTACCATGAAGACTGGGCAGATATTTATGAAGCATATCTGCGCTTACGGCCGACAGACATGATAACACTTGAGGCTGGTACACAATCCTACAAATGGGGAACCGGATACGCGTGGAATCCTGTTGGTTTTCTCAATCGGCGTAAAGACCCCAACGACCCTGGAGAAGACCTGGAGGGGTTTATAAGCCTCAAAAGCTCATGGATTCGAAGCTTTGGTTCCACTGTGGAATCCATGGCCGCCACCGTCAGTATCTTACCGGTGTGGGATGGGGTGAACGAGGATTTCGGGCGCAGGAACAATATCAACCTGGCAGCAAAACTCTACTTTTTAATCAAAAATACTGATGTCGACCTGCTCTATTTTACTGGCAACAGTCGATCTTCACGATATGGCATTGATTTTTCGACAAATATCTCCACCAACTTTGCCATCCATGGTGAATTGTCCTGGATCCCAAACGTAAGCCGACTGGTACTGGAGCAGGACAATTCGCTTCAATTTGAGGAATACTCATCTACCAGCTACCTGTTTGGTATGCGATACCTTTCTGCTCAGAACATAACAACAATTCTTGAATACTATCATAATGGTAGTGGATATTCACAGAATGAAATGACACGTTTCTATCATCTCGCCTACGACGCAAAAATCGAACAGGATCCCGCAGCAGCATCCCTGCTCCTTGAGAAAGCAATGACAGTCAATCGAAGCGGTTACGGTGCGTTTCAGACGGGGAAAAACTATGGCTACGCAAGGATCACCTGGAGTGAACCCTTTAACATCCTCTACTTTAGCCCTGGAATAACCGGCATCATTAATATTAACGATAGTTCATGGACACTTACTCCAGAGATACTTTACACCGGCTTTACCAATTGGGAGCTTCGACTCAGATACTCTATTTTGAGCGGAGGTGAGTTCAGTGAGTATGGTGAAAAAGTGACAGAGAACAAAATTGAACTGCGAGTAAGGTACTTTTTCTAGCCCGAAATTTTGACAGGTCCTCACGAATTGTCAACCGGATGTTTCAGGTGGATCTTCCTGCCATGCCTCCGGAGCAATATGATCGAGCAGATAACTGGATTGATCTACAAAACGGTGGATACGGGAGCTGATTATCTTCTGCACCATACTCTGGTAGGATTCAGGATATTTCTCCATCACTTTGCTGAAGGCCTCACGACTGATACTGAGCAGAATCACATCTGTCCAGGCCCTTGCCGAAAAAAACCAGTTAAATTCCGCGAGAAGAGCAAGCTCTCCAAAGTAATTGATGCTGTCGCAACTGAGTAGCTGCAGGTGGAACCGACGTTCGTCGTGATATTGATAGATATCTACCTGGCCAGACATAATAAGAAAAATCCGATCACAACGTTCCCCCTCCTCCATAATCAACATCCCCTTCGCATACTCCTCCTGTCTGGCAAGGTAGGCAAAAAGACCGACCACACCAGATGGTGCACCGGAGAAGATATAAAACCTATTCAAAAACCCCTTGATATCAGTTAGTTGGTTCACACACCCCTTTTCAGGATTCTGCTCGGGTGAGTTCATAGAAAGCTCCTTTTCGCTTCATGAGTTCGTCATACGTTCCCTGTTCCACAATTCGACCTGCCTTGAGTACCACAATCCGATCATAGGCAGGGGTCAAATCAAGACGATGGATAACAGCAATAATAGTTTTTTTCCCCTTAAATTCCCTTTCGAGCAGCCCCTGGATACGCGCCTGTGAAGTATCATCCAGGCTGGCTGTCGCCTCATCCATGATGAGTATGGGAGCATCTTTTAAAAATGCCCTGGCAATGGCAAGTTTCTGTTTTTGTCCACCGGAGAGCCTGTCACCCTTACTGCCCACTTCAAAATCAAGGCCGATGTGCATCACCTCATCGAGAAGTTCCTCATCCTCAAATGCCTCGGAGGCCAGCTTCCTCAAGTGGTCATCAAAAGTCTGCTCAGATTTCACTGCACCAAAAAGGATATTATCGAGCAGGGTATGAGTATAAAGATACTGGGATGGGCAAAAAGGTATGAACCCGCTCTGCTCGCCACACCGGGGATCTTTATTACACGGCGTCCCATCACTCTGTTTCATACAGTGTTCCATGGCAACATTAACGACATTGGCCTGAAAATAGTGCCTTGCGTTGAGGATCCTTTCTTCCATAGCCGAAGGTAGATTCACAATGGAATGCTTTTTCGGGATAAAACGAAGGGCAAGAATCAGGAGCAGTTTTCGTGCCTCGGCCTCTTTTGGCAGTGGTCCTTTAAGTCGTTTAAGTAAATCACTGTAGCGTTCAAATTCACCCATCTCCATGGGGTTGTCACGGAAAAAGAACTCATCACCCTTAAAGTCGGACAGAAGGTTGATGGTCTGGGTGGCAATTGCAAAGCCTAAGGTCATCAGGGGCTTTTCAAGATTCAACTCACGTAGCAATTCCACAAAACGAGGGTGTTCAGGAAGACGTTCCACCACAAACTCCCTGTTTATACTGTCACCAAAAACTAAATTATCCCGAATGCTGGAATAGTAGAGATACTTAGTTACATCGTAAAATTCAATGGCCTGCTCGAACTCAGCCCGCAATGTTGTCTGAATAATTTCCCTCATACGCAGAAACTTATCCCGAAAGGGACGGCACTCCTCGGGAGAAAGCACCGCCTGCAGCCCAAAGCGAATAATATCGTCCTGAAGCCCCACATCACCAATCACCCCAAGAATACGGCGACGATCTGGAAAACCGTCTCCACCGGAAACAGCCTGAACGCCATAGAGCAGATTTTCAGCAATTGTCCCGGAAAAAATAAATGGTTGCTGGGCTATCATGGCTACATTGCGTCCCATATCCATCTTGCAGAGCTCATCAATCAAATGGCCGTCAATACTGATATTCCCCTGACTGACATCGTATAGCTGGGCTATTAAAAGTGCCAGGGTGGATTTACCAGATCCGGAATATCCCACCAGTGCAATCTGCTCATTAGCCTTTATATCGAGGCTGATATCCTCCAGCAATCGAACCCCGCTTGGGACTGTAAAGGTGACGTTCTTGAGACTGATATCTCCTTGCAACGCCAGCACATCACGATTGAGTGGTAAAAGAATATGGGGAGGATCCAGGTCAAAAATAGCCATGATCTGCCGATAACGAATCTGGGCATCCTGGTACCCCTGATAGTACTCAATCAACTCCTTCCAGGGATCATACACTTTTTCATACGCCGAGAGAAAGGCAACCAGTGCGCCAAGGGTGAACTGACCATTAATGGCCATGTAACCACCAACAAGAAAGAGCACAAAAGGCCCCAGTGACTGGAAGAAGTTGTTGGCAAACTTAATACCGTATTTGACAACGAAGAGGCGTTTCATCAGATCGTAGAGCTGTCTGATAAAAGACGAAAGTTTCTTTTCTTCAAGGGAATAACTGGTATTGCCGTGGATCTCATGAATCCCGGAGATGGACTCATTAACAACATTGGCCATGGCCCGGGTGGTTTTCACTCGCCTGCTGTTCAACCTGTTATATTTTTTCTGGAGGTAGGGAATAACAAAGAGTTCCACGGGATATACTCCAATGCTGAGCAGGGCCAGCACAGGATTGAGGTTAAACATGAATCCGATAAACACAAAAAAAGTCAATACACTGGTTACGGGAATGGCAATGGCGCCGCCCAGGAAGAAACCTATGGCATTGAGCTCTGCCGTCATTGCCGAGATTACAGTTCCTGGTTGCATCTTCCGGTAAAACTGCAGAGGAAGTTGCAGAACATGCTGGTAGAGTTCCTCACGCATCTCCAAGAGGATCTTCTGCCCGATGTAGACCTGAAGAACATTGATAGCATACTTCAGCAACCCGGCAATGGTCACAGCTCCTATATAAAGGCCACAGTAGAGGTAGAGCAGCTCTATGTCCTTGAGATAGATGGCCTCATTGATAATACGTTTCTGCATTTCAAGGGGAAAAACTTTAAAAAACAGACTGACAAGTATGATCAAAAGCAGAAACAGCTGCATGGAACGATGACGCCTGAGTATCCAGTAAAAGAGCGAACGCTCGGTTATGCGGGTACCGGTATCTACTGCTGATTTTTTCATACGCTGCAGCAAGTGAAGGGGAAAGAGAGGAGAAACAGGATTTCCAATTCGAGCACTGTCACAATTTTCCTGTTGGAAGCATTATGAGAATAATGTCATTGGAATGGAAAATTATTGCAAGACATATTTACTGGAATGAACAGCCATTCCATGATACATGGTTATATATATATGTGTAACGTGTTAGCAGATAACTTCATTTTTCACAGCCAAGCAGGAGCCTGTCGTGAACAAGCCTTTTTTCTCCATACTCATCATAATCTCACAGCTCATTTTCTTTTCTTCACATTCCATCTCTGCAGTGAAAGCCCCCAAAGAGGTCGGTGGTTTTGTCCTGGGTAGTAACGTTACAGATTATCCGGACATCGAACATTCCAACTTTCTAAAAGAGGTCGTGATTTACGACTGGTATGGTTTTAAAAAAGGTATTATCTCCTATGGAATCTGTGCATCTCCTGGGGAAATCGTCAAGATTAAATTAAAATATGCCGATTCCAGTAAAAAGTATTTCAAGGTTCTCCTCAAAAAATTCAAAAATAAATATGGCAAACCCACTGAATGGAAAGGAGACTCCTTTGGTATCCTCCATATCTGGAAGTGGAAATTTGTCGATGAAAACAACAACCGGGTCCACCTGATACTGCAGCATAACACCAAAAACCCAAATGAGAACAGAGGAAACATGGTGAAACTCTTCTACCCGGACAGTATCATCCGGGAACAGGCCTGCTTCACCGATCATTGTACCAAAAACATCAGCAAAGAAGAAAGGCAGAAACGGCTCCAGCGTAAAAAGAGTGACTGGAACTATTTGATCCCCAGATAGTGTCCGATGATATTTCCCGACAACAGCTGCTGGAAAACCATTTCCTGGAATGGGTTAACCCTTGACTGCCCAGTGGATTGGGATCCCATTGTTTCTGGAGAAACCCATATTCTTTTTGAAAAGGAATTCCATCCGGTCTTTGAACTGCGCTGGCAAAAGCAGAAGAAACGCAGCCGAAGATCGCTGGACACCATTCTTTCCAGAATAGCAAAAGAGGTCGGTATCCCGGAACTCACCCCTATTCCGGCACACTGGAAAAAATTCACTGACAACTTTGCAATCAGGCTCCTTGGCAATACCGACAATACGACCCCTGAAGCTGTAATTTTCATTTGCAGGGAGTGCAAAACAACCCTGCTGTTTTACTTCTTTACTGAGCTTGTCGAAAAACAGAAGCAGCTGATACTGCAACTCCTCTCATCCATAAGTTGCCACAGGAACAATGACTACCAGGATATTCTCTGGAAAATTCAGGATTTCCAGGTGGTAGTCCCTGGAAAATTCAACCTCAGGGGACATAATTTCGGAGCTGGTCTCACCCGCCTCTCCTTTTATCAATCAGGGCTCACCATGCACCTCTGTCGACTGGCCGGCGCCTCCCAGCGCCTGCAGGAGTCTTCACTGCTCAACATTATGAACCTGCTCGGTGGTATCGAAGTCCCAGAAACCGAGATCCGACTTTTGAAGGACGAAGTGATCCATCGTTCCAACCCTTCGATACTGCGCCAGATTTGCAGTCGTATGAAGCGTAAAGCCCCCTTTCACTGGGCCATCCTGCGCCATCACCCGGAACTTGATCGATTAAGCGGTCTCTTCTTCTTTGACAAAAAACCCATCCAGGAAACGCTGGTCTCAGCCATAGAAAACAGCTATGAAATTTTTCCGCTCTGAACCCAAGACTACCCTCAGTCGCAGTGATTCCCTGGCCTGTATCCCCAAACACAACGAGTCCGCCCAGTGGCAACAGCTGGAAAATGGTGAAATCCTATTCACTTATGCAATCCCCCTCAGCCGGTTCTTTCAGAGCCTGCACCGCGGGTTCAGCAACAATCAGGCAGAAGTCCCCACAAAAAAACTGCAACTGGATCAGATGGGAAGCTTTGTCTGGCAGCTCATGGACGGCAAAAACTCAGTAAAAGATATAATCCGGATTTTCGCAGATGAATACAAGGTAACCAGCCAGGAAGCAGAGACCGCAGTGTCCGCCTTTTTAAAGACCCTGGGGCAACGGGGCTTTATTGTTCTTTACGGGTCAGGAGAATAGTTCAACCAAGTCGTTTCTGGATGGCCTGCAGATCCTGCCATGTGGCATTTTTCATCTCTGGATTCTCAAGCAGATAACCTGGATGGTAGGTGGGAAGGAGAGCCACGGTCTGCCCATCCGCCAGCTTATAATCGTAGAACCTGCCGCGCAATTTTGAGAGTGGTTGAGAAAGACGGAGCAGAGTTTTGGTTGCCACCATACCCATGGTACAGATAATTTCCGGTTCCAGTGCTGCAATCTGTCGTTGCAGAAAAGAAAGACAGACGTCAATGTGCTCAGCTTGCGGCTGGACTCCAGAACCTATTCCACATTTGATAACATTACTGATAAACACCTCGTCTTTTCCCAGATTAATGGCAGTAAGCATTCGATCAACCATGCCATCCTCCTCTAACCCGAAAACAAAGCCGCCCTGGCTTCCCTGGGTAACCGGCAGCCAATGCCCCACAATCATGAGGCGGACTGTCCCTGCGCCACCCTTCCCGGCCATTGAAACTATTCGTCTTCCAGACAGAGAACAGCTGTTGCACTGAGCCACCTCTGCCGCTATTTCGCTGACTGCAGCATGATCACTGACTCTCTGAGCTTGCAGATTAGTGTTTTCCCCAGAAGTTTCTCTACGCCCAGGCAACGCATCGGGTACTGCAGAAGGAGCAGACGGCGCCAACGCCTGAGTACGACTACAGGAATCAAAAAAAGACAACAATTCGGCACTGGCAGGATATGAGCCGATGGAGCAGACATCGTGGCAGGCAACAACCGCACGGATATCATTCAGCAACTCAATTGTTTTACAATCACGTTCCATATGTTAATTCCAATTACCTATCTCTTCTATTCATACCATACTTCGAAAAACAGTTACCTGGCTTGACAAAATCTACCACAAGACAAACTTTATATTTTGTTACATAGAATATATTCAAGCTGTTTTTTTACTCGGCAACAAACAGGAGCCAGAAAAACAGATCTTTTGATTTCCAGTACTTTTTACCTATATTACTATTTTATCAAAAAAAAAAGGAGTACACCATGCCAATCTACGAGTTTCACTGCGAGGACTGTAACAAGAACTTTGAAAGTCTTGTTATGATCGCATCAGCACTTGATGACGTTACCTGTAAGCACTGCAAAGGGTCAAACATCAAAAAAATGATCTCTGCCACTTCCTCAACACAACCGCTTAAAGGTGGGGGAATCCCAGCAGGAGCCCTTTCCGGCTGTTCCTCCAGTTCAGGTTTTTCCTGAGCGTAAGTTTGAAAAAGCCCGGGTGGCTTTTCACATTCAGTCAGAGGGTACTCTGCCGGTTCCGATGCCATACCCTCTGGCTACTTCCGATTAGGGCGTATGTCCGGAAGGGGTAACCTGCTCGTGTTATACTGTAGTTATTGAAGCTTCAGTGTAAACGAGCGACCATAATTGGAGGTACCCATGATCCAGACATACGCACATCAAAAAGCATTACATGA
>JAJRQL010000015.1 GCA_024280265.1 Deltaproteobacteria bacterium
GATTATATAGAAATGTTTTACAACAGCTTTCGGAGACATTCTCACCTGGGTAATAAAAACCCAAGAGAATTTACGAAACACTGGCAAGAACAAAAGAAGGTCGCATAAAAAAACTGTCTACTTTTACTTGACCATTCCACCGTCTTCAAGTTCACGCTTCCATCGTCCCAGCATGTTGTTATCAATTCCAAGATTACGAGCAGCTTCGCTAATTTTGTAGCCCTGGTCCGTGATCAATTTGACCGCTTCTTCCTTGAATTCTTGTGTGTATTTGTTTCTCTTCTTTTTCATTGAACACCTCTTAACGGAATTATAAATCTACTCTTAAGAAAGTGTCCACTAATACTCTACCACCTCACATATGCCCGGAACGTCAACCTGGACACTGCTGACAAACCCGACAGTCCCCTAGAACTCAAAACCTTTCTGAGCCTTGATACCGGCCTGGTAAGGGTGTTTAACCTCTTTCATCTCTGTAACCAGATCAGCAAGTTCCACCAGCTTATCTGAAGCGTATCGGCCAGTAACAACCACATGCATTTCCCTGGGCTTATCCCTGAGCACAGCAAGGATTTTATCTTCTTCAATAATTTTGTAATGAGGAAGATAAGTCAGCTCATCCAAAATAACCATTGAGTGTTCGTTATCCTCAATAACCTTCTTTGCAAAATCCCAGGCCTCGCGGGCTACCCGCTTATCCTTCTCAAGGTCATCAGATTTCCAGGTAAAACCACGTCCCATAACATGAAAATCGAGTTGGTCCGGGAATTTCCCAGCTGTTTCAAGCTCACCATATTTCCAGCTCCCCTTGATAAACTGGATAACACATACCCGGTGTCCGTGACCTAGCGCCCGAAATACAAGCCCTAGAGAAGCCGTGGTTTTACCCTTGCCATTTCCGGTAAATACTGCAACAAGACCTTTTGCCTGAGTTCCTGATTGGTCAACTGGCTTTTCGTGTGCCATGACTGAAGCTCCTGTCATAGAGTTTGGAAACGGCCTTCAGGTCACCGGCACCAAAAACCTTTCCAACACAAATAAGAGCGGTTTTATGTATCCCGGCAGCTTCAACCTTTTCAGTTATGGAAGCAAGACTTCCAAGTAGAATATTTTCGTCTTCCCAGGTAGCTTTTTCAACAACCGCCACCGGCGTATCTGCTGGATAACCTCCTGCAATCAACTCCTGTACAACCTTGTCAATCATGGAGACAGAGAGAAAAACAAGCATGGTTGTCTGATGACTTGCAAGGAGACGTAATTTTTCGAACTCCGGTACCGGAGTCCTGCCCTCTTGTCTGGTGATAATGACAGTCTGAGCAACTTCAGGTAGGGTGAGCTCCGCATTAAGTGATGCTGCCGCTCCAAACGCTGAGCTTACCCCGGGAACCACAAGATAAGGGATATGCAACTTATCCAGACACTTCATCTGCTCCTTGATTGCACCAAATATTGAAGGATCACCGGTATGCAGTCGCACCACTCGTTCACCATTGTTCCAGGCAGATGACATCACATCAATAATCTCCTCAAGGCTCATCCCCTGGGAATCGTAAATTACAGCCTTGCAATTATCCAGAATTTTCTTATTAACAAGACTTCCCGCAAAGACAATACAGTCCGCATCATCAAGAAGTCGTCGCCCCTTCACGGTAATAAGTTCCACATCACCCGGCCCTGCACCGACAATGGCAACAGGTTCCCTGTCATTCTCTTCGCTACTCATCAATGATTTCCTCAAACGCTCTGCTGGCAACAATGATTGTAATTGGGTTAAACAGCTGTCTTTCCTCAGCTGGATACCTATAACGCACAACTGTGACTTCTCTCATCTCAACGTAAAAACCCATTTCAGACAACACTTCCGGTGCCAGACGAGCTGTCTTTTCTATAACCGCATTAACAACAATTATACCACCACTCTTAAGTTTTTCAGCACAGTGCTCAAGTATGGCTCGAAGATTCCCCCCACTGCCACCAACAAAAACACGATCAGGTGCCGCAAGGCCATGAAGGACATCGGGAGCAGCCCCTTTGATCAACAACATATTCAACGCATTGAATTTTCGTATATTTGAATTAATATTTTCCCACTGCTCCCCTTCCTTTTCAATGGACAATACGGAAAGCGAAGGAAACATACGGGCTACCTCAAGACCAACGGAGCCAGATCCGGCACCCACATCCCAGAATACACCATCACCTGTAAAACGCAGGGCATGAATTGCTGCCGCCCGAACCTCATTTTTGGTTAGCAACCCCCGGCTGTGACAAATCTCTTTTTCCTGTAAACCAAAAAGAGGGCGTGAATCCTTTTTGCTGGAATGGCAAGCAGAATTCAAGACTATCATAACATTAGGAGCTGAAAACTCCATTTTTGCTACTTCCTGAAGAGTCCCGCTGAACAAACGTTCTTCTGGCATCCCAAGGCTTTCCCCTATATGACACCTTATCGCCCCGGTAACAAATGTTCCGCACTCTCGGCACAGCTTTGCAGCAATTGCAGCAGGATTATTCTCTGAATCTGTCAAAAATACGATTTTGTGATGCCTGAGCATCCTCCCGGGCAAATTGTCCCAACTCCTGCCGTGAAGGCTGATAAAAACAGCATCATCCCAGGGTACCTTAAATCTTGCACATGCAAGCTGCAGTGAGGAAACAGCCGGAATAATGGAAATTTCATACTCAGGAAATTCGTCAAGAATTCGTCTTCCTATACCAAAGAAAAGAGGGTCACCGGTGGCAAGCACCACAACGTCATCGTCCTTTAACACAGACCGCATGGAACTGAAACAATCCACAAGAGGTAACACAGAAATATGAGGGGGAATGCTTCTGTCTTCAAGACACTTGCTAAGGCTGTGATACTGTTCTCTGCCTGCAACTACTCCACCGGCACAAGTTACTACTGATAAAAAGTCCGTATTGTGCCAGGCTGTATTATCAAGTCCAAAGATATAAATTCTACCCGTCATCCCCACTCCCCTCACCCGGCCTGTGCAACAATTGTTGATGTGGCATCAACCAGGTAAACCGTCACCTCAAGCCCTGATGTTTCCATGGCGTATTCTCGCGCTGCTTCACACACCTGTAAAATCATTTTCTCATCACCACCATCCAGAAGACGACCGTAGATCTCTCGAGCCGTATTAGCCCCATGCAAAGCTGTAATCATTTCCTCATCACCGCCAAGCCCATGTATAAATTCAATAGCATCCTTTATTTCAAGGGCACCATGACGAACATGGGTCTGAGGGATCCTCATACCAGCCTTCATCACTTTTGCCCACATGGCAGCGAGATGGATATGGTTGAACAGGTGTTCTGCTGCAGCCACAAGGGAGAAATGGAGATAATCTCCCATCATCACCAGGGCCTCTTCCGGAAGATTCAGTGCCTCCTGAACGGCGCGCTCAGATGTCCTGCCAGTGGACAGAATAATATCTTTCAGGCCAGCCTCTTTGGCGACATCCATGGACGTTGCAATGGTCGCGGTCCAGGCATCGGCAGAGATTGGTCTTACAATACCAGTTGTCCCAAGTACTGACAGCCCACCCACAATACCCAGTCGCCGGTTGAGGGTTTTCTCTGCAAGTTCTTCACCATCAGGGATGGAAATAGTTATATCAAGGCAGCATTGACTCTCTTTAGCAGCTGCTTCAATAGCCTCGGCAACTGCTGCTCGTATCATCTTCTGAGGTACAGGATTAATGGCAGGATTTCCAACCGAAACGGCCAAGCCTCTTTTGGTAACTCTTCCAACTCCGATCCCTCCTGAAATTACCAGAGGTTCAGCACGGTGGTCATCGGAAGCAGCAACGGATACGGTCGAATTTATCCTCGCCCCATTGGTGACATCAGGATCATCACCAGCATCTTTGATAACAGATGCCATTGCCTGCTTCTGTTCAGAATCAAGGATCTTTGAAGATTCAATCGAAAATTTCACCCTTGACCCGTCCGGGAAAGGTATTTCAACGGTGCCCTGCGCAATACCAGACATGATATGCAGAGCCGCAGCCTTTGACGCTGCAGCAGCACAGGCACCTGTAGTATAGCCGGATCGTAATTTTTTCATAAACGGAAAAGGCCAGCCTGCTGACAGGATGGCCTTTCAATATAAGAGCAATGTCAGATTGTGGTCGGGACGAGAGGATTCGAACCTCCGACCCCAGCGTCCCGAACGCTGTGCTCTACCAGACTGAGCCACGTCCCGACCGGGTGTTTCTTTTTTTCATTGTTCAGAAATAAATACCAGATATTTTTTTCTCATTTCAAAAACATTTAGTGCCTTACTCCATGAAAACTGTAATAAAAAAATACGAAACCATGAGAACTTTTTGAAATCAGAAGTTTAGAGTTACCACCAAGGCACTTACACTCCAAAGGGGGGGGTACAGAAAAGAGCCCAGCGACTCTAAAAAGTTTTCTGACTTGTCGAGCTTGTTATTTGTATAGTTTTGAACTATGCACCATCTATGACCATTGCGCAACAGTTTTATGAGTCTGACAACCTGAGGAATAGGACCTGGCACTTTGTATGGTTTCATATCATTACTCAGAGTGTCGCGCCTCGCTCACTTGTCTTTAAGCTTGCGGTCTCTCTGGATGTCATTGGTCGGATTTTATCAAGCAGCAATGAAGAATTAAGGGTTCCTTGAAAAATTCAAATCAACATTTGAGTCAAAAAATATCATTTAATATTGAAAAAACGAGTAGATATGGTATGTTTCCAGCATTCAAAAACTCATACAACGGAGATATTCTATGGGTCAATCCGAATCTCTCAAAAGGAACCGGATGCAGTAGATAATGATTCCTTGGTTATGACCTCTTAGCAATTCTTTCCTTATCAGATCCCCATAGTTCAAGGGGGGGGATCTGATAAGGAAAGAATTGCGGAGCTGA
>JAJRQL010000182.1 GCA_024280265.1 Deltaproteobacteria bacterium
ATCAGCTCCGCAATTTTTTCCTTATCAGATCCCCCCCCCTTGAACTATGGGGATCTGATAAGGAAAGAATTGCTAAGAGGTCATAACCAAGGAATCATTATCTACTGCATCCGGTTCCTTTTGAGAGATTCGGATTGACCCATTTTTTTTGCTGGCGTTTTTGTTATTACACCTTAAAAGAAGACTACATTCATGAGACATTTAGCATCCCTCTTTTGTGCGGCGTTACTCCTCTCCGGAACTTCAGCAACAGCCCGGGAATTAACAGTCAATAAGTTGGCTGTGGTGGAAAAACTGCCTGACATGCCCATGGGACAAGCAACAGACAATGTCTCACTGCTTCCCGAAGACACCGCGGGACAGCAGACAGACAGTGATCTTTTCGGAACAGTGGGTGGTGGGTACGTCCATCCATTTATCAGTATCAGCGGAGAGTACACCGACAACCTCTATAACGTCGATCTGAATACTACCAGTAACTTCCTCACCACCATATCTCCCGGCATCTGGCTTTCAGTCCCCCGCAGAAAAGAAGTCCCCCTCCATGTTGCACCCAATAACACTTCAGCAGGTGGACTTCAGACCGGACTTCCCGATTACGAAAGCTTTGATCGTATCAATGCCTATGTTCTCGGTGCCCTGGATTACAAGATGTATTCTGATGACTCCGATCTCAATGACTGGGGTGGCATTGCTGAAGGCCTATTCCGCTATAACCTGCGAGGTGGCCTGTCCTTGGGTATCGTTGACCGCTTCACCAGAGGGCAGGATCGTTTTGATATAAGCAGCTCAACAGCAGAACAGCTTCGCATGTACTATTCCAATGTCGCCATAGCTGATGCCGACTGGCTTATCACCGAAAAACTTCGAGCCAAGGTTGAATATTCCAACTTCTACCTCGACTACGATGACACCATAGATGAATTCATGAACAGAAGTGATAATTCATTCTCTGTTTACGGATTTTTCAACTACAGCCTAAAAACCTCACTGTTCCTGCAATACCAGTATATTGATGTCAGCTACGACACCGCCGAATTAAAGGATAACGAACAGGACTATTTCTACGGTGGTATCAACTGGGTTTCCAGTGAGAAAGCATCTATCCACTTCAAAGCCGGTTACCAACAGCGAACCTACAGGGATTCTGTCATTGATGCCCTGGTCGAGGCATCTGACGCTGTCAAAAATGATGGTTTTGCTCTAGAACTTACCTTCCAGTACAAGGTCACCGACAAAACAGGTATTACCCTTGGTGCAAGTAATAAAATCGAGGAAAGTGACAGTTACGACGCCCTCAACAAAGACGTTATCACTGGAACATTCCGGTACGAACAGGAGTTCACCCAGAGGTTCACGGGCATCCTGGATCTGCGCTATGAAAATGCTGATTATGGCATGAGAGAGGGCAGTCGGGATGAAGACCGTTACGTGGCACGCCCTGCCCTTCAATACGTCCTTAAGGACTGGTTAATGGCTGAAATTGCTTATATGTACGATACCAGAGATTCATCAGACGATTATTTTGACTATTCTTCAAACACCATTTCCTTTAGTTTGAATTCTGCGCTATAATAGGTTCAACACTGATTATCCCTGCCAAATTTATTTTTGCTGTCTGGCTCAACAAAGTAAGAACCTACAATGCAGAGAAAGCCATTTATTTTTATTCCAGTTCTAGTCGTACTTATCTGTTTGTTCATTTCACGAAAAGCCCCTGCTGAAAACTATATTGTGGGTCCCGGTGATGTCCTTATGGTCGATGTCTATGATCACGAAGACCTCAAGAAAACGGTACGGGTATCCAACGACGGTTCCATCGTCATTCCCTTTATCGGTCGGGTCCATGTGGGTGGTCTGACCATCCCGGAGATTACCGGAAAGCTCACCTCCCTTCTAGCTGATGGATACATCGTTAATCCTCAGGTCAATATCTTCATCAAAGAGTTTCGTTCAAAAAAAGCGGTGATCCTTGGCCATATAAACAAACCGGGAATTGCCGAATTACGCGGCAGCACAAGCTTTCTTGAAATCATCTCCCAGGCTGGTGGCCTGCGAGAAGGTGCAGGAGACACTGCCACCGTTAAAAGAAATCAGAACGGCAAGCAGGAAGTGCTTATCGTCAACATCAAATCCATAGTGGAAGGCGGCGATCTCAGTCAGAACATTCTTATTCAGGATGGAGACACCATCTATATTCCCAAAGGCGGAATGTGTTATGTCACCGGGGAAGTCGCCGATCCTGACGCATATCCCTGCGACAAGGACACCACAGTCCTGAAACTCATCGCCCGGGCCGGTGGATTTACCGGTAAGGCTTCGAAATCAAGCGTCCGCATTGTGCGAATTGTGGATGACAGGAAGACAACACTTAGAGATGTGGATCTTAACACCTCAGTTCTTGCCAATGATATTATTGTTGTTCCTGAAAGCTTCTTCTAACCCGACAAGTCGGAAAACTTTTTACAGTCGCTGGACTCTTTTCTGTGTACCCCTTGAGGGGTGTAACTCTAAACTTCTGATTTCAATACGCTCTCACGGTTTCTTATTTTTTTAATTAGTGTTTGGCCGGAAAGCATAAAACGACGGTATTTTGTGTAGTTACATGAGATGCCGTGGATGAAGATATTTTTGATAGCATGTTTGTTGATAGCTTGGAACATGCGGTGAAATGAAGTATATTACTGAATATACAATATTTTCCCTCTGCAGA
>JAJRQL010000183.1 GCA_024280265.1 Deltaproteobacteria bacterium
GATCAGGCAAGGGATGTTGCAAAAAGATTTTGGAAACTGTAGAATTCTTCCTGTTACAACCTGACTTATTAAAAATATTTTTTCACTGAGCGGTAAGTTCAGGTTATTTTGTTTTTTTAGGATGTTTAATTGATGGTGGTTAACTATCTCCATTCTGGACAGTGAGGTAGCTGAGGGAAAGGTGTTTTGGGAACAACACGGGCAAAAATTCTGGTCGCAGATGATGATAACATGGTTCGTGTTACTGTGTCGCAAATACTTGAGATGTTTGGGTATGACGTTGTTTCTGTAACAGATGGAACGTATGTTGTTGAAAACATAGATAACAGTTACGACGTTATCTTGCTTGACATAAATATGCCGGTTATGGATGGCTTTGAAACCATTGAGGCTTTAAATAACCTTCAGTATGACATTCCTGTTATTTTTCTTACTGGTGCGGGTTGCATGGATTATGCCGTGAAAGCAATAAACCATGGAGCCTATGATTTTTTGACAAAACCCATTGAAGATATTGAAATTTTTAATGTTAAGATACGGCGGGCTATCGAAAAGAGGATGTTTATCCGCCGCGAAGAACATTACAAACGAGAGCTTGAAGAGGATGTTCGAGCCAAGACTTCTGAGCTAGAGAAGACCAATAAACTGTTGCTTATGTATAGCAACAGCCTTGAAAATGCGACTGTTCAGTTGATGTCAAGCCTCCAGAATGCAATGGAGGAAAAAGATTTTTACACAGCAGGGCACACCATGCGCGTGACAGAGTATGCTGTACTGCTGGGTCTCGCCATGAGCCTTTCTGAGAGCGATATTGTGGTGTTGAGGCGTGCTGCCCAGTTTCACGATATTGGTAAACTGGTAATTGATCTTACTTGTATCCGAAAACCGGGAAAACTGACAGATGAAGAGTGGGGTTTGATCAGAAAACATCCAGTTGTTGGAGCCAATATCATCAAACCACTCGGATTTATGGAGAGGGAACATTTTATCATTCGTCACCATCATGAGCGGATGGATGGAAAGGGATATCCGGATGGCCTTGGTGGTGATGAGCTTGATATCTTGACGAAGATACTGATTGTGGTGGACAGTTATGATGCGATGACTTCCAGAAGAAATTATCGTCGTAATATGAACATGAGAGAAGCAGTGAAAGAGCTGAACCATTGTGCTGGATCGCATTTTGACAAGGAGTGTGTTGAGGCCTTTGGCGATGCTATTGTGGACTTTACCTCCACGACAGATGTTTTTTCAAGGGAGTACCTGGACAACTTCACCATAGATCGGGAAAACTGACAGGTATTGTACATTCAGGGTGGATATTTAAAATAAAAAGACTGAAAACCAATGAAAATATCACGTAAAGAAGTAGAGCACGTCGCGACTCTTGCCAGGTTGAATATGAGTGAGGAGGAGCTGGAAAGAATGACTGTCCAGCTCGACACCATACTCTCCTATGTGGATAAACTCAATGAACTGGAAACCACAGGTGTTGCTCCAACCACCCATGCTTTCTCCATAAATAATGCCTTTCGGGAGGATGAAATGCAGGAGTCTCTTCCTGTAAAAGAAGCCCTTGCCAATGCTCCCAAAGAAAATGGAGAAGCATTTGTGGTACCGAAGATCATTTAATTTCATGGAAAGACTCACGCTGTTGCAGATTCAAATATACTGAATAGTAATCTGTGGCAGCAGTTTTCTCAGTGGCAGAAATATAAAAGATTTCCCGAACCTTTTTGTGGTTCTTTTTTTATTTTGAGGCGTTAGTAATGAATTCCTACGAATTAACCATTAGCCAGGCAAGAACAGCACTTGATAACAAAGAGCTTTCTTCCCGAGAGTTAACCAGCAGTTGTCTGGAACGAATAAGAAGTGTGGATGATACTGTCCACTCCTTTATTTCTGTTACTGAAAAAGAGGCTCTGCAGCAGGCTGACGCGGCAGACAGGGAGATTGCTCAAGGAACGGTTGCTCAACTCTGCGGAATCCCCTTCTCTTTGAAGGATCTTCTCTGTACCCGGGGCGTGACCACAACCTGTGGTTCAAAAATTCTGGAAAATTTTGTTCCCCCTTATGACGCCACTGTGGTCGAGAAATTGAAAGAGCAGGGTGCTGTTATTCTCGGAAAGGTTGCCATGGATGAGTTTGCAATGGGGTCAACGTCAGAGACTTGTGTCTTTACTATCCCTGAAAACCCATGGAACCCCGGTTTTGTAGCCGGGGGATCATCGGGTGGATCAGCAGCGTCTGTGGCTGCTATGGAGTGTCTTGGTTCTCTGGGTTCTGATACGGGTGGTTCTATCAGGCAACCCGCATCACTTTGTGGTGTTGTAGGGCTAAAACCCACCTACGGCAGAGTTTCCCGCTATGGTCTGGTGGCTTTTGCCTCATCACTGGATCAGATCGGACCGCTTACCCGTGATGTAACCGATTCGGCTATGGTGATGAATGGGATCTCTGGATATGATAAGCGGGATTCTACCTCGGTAAAACAAGATATCCCAGATTTTACCAATGCATTGAGTGAGGGAATGAAGGGGCTGCGGGTGGGAATTCCCCGTGAGTATTTTGGTGCAGGTCTGGATGGGGAAGTTGCAGGTGTGGTTGAGAGAGCAATACAGTTATTGCGGGATGCGGGTGCGGAGACTGTGGAAGTTTCCCTGCCTCACACCGAGTATTGTGTGGCGGTATATTACCTGATCGCCTCAGCTGAGGCCAGTTCCAACCTGGCCCGTTATGATGGCGTCGTCTATGGCTACCGGGACCAGAATGCGGAATCGCTCATTGATATGTACCGGGAAACGCGGTCCAATGGTTTTGGAGATGAGGTCAAGAGACGCATCCTCATTGGTACCTATGCACTGTCATCCGGGTATTATGATGCTTATTACAAAAAAGCCTCTCAGGTACGAACCCTGATCCTCAATGATTTTCAAAAGGCTTACGAGTCCTGTGATCTGATCATTTCCCCGGTTACTCCCACCCCCGCATGGCGGCGTGGGGCACATGCTGACGATCCACTCGCCCTGTACCTCTCTGATATTTTAACTATTTCAGCGAATCTGGCTGGTATTCCCGGTCTGTCGGTTCCCGGGGGATTCAGCAGTGACGGGCTTCCCATCGGTATTCAGTTGCAGGGACCTCATTTTCAGGAGGAAGTACTGTTGAAAGCCGCATACAATCTGGAACTTGGTACAGAGTTGGGCAACAGATGTCCAGAGATCTGATAAAAGGGAGTACTCCCTTGCAACGGAGGAAAACACAGTGAAGGCACAGGTTCCAGATTATATTAAATCCATCGTTCCTTATCCCCCGGGAAAACCCATTGAAGAACTGGAGCGTGAATATGGGGTCAAAAACACCATAAAACTTGCGTCCAATGAAAATGCCTGGGGGCCATCTCCGAAGGCTATACAGGCAATCAGTGAAGCTCTGAATAATTTGCACAGATATCCGGATGGATCAAATTATTATCTTGTGCAGACCATTGCTGAAACAGTGGGATTTTCCCCGGAAGAGGTAGTTGTTGGAAATGGCTCTGATGAAATCATTGAGCTTCTGGTGAAGGCTTATGTGGAAAAGGGAGATGAAGTGATAACAAGCCACCCATCCTTCCTTATGTATCAGAAAGTGGTTCAGGCACGGGGCGGGGTGAACAGGATATTCCCCCTGAAAGGGATGCATCATGATCTTGAGGCTATTCTCGGGGCGGTCACCGATAATACCCGTCTCATCTTTCTTGACAACCCCAACAATCCTACAGCCACAGCAATTTTCCCCGGGGATCTCTACACATTTCTCAGCGAAGTACCGGAAGACGTTATTGTAGTTCTGGATGAGGCCTACCGGGATTTTATGGATGCAGAGGTGCAGGTGGATGTGTATTCTCTTATTCGAAACTCAAAGGGACGTTGTGGAGTTGTGGCTCTGCGCACCTTTTCAAAGGCATATGGGCTGGCAGGTATTCGGGTTGGATATGGTCTGATGAGTGCTGAAGTTGCAGGGTATCTGCACCGGGTACGACAGCCTTTTAATGTTAACCAGCTTGCCCAGGTAGCAGCAATAGCAGCGTTGAATGACACTGAATTCTATGAGCAGACCCTGCAGAAAACCAGGAAGGGTATGAAGTGGCTGCAGCAGGAGGTGGAAAAACTCGGATGCAGTGCCTACGCATCGCAGACTAATTTTTTTCTCATTAATATTAAAGGGGATGCCACCGTTCTCTATGAAGCCATGCTTCAAAGGGGAGTTATTGTAAGGTCCATGAAGGCCTATGGATATACCAATGTGATACGGGTTACAGTGGGGACCTCAGAAGAAAACAGTCGCTTTGTTACCACACTTGGAGATTGTCTTGAGGAACTTGGCTATGTCTCCTGAGCAGCAGATAGTTACAATTGACGGTCCCTCGGGGGTGGGGAAATCCACCATAAGCCGTAAGGTTGCTGCCAGCCTCTCGTTTACCTATCTTGATACCGGGGCAATGTATCGGGCCGTTGGGTTGAAGTTGAAGGAGAGTGGGGTTGATCTTTCAGATGATTCTGCTGTGCGCAGTTGTCTGGCTACCACTTCCCTTGATCTTATACCGCCGGCAGAAGGTTGTGATGATGTCGGGGTCATCCTTGACGGTCGTAATGTGAGTGATCTTATTCGCAGCCAGGAGATGGCCATGGTGGCATCCGGAGCATCGGCTGTACCTGCGGTACGGGAAAAATTAACATCGATGCAGCAGGAGATTGGAAGGGCGGGTTGCATTGTTGCTGAGGGGAGAGATACCGGCACCGTGGTTTTTCCGGATGCTGCCTGGAAATTTTATCTGGATGCTGATCCGGAGGTGCGAATGAAAAGGCGGGCAGATCAGTTACGTGCCAACGGAAAGGCCGTGGATGAGGTGGAGGTACTGGAGATGATAATCAAACGTGATCATGATGATAAAAATCGTAGCATGGCACCTCTTGCCAAGGCTGAAGATGCCCATGTTATTGACACCGGTCTGTTAAGTATTGAGGGAGTAACAGAAGCCATATTGGCTGTTATTGGCCGTTAGCACGGGGCGTTTCTGCAGAGATGTTTCTAATGGGACGCAACAAAAAAATGGCCGTGAAGATATTTAGACCTTCGCGACCATTTTTTTATAAATTGGACGGAAACCTATTCAATAACAAAATCAGCCCGTCTGTTTTGGGCCCAGTCTGATTCGGTCTGACCAGTGAAAAGCGGACGTTCTTCACCGTAACTGACTGTACGGATACGGGCAGGATTGACTCCCAGATTTACCATGTACTCTTTGGCATTTATGGCACGTCGTTCTGCGAGTGCCAGGTTGTACTCATTGGTGCCACGCTCGTCACTGTTACCTTCAATGATTATCACTATACTGGGATTTTCCTTCATGTAATCGGCATTTGAGGTAAGGATGGGAGCCATGGCGGCTGTAATACCAGCCTGGTCAAAATTGTAATAAATGGGGCTGAATACGATGGTGGAACGGCCATAAGTGGCACGGTACTCTGCAGATTGCTGATCAGCATCACTGTTAAAGGAAAGGCCACCATTATCAGCCGGGTTGATGGCAACAATAGACTCTTCGTCAGCAAGTCCTGTACTTGAGAAGCTCTCATCGTCGGCTGATGGATAGTTAATGTTGGTACCACCGGAGATGGTTGATCCTTGGGCAGGGGTTCCGTCAGGTGGAACAACGGTTTTTTTACTACAGCCTGAACTGAGCAGAGCAAGAGAAGAGAAGAGTGCGGCAGTGATAAATGCTGATCGAATCATGGAATTCATATCTGACCTCATTGGGAGAAAACTCGGTATGGGGAATAGAAAAAACAATTCACGTCTCCGTTACCTCACATTCTAGTCGCAAAAGAATAGACGTCAAGAATTTTTCGCATCTCTCATTAGTTATCGAGAATAACCTTGCCATGAAACAGGGTTCATGGTATCGAATTTCATTGTTATCTGGAAACAGTATAAATAGTTTCACTGTTGTGTTGTTACAGAGGGAAACAGAATGCAATCCTGTCTTATTCTGTTGGTTGGAATAGGAGAGATCTGGTAGCCATCATCATTTTACCAAATTTTTTAAGGTAGTAGCAGCACTTTTTGTCTTGTTACTATCCACCATGCGTGTTAACGGTTTTTCAAAAACAAGTTACAGCGACAGAGCTTCTCTGTCCTGGTCTTAATCAAATAAACAGGGAGAAAGAAATGTTTAAAAAAATCACCTTGACTCTGGCTATGCTGATCTGTGTCAGTACCTCTGCCATGGCGCAGAAAACCATCGTTTTTGCAGTGGATGCCACCTGGCCACCCATGGAGTTTTTGAACTCAGATAAGCAGATTGTCGGTTATTCCATCGATTATATGACAGCAGCGGCAAAAGCGGCAGGATTCACCCCGGTATTTAAGAATGTTGCCTGGGATGGTATTTTTGCAGGTCTTGCCACCGGGAAATATGATGCAGTCTGTTCTTCTGTATCCATCACCGACAAACGGAAAAAAAGTATGGATTTTTCTATCCCTTACTTCAAAGTACGTCAGGCACTGATTGTTCCCAAAGACTCGCCTGTTAAATCCCTTGCAGATCTCAAAGGTCAGAAGGTTGGTGGACAGATTGGAACCACGGGTTACTTTGCCATTAAGGGGGCTGAAGGTGTTGTGGCAAAATCCTACGATGAAGTAGGTCTTGCCATGGAAGACCTTAAGGTTGGTCGGATAGCAGCTGTTGTTTGTGACGATCCTGTTGCTGCAAATTATGCCATGGTTCAGTACAAAGACAGTCTTAAAATTGCCACCACCATTGAAACCGGTGAAGTTGAGTATTACGGGATCGCCATTAAGAAAGGGAACAAAGAAGTTCTCGATCTGGTGAATAAGGGTATTGAGGCTGTGAGTAAGACCCCCTATGTTCAGGAACTGCAGCAGAAGTGGATAGGCCAGTAATTCCAGTTCTTTCAGGGAAAGGGTGATTACGTCTCCTTTCCCTGATATCAGGAACCTGATGTTGTTTCTTGAGTCCGGGTTGTTCCCGCCATTGCAGGGACAGTCCGGATTTTTCTTTTTTAAAGTATCTTGAATCAGTCAGTCGCAGCCGGTGAAACATCCGTAGCTGAGGACCTGAAGATTTGCCAGTGGATTTTTCACATCAGGTATTGTTGTTTGTGCGATGATAAACCAGCATGTCAAACAGTAAAGTTCACTGATTTGTTACGGATTCAGGAGTACCAGAGTAAATCATAAGTAATGAGAGAAAAAAAAGTAGTTATTGAAGTTGGAGATGGTGCAGCCATACCTGATCCGGATGATAAGGGGTTATTCACTGCGTGGCGAATTTCATTTTTTGGAACCATTGCCATCATTGTCTATCTTCTTGTTACCAAGCCGGATCCATATCTTGATATCATAAAATTTTTACCGGATGGTATTGTGGTAACTTTCAAGGTAACCTTTGCCTCCATCGGCCTGGCACTTATCCTTGGTCTTATTGCTGGGCTGGGCCGAATATCAAAGAACAGGTGGTTCAACCTTGCCGCATCAACCTATATTGAGGTGGTTCGCGGAATCCCGCTCCTGGTTCAGCTCTTCTACATATACTTTGCCCTTGGGCACCTTATTCGGGTGCCGGATATGGTTGCTGCTATTATTGCCATGGGCTTCTGTTATGGAGCCTACATGGGGGAGGTTTTCAGGGCCGGTATTAACTCCATTGATGACGGTCAGACCGAGGCCTCACTGTCTCTTGGTTTTAACCGGTCACAGACCATGCGCTATGTAATACTTCCCCAGGCATGGAGGACTATTCTGCCACCTGTCGGGAATGAGTTTATAGCCCTGTTGAAGGATACCTCTCTGGTCTCCATTCTTGCAGTGTCGGACATTTTACGCCGTGGTCGAGAATTTGCCTCTGAGTCGTTTCTGTACTTTGAGACCTACACCATGGTTGCCTTGATCTATCTTCTTATTACCCTTGTACTTTCTAAACTCCTTAGCAATATGGAAAACCGATTGAGTCACTATGAACGTCGTTAACCCTATAATAACAATTCGTAATGTAGTTAAGAGTTTTGGTGCCTTTCTGGCCCTTGATGATGTTTCCCTCACTGTTGAACCGGGACAGAAGGTTGTGGTTATTGGTCCCTCAGGATCAGGAAAATCCACACTTCTTCGCACCATAAACCAGCTCGAAGAGATTAGCTCCGGTTCCATTGTGGTTGATGGGCAGGAGGTCAGTGACCCGAAAAATGATATTAATCGTATTCGGGAGGAGGTGGGGATGGTTTTTCAGAGTTTCAATCTTTTCCGCCATAAGACTGTACTTGAAAATTTAACTCTGGCCCCCATTAAGCTCAAAAAAGAACCAGTGAAAGAGGCGGAAAAACGGGCCATGGAATTACTGGACAAGGTGGGAATGGTAGACAAGGCCACAAGTTTTCCAGTCCAGTTGTCAGTAGGACAGCAGCAGCGTGTGGCCATTGCCCGTGCCCTTGCGATGACCCCTAAAATAATGCTTTTTGACGAACCGACGTCAGCACTGGATCCTGAGATGATCGGTGAGGTGCTGGAGGTTATGGTTACCCTGGCTCGTGAAGGAATGACCATGGTTGTGGTTACCCATGAGATGGGGTTTGCACGTGAGGTGGGTGATAAGGTGGTTTTTATGGATGAGGGAAAAATAATAGAAATTGCTTCTCCGGATCAGTTCTTTGATCATCCCGAAAACGACAGGACCCGGAAATTTCTGGAGCAGATCCTATAGGGAGCCCCTCCTTTTAAGTTCATATTTATTTGAATATCCGGTATTATATGACTTTGTCGGAGAAAATTTATTACTTTATAACTTGTGTGAAGTTGTGACCTGTATTAGGTTAAGGGTTTTGTTAAATACCCACTGCCGTATAACGTTTACTCTGTGTCCACAGGGGAAGGGTTTTTAAGGTAGTTCGGTTGGATTAAAAACGCTCAATGTATCCCGGGAAAATGAACAGGGGATATTTGTGGCACCATTAAAACCAGAAAGTATTGCCTATGAGTAAGCTGGGGAAAATGATCCTGTTGCTGGGGTTGTGTATGGCTCCTGCAGGGGGATGGGCTTCGGGAGATATTTCCGGAGTACCGGAAGTCTGGACTGCGAGGAACAGTGTTGAGTTTTCACTTGCTCACAGTCCTGACAGCCGTGTTGCTCTACAACGTATAAAAATGGCGGAAGCTGCAGTGGCTCAGGCCCGGGTAGCGTATTATCCGCAGGTTGATTTGTCCGCTCAATATGGTCAAACTAATAACCCTATGTATTCGTTTGGGAATATCCTTAGTCTGGGGGCATTTGTACAGTCCATGGATTTTAATAATCCTGGTCGGACTGATGATCTTAACTTTCGGGCTGGGGTACAGTATCGTTTTTACAATGGTGGCAGGGATCGGGCTGCTGTTGAAGCGGCCGAGGCAGGTTTTGCCCAGTCTCAGATGGAACGTGAGGGGCTCAACTCCCGTCTCGCCTTTGAGGTCGTTCGAGCCTTCCAGGCCATTGTTCAGGCCAAGGAGATGTTGGAGGCAAGAAAGGCATCCAGTGCCGCCATTGATGCTTCACTGGCGGTGGCTCAGGCGCGTTTCGACGCAGGGGACCTCTTAAAGGCTGATCTTCTTTATCTTGAGGTGCAGCAATCCCGGGCCAGTGAAAATCTCATTTTAGCAGAACATCATCTGGAACTCTCCAAAAAAATATTTTTGAACTTGCTTGGCCTTAAAGATGGTGAAGTTGTTATTGATTCAACAACGGATTGCGAAGAACAGATTCCAGGAGAAAGAACTTATTCCAGTCGTCCTGAGCTGAAAGGCCTGGCCCACGCTGAAGAGGCAGCCATCGCTGAACTTGAGGCAGCACGTGGTGGCAATCTGCCCACTGTGGATGGTTTTGCTTCATACCAGTACGACAAGGGCTATGTTATTGACGGCAGCGGTGATTCATGGATGGCAGGGGTGAAGGTGAACTATCGCCTCTATGAAGGGAACAATACCAGTGCCAATGTGGCAAAGGCAATGGCTGCCCTGGCGACCGTTCGTGCCCAGCGTACCAAATTGGAACTGGGGATGGATTTGGAGGTAAAACAGGCTGATCTCAGTTACCGCCAGGCTGTTGAGCGCCTGCAGGTAACAGAAAAAATGGTGGAGCAGGCAGAAGAAAGTGCCCGTCTCAGCCGGACTCGTTTCAAAGAGGGAGTGATCCTTTCCTCCGATCTGATAGATGTTGAGATGCGTCTTACTGACGCCCTTGTGAGGCAGAGTGTGGCGCGGGCCAATATCAAGGTGGCAAAGGCTGATTTAAGAAGAGCTATGGGATTACCGCAATTCGAAGGTATGATAAAAGAGAAGGTGGGTGAGTGATGAACTGGAAGATGATACTAACAGCAGTGCTGCTCATTGGTGGGGTTGCCATTTTTCCAGGATGTAAGGGGCAGGAGGAGCATCCAAGAGGGGAAGATCAGGTTTTACCTGCTGTTACCGTAGCTGTTGAAGAGGTACGGGAGGAGGTGGCTCGTTCCCGGATAGAGGTTGTGGGAACTTTGGAAGCTGTGGAGCGAGCATCGATTTCAGCCAGGATTTCTGGGCAGATCATTGAACTCCCTGTCGTACTGGGATCAAAAGTCAATTCAGGGGATATGCTTGTCAAGATCAGTGCCGGGGAGATATCAGCAAAGGTTTTACAGGCTGAGGCTCAGCTCTCTCAGGCTCGGCGAAATCTTGCCCGTGAGAAGAAGCTTTTGAAGCAGGGAGCATCCACCCAGGAGACTGTTAAAACACTGACGGATGTGACCCGTATTGCTGAAGCTGCCTACGAAGAGGCACAGACCATGCTGGATTACACTATCATTGCCGCCCCTTTTTCAGGAACAGTTACCAGGAAAATTGCTAATATTGGCGATATGGCATCTCCAGGTATGGTTCTGCTTCAGATTGAAAATGGGGAAAATCTCCAAGTTCTTGCTCAGGTCCCAGAGGCACTTCTGCTCAGTGTAGTTGTGGGTGACTCCCTGTCCATAGAGGTACCTTCGGCAAAACTTATTTTGATTGGAGAGGTGGCAGAGGTTGCACCTACTGCAGATCCAATGTCCAGAACTGCTCCGGTGAAGATTGACATAGCTCCAGGAACAGATCTGCGGGTGGGCCAGTTTGCCCGAATCAGTATTGAAGGATCAGAAGAAACCACGTTGATGGTCAGTCGTTCTGCTCTGGTACTGAGGGGACAGATGGAGATGGTCTTTGTGGTTGATAAAGGGGGGAGGACAGCCAGGATGCGTCTTGTCCGTACCGGTGCTGCTTACGGGGATGAGGTTGAAATCGTTTCCGGTCTTGATCCTGGGGAGCTGGTTGTTGTTTCAAAAAGTGATAAGCTGCAGGATGGGCAACCATTGGATATCACGGTTCAATGAAGATAGATAATTTCGAACATCCGGGTTTTGCCGGAAGGATGGCTGCGGCTTTTGTTGATTCCAAGCTCACAGCGGTCGGAATTATAGCCTCTATGCTCCTGGGGGTCATGGCAATTGTCATGTTGCCGCGTGAGGAAGAACCACAGATCAAAGTTCCCATGATTGATGTCATGGTTTTCATGCCCGGGGCCACACCCAGGGAAGTAGAGACACGTGTTTCCATTCCCATGGAAAAACTGCTCTATGAGCTGCCCGGTGTTGAGTATATTTATTCCACCTCAATGGCGGGACAGAGTCTGCTGGTGGTTCGTTTTTACGTCGGTGAAGACCTTGAGACTTCCATTGTTCGGCTTAATCAGAAGCTAGCCACCAATTTTGACCGCATTCCCCATGGGGTCTCTCCGCCCATTGTAAAACCACATATCATTGATGATGTCCCTATTCTGGCGCTCACCTTTCATTCCACTAAATACGATCATTTCACCCTGCGGCGCCTGGCAGCTGAGGTGGATGATGCTGTAAAAAGTATCCATAACGGGGCTGAAACTACCCTTATTGGTGGAACCCGAAGACAGGTTCGTATCCAGTTTGATCCCCTTCTTCTCAGCTCCAGGAATCTCACAGTTGCTGAGCTGATACCGGCACTGAAACAGGCAAATCACCAGAATTACAGCGGTAAAGTTAAGGTGATGAATCAGGAAATTCTGCTTCAGACAGGAACATTCCTCAAGGACAGTAAGGAGATCGGACGTATTGTGGTGGGTGTCTATGGTGGTAGCCCCGTGTATCTTGATGAGGTGGCAACTATCATTGACGGTCCGGCGGAACCGGATAATTATGTCCTTTTCGGGACTGTGACAGGACATACTGAAGAGGCAGCAGTTACGCTTTCCATAGCAAAACGACCAGGATCCAATGCAGTGGGAGTGGTGGATGAAGTCCTGGAAAAGGTGGAGGCACTGAAGGGAACTCTTATTCCAAATGATATTTCCGTTACTGTAACCAGAAACTATGGCGAGACGGCAGCAGAAAAATCAAATGAACTCCTGCTCCATATGGGGATAGCAGTATTTGGAGTGGCAATACTGATTTTATTCTTTCTTGGTTGGCGTGAGTCCACAGTGGTGATGCTTGCTATTCCATCCACTTTGGCACTGACTTTAATGGTGTTCTACCTTTATGGCTACACCCTGAACCGGATCACTCTTTTTGCCCTGATTTTCTCCATTGGAATTCTGGTGGATGATGCCATTGTGGTGGTTGAGAACATTGTCCGCCACATCCGTCTTCCCGGAAGTAAGGATAAGTCCATGGTCACCATTGCGGTAGAGGCTGTGATTGAGGTTGGGAATCCCACCATCCTGGCAACCTGGGCTGTTATTGCGGCTATTCTCCCCATGGCCTTTGTGGGTGGACTTATGGGACCTTATATGCGCCCCATACCTATCGGGGCATCGGCTGCCATGATTTTTTCCGTGATCATCGCTTTCACGGTTACCCCGTGGGCGTCAGTTCGGTTATTACGAAAAAAATGCAGCCCGTCAGAGTGTGCAGTTGAAGGTGAAGGTTTTGATGAAGATCATGCTCCCGATGATTTGTTCACCCGCCTCTATCATCGGATTATGGAACCTCTACTGGCAAGCGGATTTGCCCGTTTTATCTTTTTTGTGACCATTATAGTCTTGTTGCTCGGAGCCTGCTCCATGGTTTATTTTGGGCTGGTAAAGGTGAAGATGCTGCCCTTTGACAACAAGAGCGAATTTCAGGTTATCCTTGATATGCCTGAGGGATCAACCCTTGAGCAGACAAGTCGGGTGGCCCTTGAGATGGCTGAGGTTATCAAGAACGATCCGGCGGTGGTGAATTATCAAGTCTATGCCGGTATCGCCTCGCCCTACAATTTTAACGGACTTGTCCGGCATTATTTCATGCGTCAGGGTCCGACGGTTGCAGATATTCAGGTGAACCTCCTGCCAAAAGAAGAGAGAAGCCTGAAGAGTCATGATATTGCAGTTCGGGTTCGACCAGCAATCGCAGTCATTGCTGAAAAATATGGTGCAGCTGTTGCTGTGGCCGAAGTACCCCCAGGCCCGCCCGTTCTCCAGACCCTTGTGGCTGAAATTTACGGTCCCAGTGATGTAGATCGGGTCAAGCTGGCCGGTGCGGTAAAAGATATTTTTGAATCCACGGAAGGAGTTGTGGATGTGGATTGGTACCGCGAGGCAGATCGCAGCCGTCTGGTACTCACCGTTGACAAGGAAAAGGCTGCGTTGAATCATATCTCAGCTGGAGAAATTACCCGTGCTGTGAAGATAGGAATGCAGGGTATGTCCATCGATATTTTTCACCAACCGGAAGATAAGGAAGCGGTGAACATCATCCTTGAAATGCCGCGTTCCATGCGGGTTTCCATAGATGCGATACTCAGTATCGGGATGCGGTCAGTTATGAATCCAACAGGCCCCCTGGTTCCTCTCCGGGAGCTGGTTAAAGTAGATGAAGTTCCGGTGGAGCAGCCAATTTATCGCAAGAATCTCAAACCTGTTATTTATGTGACGGGTGATGTGGCGGGTGCAGTGGAGAGTCCGGTATATGCCATTTTTGATATGAACGAAAAACTGGCGGAACTGAACCCTGCAGACTTTGGTGGTTCTGGTGAAAATGTGAAGATTTTTAATCTGAATCAGCCATTTACCAATGCTGAACCGTCAATGAAGTGGGATGGTGAATGGCATATTACTCTGGAAGTATTTCGTGATCTTGGTCTGGCTTTCTGTGTGGTGATGGTCCTAATCTATATGCTTATGGTTGGCTGGTTCAAGGACTACTTTACTCCCCTGGTGGTGATGGCAGCTATTCCGTTTTCGCTCATTGGGGTACTTCCTGCCCACTGGGGGTTTGGGGCCTTTTTTACAGCAACCTCCATGATCGGGTTTATGGCAGGTGCGGGGATTGTGGTTCGTAACTCTATTATTCTTGTGGATTTTATAGAGCTTCGCATAAGTCATGGCCTTCCCCTTGCAGAAGCTGTAGTGGAGGCAGGTGCAGTACGTTTTCGGCCCATGCTTCTCACCGCTCTTGCGGTGATGGTCGGGGCATCTGTGATCCTTGCCGACCCTATATTCCAGGGCCTGGCGATTTCACTGATGTTTGGGGAAATAGCATCCCTGCTGGTGAGTCGTATGGCGGTACCTGTGCTCTACTATATGTTGAAAAAACGTGGAGAGCCAAAACAGATTGAGATGACATCCTGATCTGCACCACAGGAATTATCAGGAATCCTGAAAGGACAATAACGTATAGTGGGGGGATTGCTGGATGGTCTCCAACGACCAGTTGAGGTGGCTTTAGCCAGAAAATTCCCCCCCAAAAAGTGTTGACAAAACCAGAGCAAGTTGGTTATGTATAGTCATACAACTGGCTAACTGTTTGATCTAGCGGGTGTAGTTTTTGTTATTTGTATGTCGAATGTTCTGTTTTGCATCGAAAAACATTCTTTTTATTTCTCAATTAACCAGAAACAAAAGAAGTGATGTTCTAATCGTTACATCTGTTACCAGATTGGTTTGTCCCACAATGTGATACTGTTTGTGGGTTGTAATTACGCAAGTGGAGGATAAATGCTTTCGATTAAAGTGAAGTTAACCATAGCATTATTACTAATGTCTCTTGTCCCCTTGTCAACCATGGGGATGATTAATTATGTAAAAACGACTGAAGTGTTCGCAAACTCTATTCAACGCTTTCTGCTTGATATCGCGAGGTCAAGAGAGTCAATACTTGAAAATTATATATATACGACAGAATCTTCAGCAAAAGCCATATCGGATACTGACGTATTTCAAAAATATATATCTTTTCCCAACGTAAGGGCACTTTCCACGAGTGAGCTGGTGGAATACAAAAAACTTGAATCTCAGGTTGAGAATCTTCTGTACAGTTTTCAGAAAACGCACTGGGGAAAGTATCATCATATATTTTTAATCAATAAGTCTCGACAGATATCAGTCAGTCCAAACCACGGAGATGAATTGAAGGGCTCACCTTCTTCTCATTTGATGGAAGATACTTCGAAAAACAAGTGGGTTGCCAAGGCTTTTGAAGAAGGAGTGACGACGGTATCTGATTTTTCAAGCTGGGTTGAATCTGATCATAACCATCAGATGTTGTTTTTTCCGGTGAAAGATTCTACTGGAGTGACTCAGGCTGTAATCGGTTTTGAACTTCAAATCCCCTATGAGCAGGAACTGCTTTCAAAAGATTTGAAACTAGGAGAAACCGGCCGTATCTTCCTTACAACTGTTGACGGGGAGCCCATTGTTTATAAAGTAGCTGAAAGCAAGGTAATGCTTGATGTAGTGGGCATCAGAGAGGCGAATAGTGAGGGTTTTTCTACTGCTGTAAGGGAAAACTCAGCAGGGGTGGAAGTCATCGATCTGTACCTCAAGCACAAAAAATACCCCTGGATACTTGTGGCTGAGATTGAGGTCAATGAGGCCTACCGAGATCTCAAAGTGATTCAAACCAGCATGACAATTCTTTCACTTGTGACGCTTCTGTTTGCGATTCTTTTTGCCATACTTCTGTCAAATCTGATCGTAAAACCCATTAAACACCTCACCAACCAGATTGAAGAGGTGAGTATGGGAAATCTGGACATCAAGATTGATGGTATGGAACGAAAAGATGAGATCGGGAAGCTGGTTCGTTCTTTTAACAGAACCATAACCAGCCTCAAAATGATGATGAAAAACTATAAAAGCAGTTAGTTCGAGTCATGCATAAAACTGTTATTGGGCAAGGAATGGATTGGTAGTCGGTTATTCATAGCAGACACAATCCATTCTTTGTGCTGAGTATCTCTTTAAAAGAGTATATTGAAAAGGTATCCTGTGAAGAGAATACCACTTCCAACAACAGTTATGAAAACTGCAATCAAGCGGGGTTTAAGAACCTTACGTAGGATCACCATTTCCGGCAGTGACAGGGCTATCACACTCATCATAAAGGCGAGGACTGTTCCCAGGGCTGCACCTTTACCAAGTAGAGCCTCAACCACAGGAACGATACCTGCGGCATTTGAATACATTGGAATTCCAACAAGAACCGCTGCTGGTACTGACCACCATGTATCTTTTCCCATTACCTTTGCCATGAAATCTTCCGGGATATAACCGTGTATGAATGCACCAACTGCAATACCTGCCAGGACATAGAGCCAGACCTTTCCAATAACTTCCCGAACCGCGTCTTTGCCACGTGTTATCCTGTCAGACCAGCTAAGTTTTTCCTCAATGATCAATGCTTCTGCAGTACGCATTTCCTGTACCCATTCTTCGATCCAGTGTTCGAGCTCGAGTCGGCCAATGATCCACCCTGAGATAATGGCAATCAACAGTCCGCTGGTGAGGTAGATTACAGCAACTTTCCATCCCAGTAATCCATAAAGAAGAATCAGCGCTATTTCATTTACCATCGGCGCAGCAATGAGAAAGGAAAATGTTACCCCAAGGGGGATTCCTGCCTGAACAAAACCGAGGAAAAGCGGGACTGCGGAACAAGAACAGAAGGGGGTCACGATTCCAAGAAGGGCAGCCATGACATTTCCGGCAGATTCCCGTTTTCCTGCAAGATATCTACGAGTACGCTCCTGGGTAAAAAATGAGCGGATCATACCGATGATAAAGACGATGAGGGTGAGTAACATCATAACCTTTGGGGCATCGTAGATAAAAAACTGCACAGCATCACCAAGGTGGCTTCCTTCTGAAAGACCAAAAAGGGTGTAGGAAGCAAAGTGAGAAAAGGGCAGGAGTTGTCTGTAAATCAGGTACCAGAGGATCAGTCCCAGCAGGGCAAGGGCAACCTGACCTGGAGTTACTTTCCTGTTTCCTGTTTGTGGAGTTCTGGAGCAGCAGGTGTTTACTGAAAGGTTGGGAAGAGGTTTCATAGTGCTATTCTCGTTTATTGATTACAGTTGCGTTCCCTGATAATATCGGGAGTAGTTTCCAGCATCTTCTTAAGAACAGGGTCGTCGGACAGCCAGTCGGTGAGATTTGCAAGCATTGTTTGGGCGTATACTGATTCGTTACCATCGCTGAGCTGGTAGATGATCCAAGACCCCTGTTTCCTGTAATGTATAAGTCCTGCTTCTTCGAGGAGTTTCAGATGTTTGGAAACAGTTGACTGGGCAAGTCCGATCAGGGGTTGTAACTCACAGACACAGAGTTCTTGCTGGTGTTGCAGCAGTTTGAGAATACGGACCCGGTTAGGATCAGACAGTGCCTTCATCACTCGAATAAATGCTTTCATTGGAGACCTTGTTATAATGGATAGTGGTATTGCTATATGGCGATATGGTAATGTCCTGTTTTGGAAAGTCAAGGAAAATGGTGAATTATGGGGAAAATAGTTTGTTATTGTCACAATTATTCAGTGGACGATCTGGAGAGTGATCTGCTCCAGCATGGGCGATCCACCATATTGGTAAGGATTGTTGTATTGGCAGGGAAAGGTAAGTGTGATTGTAGACACAATAATCCCAAAGGCAGGTGATGCCTGGATGATGTTCGCAGGGTTGTGAACATCAGGTTACTGTTGATGGGGTAGAAAGTTGTTGGGTAAATTGCGCTTTTATACGATCAGCGGGATCTCCTATTGTGCATTTCAGTAAACAGCATTACCTTTGTCTTCATGGAAAATAAGAATAGCATATATACTCTTACAGCAAGCTGTGCCGCTGGTCTCGAAGAGCTGGTTGGTCAGGAGGTTTATGATTTTGGTGGAACTGAGGTTGATCAGGCTAGGGGACTTGTGACTTGGCAGGCGGATCTGGAGTCTGCCTATCGTACCTGCCTCTGGTCTCGATACGCCTCAAGGGTTTTTATAAAGCTGAGAGATTTCCCGGCCCCAAACGAAGATGCGCTCTATGAAGGGGCTCTGCAGGTGAACTGGGTAGAGCATCTGGATACGGGATGTACTTTTGCGGTGGATTGCAGTATTTCTCACTCAGCAATCAGTCACAGCGGTTTTGCGGCCCTTCGGGTGAAGGACGCGCTGGTGGATCAGTTTCGGGAAAAACTGGGGATACGTCCCTCGGTTTCAGTGGTACGTCCCAGTATTAGAATTCGTGTCTATATCCATAAGGATCATGCCACTCTCTCCCTTGATCTCAGTGGTGAAAGCCTCCATAGGCGAGGATATCGCAGAGAGGGCGGCAGCCTTGCTCCCCTGAAAGAGAGCCTGGCGGCAGCCATAGTCTCCCTGGCTGGCTGGAGCCCGGAAACAGGGTCTGACATCATGCTCCTGGATCCCATGTGTGGTTCCGGCACTCTGCTCATTGAGGCGGCTCTGATCTATGGGGATGCTGCTCCCGGACTTTCCAGAAGCTATTTTGGGTTTAGTGGCTGGAAACAGCATGATAAAGAGCTCTGGTCAAGCTTGGTGGATGAGGCCGTGGAACGGGAGGAGGCTGGACTTGAACGGGAATGGCCAATGCTTCTGGGCTATGATGCTGATCCACGTGCCGTGGCGGTGGCCAGAAACAATATTGAACATGCCTGCTATGAGGATAAGATCGTAATTAAACAGGGGCAGCTCGCCCAGCTCCGTCGTCCTGCCGCTCAGGGGATCATGATTGTGAATCCTCCCTATGGCGAGCGGATTTCTGAAGCTGATGAGGCTGAACAGCTGCATCGTGCCCTGGGGCGTATCTGTAAGAAGGAGCTGAGCGGCTGGCAGCTTGGGGTGTTTACCTCCAACCCAGATTTTGGCGACCGGATGGGGATCAAGTGGGAGCGGACTCACCGCCTCTACAATGGATCCATCAACTGTCGCCTGTTTTGTGGTGTTGCCTCTCTCCTTGAAGAAGAGACTTTTGAGTGGCATCTCGCAGTGGAGCCGGGACCTGATGAAGGGATAGAGTTTGGAAACAGGCTGCGCAAAAATTCCAAAAAGTCTCTTAAGTGGGCAAGACGTGAGGGGCTGAACTGTTTTCGTGTCTATGACAGAGACCTTCCGGACTATAATGTTTCAGTGGATCTGTATGAAAAGTGGATTCATGTTCAGGAATATGCTGCCCCTGACACGGTCGATGAAAAAGTGGCCCAGTGCCGTTTTCAGCAGACTCTTCATCAGATTCGTCACCTTTTTGGGGTTCGCAGAGATCGGGTTTTTCTGAAAAAGAGACGGAGACAGAAAGGAAAGGCTCAGTATCAGAAACAGGGCAGCCGCAAAAAGATGCATACGGTGCGGGAGGGTGACTGTTTTCTGCTGGTTAATTTCACCGATTATCTCGATACCGGGATATTTCTTGACCATCGCAACATTCGACTGCGCATTGCCCGGGAAGCGACTGGGAAGCGGTTTTTGAACCTCTTTGCCTATACTGGAACCGCAACAGTCCACGCGGCTGTTGGCGGCGCTGAATCAACCACCACCGTGGATCTTTCTGCCAACTACCTGAAGTGGGCCCGCATGAACCTTGCTTTGAATGGCTTTGGGGGCTTAGCCCATGAAACTGTGCAGCGGGACTGTTTGGAGTGGCTGGCAGAAGACAGGCATGAGTATGATCTGATCTTTGTTGATCCTCCCACTTTCTCAAATACCAAAAAGGCGGGGAGGGTGTTTGATGTACAGCGGGATCATCGCCTTCTCATTGAAAAAGCGATGGCCCGTCTGGCAGAGGGCGGGTTACTCATCTTTTCCACAAATTTCAGGCGATTCAAGATGGATGAGTCCATTGAAAAATATTACTCGGTCCGCAATATCAGCAGGGACACCATTCCCGTTGATTTTGCCAGGAACAGCAGGATTCATCACTGCTGGGAAATACGAAGATAACAGGATTAAAGCATGATAGAGGAGTTGAGTCCTGCCGAAGTGCGGCGGCGAATGAAAGAGAAAGTTGCCTTTGTTGTGAATGTGGTTATAACTGTTACTGACTGCCCTTATAGAGCCACCTGAAGATCGGGCTAATGAAGCCACCCTGTGACCGGGGTAATGGAGCCACTTCAGGATCGGCCTAATAGAGCCACTTAATCAGAGTTTCGGATTTTCCATCCCATCGGTGTAGAGTCCTCTGATTTGTTTTTCAACAAATCCGAGGAGGATCACAAAGATGGGTAACAGGAGATTCGAAATGCATGAATATCGTCACATACTTGCCCGGATACGCCAGGGTGAGTCAGATCGCAGGCTTGCCAAAACTGGTCTTATAGGCCGCAACAAGGCTGCTGCACTCAGAAGTACCGCTCAACGCCACGGCTGGCTGGAGACAACATCCCCGCTTCCAGATGATCAGGAACTTGCCGGGACTCTTGCCACTCCTGCAACCAGGCAGCAGGACTCCTCTATCGCCCCCTTTGCCGAGGAGGTAAAGGGCTGGACAGCCAGGGCATCTCCGGAACCGTCATTCACAGAACGCTTCAGGAAAATTCGGTGTCACCGGCAGCTATTCAGCTGTGCGCGATTCCTGCAAAAACTCCAAAAAGATAAACCGCCCGAAGCCACCGTTATGCTCGACCACGAGCCCGGTGACAGCGCTCAGGTGGACTTCGGGGCCGGTCCACTCATCGTGGATGTCTTCACCGGTGAAGAGTTCAAGACCTGGTTTTTCATCATGACCCTGGCCTGGAGCCGCCACCAATATGCTGAGATGGTTCGGGATCAGAAAATTCTCACCTGGCTTGGATGTCACCGTCGGGCACTGGCGTTCTTTGGTGGTGTTCCTGGCCGGGTCGTTATCGATAACCCCAAGGCGGCAATCACCAGAGCCTGCTGGCGTGACCCTGCCGTCCAACGTTCCTACGCCGATTTTGCTGAAGGATACGGCTTCCTCATTTCACCCTGTACGCCACGCGAACCGAAAAAGAAGGGAATCGTAGAGGCCGGAGTAAAATACGTTAAACGTAACTTCCTGCCCCTGAAGAACTTCCGCTCCCTTGCCGATGCCAATCAGCAGTTACAGCGCTGGAACAGAGAAATCGCCTCCGTCCGGATACACGGGACCACCAGACAGCAGCCCATTCAACTTTTTAACTAAACAGAACGGCATCTGTTGAAGCCGCTTCCGGACAGGCCGCCGGAACCTGCGGTTCCCGCATCTCCTGAATAACCTGGGCAACATCGGCAATGGGAAAGATCAGGATAACCACGATATCCAGGAGACCGTCAGTGATACATGCGCCTGGTGCCAGCAGCTGCCCTCCTCCAGCCTGCCTGTCGTTGCAGACAGCTGCAACCACAACCTCTCCTTCCATGTCAATACCTTCTGCCAGCAGTCGACTGTGGTTGGGGCTGAAGGTGAGGGATTTTATCACAGCAGTCAGGGCGTAGGCCGCGCCGCCAAGAAAATTTTTGAGTTGAGGGGGGGGCTGCGGTGATCCGAGAACCGAATCCGCCAGAGGCGACATTGATAAAAAAACCTCTTGTTGGCCTGGACAATATCAACATCTCTGCTCGTTCCGGACAGAGTAAGGGTGAGGGCATCAAGTGGTGCATGAGGAATGGAGCAGGATGTGGCAAAATCATTGGCAGTGCCAAGGGGCAGGATGGCAAGCTCGGGTCTTTTTCCTTTTTCCAGTCCCGCAAGACCATTAATCACCTCGTTGAGGGTACCGTCTCCGCCACCAGAAACAATGCGCTTGACTCCTTCCCGGCCTGCCTCACGAACCAGCCTCTCTCCGTCACCCTGCTCCCAGGTAACCCGTACCTGGATATCAGCAGACTGACTGCGTAGCGAGTATACTGCAGCGCGGATTTCTTCCTGTTCTGCCTTTTTTCCATTGAGTATGAATCGTATCATTTGAAACCTGATTCAGAGTATATGAGATCCTGCCGCATCAGCTCCATTGTATTCCGATATATCTCATTTGGAAAAGAAAAATATAATTTGTTCTTCTGGAATCAGGTGGTTTTCTGCACCAGCACCCCTTCACCGACGATGAACTCCAGGATATCGTCGACACCCAGGCCAGTTTCATGTTGGTAAGGACATAGGGGCGTGTATCTCGCATCTTCTTGGTGTCCCGATACATGACTGACAATGAAGGGGGGACAGATCCACTTTATTAATCACCAGAAGGTCAGGAAGGGTGATCCCGGGCCCACCCTTCCGGGGAATCTTATCACCTGGCCGCCACGTCAACAACATAGATGGCAAGCTCGGCCAGTTCTGGACTGAAGGTGGCACTCAGTTTATCACCACCGCTCTCAATGATGACAACAAGCTCCAGAAAGGTTTCTGTGAAATCATCAATCGCTGCAAGGTTGCCAAGCTTTTTGCCATCTTCAACGATTATCTCAGTGAGAACGGCTATCGTGCGCAGAAAGGGACAAATAATCGATGCCTCTATTGTGAAGGTTCCGATACAACGCAACAGCCGCGAGGAAAACAAGCAGATCAAAAACGGTCACCAGCCGGAAAGATGGAGCGAAAACAAAAAAACACCAGAAAGATACCGATGCCAGCTGGTCCAAAAAGAATAACAAAAGCTTTTTCGGATAGAAGAATCATATATCTGTTGATGTGGCCCACAAGTTCATCCGGGAGTATTCGGTGACCAGTGCCAGTGTTCATGACAGCAATGTCTTTGAAGAACTGCTGGATCCGAACAACAGCAGCCGGGATGTCTGGGCTGATTCGGCGTATCGCTCTGAAGATACCACCAACTGGTTGCAATCCAACAGTTTCAGAGAGCATCTCCAACGAAAAGGGACACGCAGTCGTAAGTTTGACCCGATGGGAGCAGCAGGGAAACCCGACAGGAGCGAGAATACGATCCCGGGTGGAGCATATTTTCGGGGTCCAGGCGCAACGGGCCGGTAACATGCTTCTTCGATGTGTCGGCATTATACGGGCCAGGATAAAGATAGGGTTGCGAAACCTGGCCTTTGACTTTGATAGATATGGGACTCTTTGCACATATCATGAGTGAAGTGTGTCCAATGCTGGGAAATCCTGTCCAATTTGGGATGAATTCTCAAGTTGAATGGGATTTGGATGAATGTGCAGATAGATTCCAAGTCAACTTCTGATAACCATTATTACTAAAAAGGCTTGTAGATTGAAAATCTGATTTTTCAAGGTTCCCTAAAAACACTCCGTTTTTCGGTGACGAAGTTGCGTGTGGTTTTTGTTCTTCGTAAGGAACAGATTGTGCCAGTAACGTGGGTTAGTGCCTGTTCAGAAATGGTCTTTTTCTCCAAACCCTTTGTTGCTTTAAAAAAATATCCTCTGAATATCAAATATCTGAAGTTTCCCGGAAACGTTTCATTCCGCCATCCGCATGAAGGCAGTCACGAGCGAATTGATCACCGATTTTCGTGGAACCGGGCAAAGTATTGCAAAATTATCGTCCATTGTTGATTTCGCCACCAGCCTTCGGACTTTGAAAAGGCGAAATGGTCACGACCTTTGACAGCATGCCTTCGGCTTGGAGTTGTCTCCAGCCCGCAGGAGATGAGCGAAAGGTATGAGGCGGGAGGTGGTAAAGAAAACAGACAAAATGGAAGGAAATCTTCCATTTTGTCTGTTCCTTGACAATTTCCGGGTTGTACCTGAATGATTCAGGGTGGAGTGTTTTTTTAGGTCATTTATCTGAAAAATCGTCATTAGTTCGAATTTTCCTGTTCTGGCACAGTGGTTGCTTTTACAACCTCATAATAATTGTCTGTTCATGATTTTACTCTATGGCCGGATACAAACTGCAACAGGGAAGGATGATTATGGAACCATTGAATGAACGAAAAGACCAGATCCACCGTACCGGAGAGCAGCCCTTTACACTGGCATGCAACAAAGATTCCCTCGCAGGTGCTGTGAGCCAGAGGGCCTGTGTTTTCTGCGGATCCCGTGTGGTACTCTACCCCATAGCCGATGCTCTGCACCTGGTACATGGCCCGATTGGCTGTGCCGTCTACACTTGGGATATCCGTGGAGCACTTTCTTCAGGACCTGAGCTGCACCGCCTCTCCTTTTCAACTGACCTCCAGGAACTTGATGTGGTTTTCGGGGGTGAGAAAAAGCTCACTGCAGCTCTTTTGGAGCTCATAGATCGCCACAGCCCGAAGGCTGCCTTTGTCTATGCCACCTGTATTGTAGGTATAATCGGAGATGATGTTGAGGCAATATGCCGGGAGGTGGAGAGAAAGAGTGGCATACCGGTTATTCCGGTTCAGTCAGAGGGGTTTAAAGGGAATAAGCGGGCAGGGTACACAGCAGCCTGCAATGCTATGGCAAGGCTGATTGGTACCGGGGACACGAAAACTGTCGCCCCTCATTCCATAAATATTTTAGGGGATTTTAACCTGGCTGGCGAGATCTGGATGATCCGTGAGTATTTTGAACGTATGGGCGTTGAGGTTGTTGCCAATATCACAGGTGATGGCCGGGTGGCTGACATCAGTCGTGCCCATGGCGCGGCCTTAAACGTTGTGCAGTGCTCTGGTTCCACCATGGATCTGGCTAGTATGATGGAAAGGGATTATGGAATTCCGTCAATCAGGGTCTCTTATTTTGGGGTTGAGGACATGGCCCAGGCCCTCTATGACGTGGCTGAGTTTTTTAAGGATTCGCCGGAAATTCTTGATAAGGCAAGGGATATTGTGAAAGGGGAGTTACAGGAGCTTCTTCCAAAACTTGCTTTTTACAAGGAAGAACTTTCCGGGAAAAAGGCTGCCATTTACGTGGGGGGGACATTCAAGGCTTTTTCACTAGTTAAGGCATTTCGCCTTTTGGGGATGGAAGTTGTGATGGTGGGTTCTCAAACCGGGACTGAAGATGAGTACCGGGAACTTGCAGAAATTACTGATCCCGGGACCATCATTGTGGATGATACTAATCCCCTGGAATTGACAAGCTTTCTGGAAGAGAAACGGGTTGACATTTTTGTCGGTGGGGTAAAAGAGCGCCCCATTGCCTACAAACTCGGGGTTGGATTTTGTGATCATAACCACGAACGTAAAGAGGCCCTGGCCGGGTTTATGGGAATGCTCAATTTTGCCCGCGAGGTTCACTCTTCGGTGATGAGTCCGGTGTGGCGTTTTACCCCTCAGTGGGAGCATCTTGGTGCGGAACTGCAACTCCTGGCAGTTAACAACTCCTAACATAACAATCTACCAACAGGGATAGCCATGTCAAAAAATCCTCCAAACTATATTGCAACCACCAATGCTTGTAAACTCTGCACACCGTTGGGGGCAGCCCTGGCATTCAAGGGAATTGAGGGGGCTGTACCATACCTTCACGGTTCCCAGGGTTGTGCCACCTATATGCGTCGCTATATAATCAGTCACTTTAATGAGCCAATTGATATTGCCTCTTCATCGTTGAGTGAAAAACACGCGGTTTATGGAGGTGGTCCTAATCTGAAAATGGGACTTTTGAATGTGACAGAGAAGTATCATCCGGCCCTTATTGGTATCGCCACCACCTGTCTTACCGAGACCATTGGTGATGATGTGGCCATGTTTCTCAAGGAATATGATCAGGAGGTGGAGGGGGAAAAACCGCTCATGGTGCAGGTAGCCACCCCGAGCTACAGTGGCTCACACATGGAGGGGCTTCACGATGCGGTGACCTCCGTGGTGAAAACCCTGGCCTGCAGAAAAGGAATCAGGAAGGCTGCGGTGAACCTGCTGCCCGGTCTTGTCTCCCCGGCAGATATTCGATACCTCAAAGAAATACTCAGTGACTTTCAGATTTCTGCAACGGTTCTTCCTGATATATCAGACACCCTTGATGGCAGAGCAGCAGTCGTCTATGAGAAGATTCAGTCTGGCGGAACACCGTTGGATTCCATCTCAAACATGGGGAATGCTCTGGCCACAGTGGAGTTTGGGCACACCATGGGGTCTGAGAGCGGGGGACGAATTCTGAAAGATCGTTTCGGGCTGGAGAATATTTGCTTGGATATGCCCATGGGGATCAGCGCCACAGATCTCTTTTTTGAACATCTTCAACGAATCAGTGGAACTCCAGTTCCAGAGAAGTATCTGGCAGAACGGGGACGACTGGTGGATTCCTATGTGGATGGTCACAAGTACCTCTACGGGAAAAGGGCAATAGTGTACGGAGAAGAAGACCTGGTGGTTGGACTTACGGCCTTTCTTGCAGAAATTGGGGTCATGCCCGTACTCTGTGCCTCAGGAGGAAAGAGTGGCAAGCTCAAAGAACGGATTTCAGCAGGAAGTGCTTCCCTGTTGCCAGAAGCACCACAGGTATTTGAAAACATGGATTTTTATGACATCAGTGAGCTTGCTGAGAAAATGGATCCGGATCTGATTGTTGGAAATTCCAAGGGTTACCCTCTGGCGAAGAAGCTTTCCATTCCCCTTATACGAGTGGGGTTTCCCATCCACGATCGCATGGGTGGGCAACGCATTCTCCATTTGGGGTACCGAGGGAGTCAGAATCTTTTTGACCTGGTGGTGAATGCCTGTATTGCAAGAAAACAGGAGCTGTCTCCGATTGGCTATTCCTATATGTGATGGCATTGTAAAAACTCTTTACTTTCTTCGTTGCTTCACATTTTCTATCATTACGACGTACTCTAGTATGCCGAAACAATGAAAATGTTTGCGCCTCGGATGTGAAGTTTTTCGAAGTCTACGCGTATCTACTTAGCCAGCAGTGATTTCAGGTTTTTACGAGCTGGTCATATGGAAAAACAAAATAAAATGGTGACTTGAGACAGATGGCTGTCTGCCGGATGTTGGAGCACAGACAAGAGAAAAAAAGAAACGCTATGGAGTCAGTTATGAATACAATAAAGAATGCATCCCCTGATCTGTCACGTCACCCCTGTTTCAATGTCAGGGTAAAGGGGAAATTCGGGCGGGTTCATCTCCCCGTGGCTCCAAAGTGCAATATCAAGTGCAACTACTGCAATCGCAAGTATGACTGCGTCAATGAATCAAGACCCGGAGTGACCTCCACAATTCTCAGCCCGGAGCAGGCGCTGAGTTACATGGATAAGGTTCTGGTGGCAGAACCACGTATTACTGTGGCGGGAATTGCAGGCCCGGGTGATCCCTTTGCAAATGCCCATGAAACCCTGACCACCATGCAACTGTTGCGGCAAAAATATCCAGATATTATCCTCTGTTTATCAAGCAATGGTCTTGGTCTTGCTCCTCATGTGGATGAGGTGGCGGATATCGGAGTCTCTCATGTTACGGTCACGGTAAATGGCATAGATCCAGAAATCACAAAGAATATCTACAGTTTTGTAAGGGACGGTAAGGTGATTTATCAGGGTGTTCAGGCTGCAGAGCTCCTTCTGGCGCGGCAGCTCAATGCCATAGAGAAACTCAAGACCAGGGGAGTAACGGTGAAAATAAACTTCATAACCATCCCTGGGGTGAACGACCATCATGCTGAAGCTACAGCTATAGCGATGGCTGATATGGGGGTGGATCTTTTCAATTGCATGGCCATGCTTCCCAATGCCGATACCCCTTTTGCTGATTTGTCCGAGCCTGATAAACCCATGATGAATACATTGCGCAACAGCTGTGAAAAATATCTTCCCCAGATGCGGCACTGTAAACGTTGCCGGGCCGATGCTGTGGGGCTTCTGGGCAGGGATAAATCCTCGGAGATGGCGGGATGCCTGAACGCCTGTGCCACCATGCCTGCAGCTCCTGCAAAAGTACGTCCCTATGTGGCTGTGGCCAGCCTTGAAGGGATGCTGGTCAACCAGCACTTGGGCGAGACTCGGAACTTTTTGATATATGCCAGAACGGAGAAGGGGTATGATCTCATTGAGGAACGCCCGGCACCTCCTCCTGGTGGTGGAATCGGGCGTTGGGAGGCGATGACAAGAATTTTTCACGATTGCCGGGCTGTTCTGGTGAGTGACATGGGAAAGTCACCAAAGGAGGTGTGTTTAAGGGCAGGAATTGACCTGGTTACCATGTCTGGATTTATAGAGGCCGGCCTTGATGCGGTCTACACAGGAAAGGGGCGGGAATCGTTGAAGAAAAGAGCGAAAAAGAGTTGCGGAACTGCTCAATGCCTGGGAACGGGCACCGGTTGCGGCTGATTGCTGATAAGGAAAAGCAGGACTGTTGGAGAGTCGAAGTTTTCGGTGAAAAAATGGATTTACCTTGACCCCTTACTGCAGGAAAAGGTAAGAAAGGAGGAGCGAATAAAAAAATGCCGATTTGTTCCAAGGCAGAGACAGTCTAACGCAGATAAACTGCAAGTAAGTGCCTTGTAACATCTCAATATTGGTTCACTCTCATATATTCTCGGAGTCTCGTACCTCGGGTACCTGTTTTTTTATTGCAGGAATTATGGAGTAAGGCACTAAATATGTGAAAAGCAAAATGACGAGTAGAGTTCATCTCCAAAATCTGTTACTGAAGGTATGTGCCCTGGTGGCACTAGGTTTTTTGACTGGTTGCAGTCAGACAATGTACGGAGTGGTAAAGGTTGAATCCATTCCCCCCGGTGCCGAGGTCATCAATTTAAAAGATGATACCCACCTTGGGATGACCCCATTGCTGGTGACCTGGGAAAGTGATGATGAAGGCACAAGGCACGCAACGGTTGAGTTACGCAAGCTCGGGTATGTAGAGGAAATAACATCTTTCTGGGTGAAGCTGCGTCACGAAACAAAAGATGCAGCCATTGCCGAGCCCCAATCTATAATCATTGAACTCAAAAAAAAGAAATAGGGGATACTGGTGAATGACAATAAGTGCTGGCAGATTTTTTTTCGTTGCACATGGTTGGCTGTATTCCTTGCTACTCTTGCTGCCTTGTCAGGGTGTTCTGGTCAGAAAACTGTAAACTTTAAGATCAATTCTGTGCCTAAGGGCGCTCATGTCCTGTACCAGGTGGTGGGGGGCAGTAATTCCTGCCAGGGCCAGTGGATTTATCTGGGCAGCACTCCTGTTCAGGGAATACGGGAGTTTGATAAAGGGCAGCTTGAGGGAACCGACAAGGTGATTCTCAAAATTATGCACAGCGGTTATTATGACCAGACTAAGGAATGGGATGGTCCCGGATTCTGGGAAGAGATTGAAGAGCGTGAGGTTGTATTTTGGACTCCGGAACTGGTTCCGGCGCCCATGGAAGAAAAATAGAATATTCAGGACTGTCGTATGTATCTTCCCGCCCTGGCAAGGGATCTCTATAAGAGTCAGAAAGCAGTGGAGGCCCTTGAGCTGATCTTGCAGGAAACTGTAGTGTCTGAGCAGAGTGCAGTGAAGGAAGAGCTGCGCCAGGCAAGAGCTGAACATGCCCAGTTGAAAAAAATTCTGGAAGGACGAAAGGAGCAGTCCAAGGCCTCTCTTCATAAACCCGGGCCTCATTTCTAGAGTCTCTGCAGTTCCATATTTATTCTGAAATAGATTTGCAATTTCAGAGTTTTATGAGCTTGTCATTGAGTAATGCACTGATATCTAAACAAATTTTTTCACTTAATTCCCTGACAAAACAGTTGATGTTCTTTGTATTGTCAGGCCTTCCGGGATTTTTTCACTATCTGTATTGTCTTTTTTGATCTCCATGCTGTATGCTATTATTACGTAGTGGTTATTGGGGTTTTTTTACTTGTCAGCCAAGAAGAATCTGACTATCTATTGACGTGCAACAGTGGTTGCAGAAATCGTTAGGATATCAAAACCATGTATGATGCCGCAGAAATGAGATTGCTACAGAATCAACAGAATATCAGTTTTTACCGAAAAATCAGGATAAGTCTTGCTTTGATGGGAATTATTCCTTTTCTTTTGGCCACCTATTTTTTTATCCAGAAAGATCATGTTTCCACCACACTTATTGTTCTCTGCTCAGCACTGGTGCTTTTTTGTATACTTGTGGGGTTTACTCTGCTGAGAAAATATTCTGATCAGATGCAAACGTTGGCCCAAAAGACTGCTGCAATAGCGACAAAAACTGGGGAAATCCCACAACCTCTTGATATCAACGTTGAAGGTGAATTAAAGGATATTGCAACAAATTTTAATGCCGTTGTTGAGCAGCTCAACAAGGCCACTCGGGATATTCAGAGCAGGAGTTTCCAGTCGCCGGAGTTTGCAAGTGACCTGTCTGAATCATACGAACATCTCGAAAGGGAAAATCGACTTCGGAACCAGCTTTGTCGCTATGTCGGAAGGGATCTCGTTGAAAAACCGATGGTCTCAAGGGATGGGCAGCTTCTCAAGAATGAAAGAAAGAATGTAACTATCATGTTTGCTGATATCCGCTCTTTCACTGCAATCTCTGAGCACATGGAACCCGAGAAAGTTGTTGCCATGCTCAATGAGTATTTTTCCATTATGATTGATATCCTCTTCAAGCATAATGGTATGCTTGATAAATTTGTGGGAGATCAGATTATGGCCGTATTTGGCCATATTTCCAACGAGAAAAGTGGTGCCAGATCTGCGGTGCGAGCGGCCCTTGAGATGCAGAAGGCAACGGCTGTTCTTATGAGAAAACGGGCGGCACGGGGCCAGCCGACTTTTACCATTGGTATTGGTATCAACACAGGCAGTGCCATTTTAGCCAGTGTAGGGGCCGAAAACAGAAAGGACTATACGGTTATCGGCGACACAGTGAATACTGCAGCCCGCCTTGAAAGTCATGCATCTGGTCGGGAAATTGTCATCGGTGAGCGCACCGGACTCCATCTTCCTAAAAAACTGCCCCGTGGTACCAGGCAGGAGTTAAAGATGAAAAATCGCTCTGAGCCTCTTTCCTGCTACACGTTGATTCCCAAAGGGAATAACGTGGTGAAAATAGTGAAACGACCTCAAAGGTCCCCTGTGAAGGTTATCCCTTCCGTGCCGGCTGCCTGCTGAGTCCATTCTTTTTTCCTTTTTCGATGGCCACAAAGTTGAGCGTACTGTGTACGGTCATCAGTGGAAATATCATGGCAATGAAGAAGATATTCAGCAGAGGGATCAGGCTGAGCAGGGCAGGTAATATGCCCAGCCGCAGTGCCTGTTTATTGTTGGCTTTTAACCAGGAAATTTTTTGTCCAAGGCTCCAGCGTCTGCGGGAACTTGGATAGTCAACAAACATCAGAGCCGAGTAGTAGGTGTACAGCAGGAGCACAATGACCTGTCCCACCCCGGGGATAAAGTTGGCAATCAATGCTGCAATGGTTACTGCTATTCCAAAAATTCCTATCTTTATCCCTTCCCAGAGATCAATGAGAAGTCCCTTGATGTTCAGCGCTGCATCCGCCTCGAAATTTTCTCCGGCATGTTTTTTTTCCGTTGCAGTACTCAGGAAAACATAACCTGGTGCCGAGAGGCTGTAGGCTATGAGAAAGGCGACATAAAAAGCCACCACCCTGCTGATAATCAGAAACCCCCAGTGCATGACCTCCCAGCCCAGATACTTTGTCCAACCCCAGATACCGATGGCTTCCGGCTGTGTCAAAAAGAAACTACCGGTGAGACTGTCAACGAGATCAACGGTCAAGAGGTACCCGGCCCAGGTAAATGCAGCTGTGATGAGTACCAGGATTGCACTCCAGCCAAGCAGTCTTTTGGAGCGCAGTAAAAAGGCAAAAGAATAAGAGAGAGGTATCCACTGTGTGGCGGTCGTTGTATTTTTCATGGTGAATATTATAGGGCTTTTAAGGCTGTGAGTAAAGGGGGATCTGTTCTTTTCCCCATGACAGCTATGTGCTATTATAATGAAAAATCAATCTCTCACTGAAGGAGCATGGAAAGGGATGGCAAAAAAACAGGAAACAGCCTTTGTCTGCACCGATTGTGGTGCAGATTTCAGTCGCTGGCTGGGACAGTGCAGTGTTTGTAAAGAGTGGAATACAGTCAAGGAAGTTCGGCTTGGAAAACCTTCTGTCAGTCGTCGGTCTGCCGGATATAGCGGCAGGCAGGCTGCTGTTCAGCTGCTGTCCGATGTTGACAGAAGTCGTTCTGAGAGGCTGTCAACTGGGATTGGGGAGTTTGACCGGGTACTTGGGTTGGGGATCGTCTGTGGATCCGTGGTGCTTATTGGTGGGGCACCGGGTGCTGGGAAATCCACCCTGCTCCTTCAGGCATTGGCAAAGAGTGCGGCATCTGGTATGCCTGTACTTTATGTCTCCGGTGAGGAATCGCCGCAACAAATTGCCGATCGTGCAGACCGCCTTGAGCTTCCCGCTGATAATATAAAGATGCTTGCAGAGACATCTGTTGAAGAGATATGCGCAGTTATGGACCGGGAGCAGCCGCGTCTGGTGGTGATTGATTCCATACAGGTGGTACACTCGACGGCCTCTGATTCGGCACCAGGTTCCATCTCTCAGGTGCGTGAGTCTGCTGCAATTCTGACCCGTTACGCCAAGGAGACCAGCACCTCTGTTTTTATGGTTGGTCATGTCACCAAAGATCAGTCCCTGGCAGGCCCCATGACGTTGAGCCATATTGTGGATGCACAGGTTGTACTTTCATCTACCGATGATGCAAGGTATCGTATTTTACGGGCAGACAAGAACCGTTTTGGTAGCGTGGGAGAGCTTGGTTTCTTTGCCATGACTGACAGGGGCTTGAAGGAGGTCAAAAATCCTTCAGCAATGTTTCTGTCACGATCCAACACTCCAGCATCAGGCAGTGCTGTAACTGTGGTGTGGGAAGGGACCCGACCACTGCTGGTTGAAATACAGGCACTGGTCACGGAAAGCCAGTCGGGTAACCCGAGGCGTCTTGCTGTGGGTATGGATCAGAACAGGATTGCCATGCTGCTGGCCGTTCTTGCAAAACATGGCGGGCTGGCTACGGCAAGTGATGAAGTGTATGTGAATGTGGTTGGGGGAATCCGGATCACTGAAACAAGTTCCGATCTTGCAGCAATGGTGGGTATTGTATCCAGTCTCCAGGACAGGGTGGTTCCCCATGAAGCGCTCTTTTTTGGGGAAATTGGGCTCAGTGGTGAAATCAGACCGGTTGCCAATGGAGAGGCCAGACTGAAAGAGGCTGCAAAACATGGCTTCTGCAGGGCGGTGATTCCAAAGGCAAATGCTCCGCAAAGGCCGGTTAAGGGCCTTGAAATTGTGGCTGTTGCCAGTCTGGTTGAAGTTCTTGAGGCCATGTATTAAGACTCAGGACAAGAATATTCCCACCGTCAGCAGAAGTATTCCTCCGCCTGCCAGTAACCAGTCCAGAGGACGATAGCGGAAGATAGTCAGTCCGGTCAGAGTCAGCAGCAGGATAGCGATACAGGTAAAATCGGCAATGATCAGCCAGGTAGTACTGGTTTTGAATACTTTGTGGATGCTGTTGAGTCTGTTCCAAGGTTGTTGTGGGCTCTTGTCAATTTTCTTCATCTCCCCCTTCTTCGGGTCAATGATAAAAGTTGTTTTTCCGTGTGAGCCGTAGAGGAATTCTATGGTTTGACCATCCCGTATCCGGATGACAGTGGGATCATCACTGCGGCCTATCTGCTCTTTGTAGAAATCAATGAACTGACGCATAATTGCGGTGTCCGATTGTTTTACACTGGAGATCGTGATTTCCTTGTCTATGAAGTAATTAAAGCTTTTCCTGTGGTTTAGCAGGATGCCGGTGAAGTAGTAAAAGATCACCAGTGCTGCCAGAGTCAATCCGACCCAGCGGTGCAGTTTACGAAACAGATGCAGGGTTAAAGGTTTCATGTTGTTAGAAGTGGTGTTTTGATTTAAGTCGTTGCTGTGCAAGGTGACCGCCAACCCGAGGTTATGGGATTTGCGACAGAAGTGGGCGGGAGAATAGCACATCCTCAGTCTTCATAACCATTTTCCGGATAGGGGGGGAGGTTCCGATACAGGGACCACATTCATTTACCTGGTGCGTATTCGTGTTTCCCATGAGTGTACCAGTGAAGATGTCGACATACTCTATATGGTGTTGGTGGTGTTGTCAAACACTAAATGTATAGTTTTGTTGAACCGTCTTGACACTGAAAAAATCTCATAGTAGGGTCGTTTATAGTATTTTCAGGTTCTGTGAGAGCAGATGAAAAGGGAACCCGGTGTAAATCCGGGATGGGCCCGCCGCTGTAACCGGGGACGAATTTCGCTGAAAGCCACTGTCATCATTGAGTGATGGGAAGGCGCGAAAGGAGGAAGATCCGGAAGTCAGAAGACCTGCCTGAAAAAGATTTCATGTCCCAGGCAAGGGAATGAGGTCGTTGATATATCTGGGATAAAGACGGGACATCTCGGGTCAATTATTCAATTGGTCCGGGAATTTTTTGTTTTTCCGGACCGTGAAAAGGAGGTTCCCCTTATGAGGAGAATAATTTTTTTTACGGTGGCACTTATGTTTCTCTGTGTCGCAACTACAAGTTTTGCCAGTGATGCCTGGAAGGTAGAACACAAGAGTGCCGTGGTTCTGGCCATGTTTGGCACAACGGTGGAGCCAGCCCTTGAGGGGTTGCTCAACATCCGGACCAAGATGATAAAAAAGTATCCGAATACTCCTGTGCGGATAGCTTTTACTTCAAACATTATTCGTAAAAAATGGCAGCATCGCGCGGAGGATCCGGCCTATATCAAAGCCCATCCTGAAATCCCAGCAGAAGTCCTTCATGTAAAAACACCGCTTGCCACCATTGCTGATCTGCAGAATGAGGGCTATGATACCATCGTTGTTCAACCGACTCATATTGCTATGGGTGAAGAGTTCCTTGATCTTGCAACCTATGTAGACAGCCTGATGCGGATGGGTACCATGAAAAAGCCCAAGTATAAACCTTTCCACAAAATTGCACTTGGCCGTCCTGTTCTTGGAACATACGGTACGGACCATCCTTACGCTGAGGATATTGTGATCGTTGCCAGAGCGTTATCCGGGGATGCGGAAATTGCCAGGAAAGAGAAGGCAGCTCTAGTGTACATGGGACATGGTAATGAATATTTTCCTTCCGCAGGCGCCTATCTTGAGCTTGCCGCCCGGATGCGGGAACTCTATCCTGATGTTGTGACAACCATAGGAAATGTCGAAGGCTTTCCTGCAATAGCCGATGTTATGGATACTCTGAAGCTCTATGGCGTGAAGAAAGTGGTTTTAAAACCCTGCATGGTTGTGGCAGGGGATCATTCCATGAATGATATGGCCGGGCCCGATGCTGATTCCTGGAAGTCTGTTCTTGAAAAGAATGGTTTTGAAGTGGTGACCGTTGAGCGTGGCCTTGGTGAAGAGGATGCCTTTGCTGATATCTTTGTTTCTCATGCTGAGGATGCCGCCAAAGATGCTGGTATTATCTTGAAGTAATATAGAATATCTCCTGAAATATTCAGGGGTATTATCACCACTGGCTGTTGTCTGCTTTTTGCAGGCAACAGCCGGCCTGGTGCGTGAAATCCCGGTTTTTCAGTCTTTTCAAATTGCTGTCCGGTTCCGCCGGTTTTCTTCCTGCAGCATTTTTCATGGTTTCCTTTTGTTCCCGGTATTAATATTTTCATTTACAGGCTTGTCATTCAGCGCGAAGGGTCGTAAAATATCCCATAGTTAATGAAAAGTATGCTGTTTTCCTAACCAGTGTTTCTGGACGGACACTAACTATATTATAAGGAGATTTTCATGGACTTCAAAGAACACCTGAAAACTGCCTGGGAGACCACCCTGCAGTTTGTTGTGCCGGTTATTCTGCTCACTCTGGTGCAGGTGCTGGTTATTACCGTCAGTCTTGGAATTCTTGCGCCGGTAACTACCGCGGGATATATTCAGTCTCTGCTGAGGGCCATTCGAGAGGGGCGCGAACCCAGGATAGGAGATCTGTTTTCCGAGATGCGTCTCTTCCTGCCCCTGTTTGTTTATGGACTGCTGGTGGTAATACTGACCTCTCTTGGATTCTTTCTGCTGGTACTTCCCGGTCTGCTTGTTGCGGCATTTATTGTGTTTTCAACAATTTATATGATTCCTCTTATGACAGACAAGGATATGGGTCTGATTGAGGCCACCAAGGAGTCCTGGGCCATGGCTGTTCGCAAACCGGTGGCTGACCAATTGGTGCTTATGGTCCTTTATCTCCTTATTCTGTCAATTGGTGGTTCCATTCCTCTGGCACTGCTTTTCGCTCAACCCCTTGCAACTTTTCTTATGCTGGTGGTTTATGAAGAACGCCTGCGGGGTGATCAGTTGGTAATTGACCAGGAGCCTCCCCCGGTTCCAGACCAGGATGCGTGAGTGGCAATAGTAAATGAGGAAATATGATCGTAGTGGTGTTGAAGGATGGGATCGTTTTGATCTCTCCGGCTGTGCCCTGTATGTACAGCCGGAGATTCCGGATTGGATAGTTGTTTCAGAAGAGGCCGATCAGGTAATCACATCAGGTAGAGTTCATGCTGCTGGTAACTATGAAGGGGAGATGTTGCGAAGTGCTTTTGCCGTGGAAACAGAACAGCCTTATGCGGGAAGGGCAGCAGCACTGGAGCTCAAGCGTCTGAAGGAGTGTTGGTTTCATATTACCGACACCTGTAATCTCAGCTGTCGGCACTGCCTCTTTGCGGCATCGCCTGCAAAGAGACGATATCTTAGGCGTGAGTTGCTGAACAGTGCTGTGGATGAGGCCCTGGCCCTTGGCTGTCATCTCTTTTCCTTCACCGGTGGCGAACCGTTCCTCTATCCTGATTTTTTGTCTGTTGTTGAGAGTATTCTTCAGGAAAACCGTGATGTCCATGTCGCTGTACTCACCAACGGTACACTTCTCAAGCAGTCTCTTGACCTGATTTCCACCTTTGACAGGCTTCATCTTCAGGTAAGTCTTGATGGTGTTGAAGAGAGTCATGATAGACTGCGTGGCAGGGGAAGCTACCAGAAACTGATGGAAAACCTTGTCTCCATGCGTGAAGCAGCGATTCCGGTCACCATTTCAGTGGCTATAAGCCGGGAAAATATCAGGGATTTGTCAGGTATTGTGGATATCGCGGCTGAAGTCGGGGCATCTTCGGTTCATCTGCTCTACCATTTTGTACGGGGGAACGGCAGTCGGGATCAGTTTGTTACTCCAGAGGAGATTTTTCCCTATCTGCTGGCGGCCTGGAAACGAGCCACTGAACTGGGGTTGACCATTGATAATATAGAAAATCTGCGTAGTCAGATCTTTTCAACGCCCGGCACCAGGTATGATCTTTCCAACACCGGCTGGGAGTCCCTGGCCATTGGCCCGGATGGTGTGATATACCCATCACCTGCACTGGTAGGCATGGAAGGATGTTCCTGCGGGCACCTGGAACAGGGTTTGTCCAAGGTGTGGAAAACCAGTCCGGTTCTCAATGCTATTCGTAACTCGAGCCTCAACGATTCCTGCGTCTATCGAAATAATTCTTTGAGATATCTGGTAGGTGGAGGGGATATCGATCACAGCTTCCTGTCAAGGGGCGAGTGGGTTGGGTATGATCCCTATCTTGAATTGTACAATCGTATTGCCCTGCAACTGATTGCTGAGCAAGTGGCCACCTACCGCTATCAGGGTAAGGGGCTTATTTTACTGCGAATGGGAGATGTTCGGCATGATTGTCTGGAGGCGGACGACGTGGGAACAGATCTTGCTTTGACCCACTGCAACTGTCTTATTTCACTCGCATCAGACACCGGGCACAGTTCTGTGAGAGAGTTTTATGGTGAGGCTGCACTGTTGGCCAAAGAAGAAATTGTTAACCCGCTGGCACCGGCCCAGGCAGAGGCTGATTTTCTCTCGGAGAAAACCAGAAAACACTCTTACGGCTGTGGTAGTCCGGTGACGGATGCTGCCCCGCAGGAGGGGGAGACTCTGGTTGATCTGGGTTCCGGTTCCGGTATTGAATGTTTTATGGCCTCGGATTCTGTGGGGAAGAGTGGTTTTGTTTATGGCATTGATATGACAGATGAAATGCTGGCTCTTGCCAGCGGATCAAAGGCAGAGGTAGCTGAACAGCTGGGCTATGCCAATGTTGAATTCAGAAAGGGTTTTCTTGAAGCAATTCCTTTGGATGCAGGAGTTGCAGATGTGGTTATTTCAAACTGTGTGATCAATCTCAGTCCTGATAAGCGGATGACATATCAGGAGATTTTCAGGATTTTAAAGCCCGGTGGGAGGCTGGTGGTGTCAGATATCGTAACCGATGTCGCCATCCCTGCCCGATTGAAAAATAATGTGCGGTATCGTGGTGAGTGTCTTGGCGGGGCAATGCAGCAGGAAGAACTGGTTGCCATGATGGAGGCAGCAGGGTTTACTGCAATTCGTTTTATAAAGCGTTTTCCCTACCGCCAGGTGGAGGGGATGGATTTTTATTCCCTCACCTACGAGGCCATCCGCCTATCTGGTGAGGCAGAGGAGTCAGTTGCCTCCAAAGATGTGATTTATCGAGGCCCCCATGGAGCGATTTATACCGAATCCGGAGTTTTACTGATAAAGGGAAGGCGGACAACAATTCCTGTTCGTGAACTGGCTGGGCTTGAAGACTCCGTTTTTGTCCTTGATGAACAGGGAGTTGTCAGTAATTTGCAGATGAAGAACTCTTGTTGTTCTCCCCAGACTGAGATCAATGTGCTCCCAGAGGGTTGTTGCGATGGCCATATCCCCGGAGTAGAAAAAAAGATCGAAAGAATGCCGGCTGTATGGTCTGTGGGGCTGAATTGCAGTATTTTACTGATACGAAAGAGATGACCTGCAGCTACTGCGGCCGTCTCTTTTCTGCAAATGGATGCTGTGCCAATGAACATTTTGTCTGTGACGGTTGTCATAAGCAGAATGGAATTGAGTTGATCAGAGCAATCTGCAGTGGCACCGGGGAGCAGGACCTTATCCGCCTGCTGGAGTTGATCCGCAGCCACCCGGCTATCCCCATGCATGGGCCTGAACACCATGCCATGATACCTGGTATTATCCTGGCCTGTTACAGAAATTCCGGGGGAGATATCAAGGCGGCAACCATTCTTACCGGTATCCGGCGCGGCGGAGATATACCCGGTGGCGTATGTGGCTTCTGGGGTGCGTGCGGTGCAGCCGTCGGAGCCGGGATTGCTGTTGCCATCATCCTTGCGGCAACCCCTCTCACTCCTTCCCCCAGGCAGCTGGCTCAGTCCTTCAGTGCAAAAATATTGAAGATTATTTCCGGACATCGTGGGGGGCGCTGTTGCCAGCGAGAGACGTGGCTGGCACTTACTGAAACTGCCAGATTATCAGAATCAATACTTTCGGTACCCCTGACTGCTGAGGGAGAGATTCACTGTTCCCAGTACTTGAAAAACAGGGAATGTATCCGCAAACAGTGTCCTTTATGGGAGAGTCGTGTAAAGGACCTTGAGCCTGGATTACAGTTTCTTTCCATTCCTTGAATGCGGTATTGTTAGTGATGGCAACGCCATCATTTGGAAAAAGGCCCACTTTAATGGCAAAGCTGACAGAGATAAAACAAAAAAAAGACTGAGAAAAGACGAGGGTTGCAGGGTTTTTCTTGTTGTGGCGCTGTTTTTTGGGAATTTTTTTCCATTCGCCCACAGGCCTATGGGGTAGATTTTTATGCTGACGGTCTCTTCAATTCTGAAGAAGAGATTGAGGGGAATCCGGGAATAGTGTCCACCTCAAGCCTAGGTCCTATCTTCAGGTAGATATCGGCGACACGGGTAAGGGAATTTCCAGTTGCTACCACGGCTTTGGTGAAAGATACAGAAAAGGTTGAGTCCGACAATCTGCTCACTGGTGATGAACGTATTCTGCTGGTCAATGACGACAGGGCAATCGTTGAGATGTACCGGCAGATTTGCTTCATCTGGGGTATGCAGTGACAGCTTGTTCTGATAGTGTTGAATGTCTCCGTATCTTTGAGCAACGTGGGCCGTGGTTTATATACACCCTGCTCGCTATCATTCTTCCGTTTACCTCATCCAGGACGTCCAATTTTCTTCGGGCACTTGAGACGTTGTTCGGGTTTACTATCAAAAAGAAAAAGTACTATCGATTCATGGCCTCGCCGAAAATCCCCTGGAATAAGCTATGGATCAGGTCATGGAAACTGATAACAGAGCCGGCAACCAACGGGAGGTTACCTGTAGCCCTTGATGATTTCATCAACCCCAAAACAGGCAAAAATATCTTTGGTTGTGCCAATATATTTGATCATGCAGCTAAACAGAATCAATCGAAATATGGTTTGTGGAAGCCGTTACGCCAAAAACTGGGTAAACGAATCCACATGATATCCCGGCTTCGCCCCAACAATAACTTGTTCGATGAACCACCGGTACCAGGAAAAAGAAACGGGTCGCCCCAGAAAATATGGCAACAAACTTGGGACATCATCTTCTCTGGCCCGGAAGCACAAGAGACGGGGACAAGAATATACGGTCAACCTTTATGGAAAGGCACGGACAGTTCGTGCCTGTGACCGGGTTGTCATGCTCAAGAGTCTCAAGTGCCGGGTACGAGTTGTCTGGGTTTTCCACCGATCTGAGTCTGTCTATTGAAGAGATTATCGAGTACTACGGC
>JAJRQL010000184.1 GCA_024280265.1 Deltaproteobacteria bacterium
CGCTGGCTGCAGGACTTGAATGTGTCATCCACAAGGAGAGTTATGAACGGCTGCTGGTGTCACGACCGGTGATTCCAATGGGAAAAGACATCGGCTACCTCCCGGGAACTAAAGATGAAAAACTCTCCCTCTGGATGCAGCCCATATTTGACAATCTCACCTATCTGATGCGCCATGACCGCAGGAGTGATGATGAGGGCAGCGTCCAGCAAAGGGTCAACAAACTGCTCAAGGATCAACAGGTCGAACTTGAAGCACTCACCTATATCCGCGGCCGTTCCATTCCCCGGCAGTTTGTCATTGTTGATGAAGCCCAGAACCTGACCCCCCACGAAGTAAAAACCATTATCTCCCGTGCCGGTGAAAACACCAAGATGGTCTTCACCGGCGATCCGCAGCAAATTGACAACCCCTATCTCGACTCTGCCTCCAATGGACTCTCCTATGCAGTTGAAAGATTGAAAGGACATGGTATATATGGGCACGTTACACTGAGTAAGAGTGAAAGAAGCCCACTGTCTGCCATTGCCGCCGACTATCTCTAACAACAGGAAACAGGCTGAAAGGGGATTAAGAACACACCATTTTTTCCAGCCAGCAGCTTACCTGACAACCTGGAATATCCGCCATGCGCCAATTTATAGTTGATGACCTCTCCCCCATGGAGCGGGACAACATAGACTCATACCTGAAGCGAAACCTGAAGATGGGTCCGATGATCGGACTCTACTGGATCGTTCTTCCCGACGAACTCCTTAACGAGACCCAAAAGGAACACAGCGACTGCGCCCCCTTTTATTTTGGAGTTGAAGTAAGGAAGGATTCGGTCTGTTTTGAGCTGCTGGTGCGGAGTAATGCCCACCTGCACTGTGACTGCATAGCACATGCCACAGCAAAGCAGCGTCAGTATGTTCTCGATTTTCTCGACACAATGCTGGACGAAGAACAAATCCGTTCCTGACCAAACCGCACCATAACCTTACCCGACAAGTCGGAAAACATTTAGAATCCGTCGCTGGATAAATACCCTGGCGGTAATTCTAACGCAGATAAACTGCAAGTAAGTACCATGTTGCTATTGATAACATTTTATATTGTTTGACTCTCATATATTCTTGGAGTCCCGTACCTCTCGGACCTGTTTTTTTATTGCTGGAATTATGGAGTCAGACACTGATATTCTCATAGTATATATACAAGATGGAGACAGTATGAACACATCGGTTGATTCCACCCCCGCTTTTATCGAAGCCATTTATAAGAAGATGGACGCAAACATTGCAATCATTCGCCAGCGTCTTGGCCGTGCCCTGACCTACGGAGAGAAGATCCTTTACGGCCACCTCGACAATGCCGCAACCGCCGAGCTTGACGCCGGTACCTCGTACATAAAAACAAGACCTGATCGTATTGCCCTTCAAGATGCCACTGCCCAAATGGCCGTGCTCCAATTCATGCTCGCGGAGAAAGATGAAGCCGAAGTACCGGTAACCGTTCACTGTGACCATCTCATCCGTGCCCATAAAGGCGCAGAAATCGACCTCAACATTGCCAAAACCGAGAACAAAGAGGTATATGATTTTCTTTCATCAGCATCACAGCGTTACCGGTTCGGCTGCTGGATGCCCGGTGCAGGTATTATCCATCAAGTGGTTATTGAACAGTATGGCTTTCCCGGACTGATGATGCTTGGTACAGACTCACACACACCAAATGCCGGTGGTCTTGGAGCATTCGCCTCCGGGGTTGGTGGGGCAGATGCAGTTGATGTGATGGTTGGTCTTCCCTGGGAGGTGTTGCACCCCAAATTTATCGGTGTACACCTCACTGGTGAACTGCAGGGCTGGGCAGCCCCCAAGGACGTTATCCTGCACCTTCTGGGTAAATTGACCTGCTCCGGTGGAACCAACAGAGTCTTTGAGTACTTTGGCCCTGGAGCCGACTCGATCTCCTGTACCGGAAAGGCGACCATCTGCAACATGGGCGCAGAGTTCGGTGCAACCACATCCACCTTCCCATACGATGAGCACATGGCCACATTTCTCGTAGCCTGTAACCGTGACGATGTTGTCGAAGTTGCCGACAAATACAAACATCTGCTCCGGGCAGACGATGAAGTGCTTGCCAATCCTGAAAAACACTTCGATCAGGTAATTGAGGTTGATCTATCTACCCTCGAGCCGTATCTGGTCGGCCCCCATTCACCTGATCGCGCCTCAATCGTTGCCAACATGGCAGACTATGTGGAGAAGGGTGATCACCCTGAAAACATCACTTATGCCCTGGTGGGATCGTGCACGAACTCCTCCTATGAGGATATGGGCCGGATAACCGCCATGGCCGAACAAATAACAGCCCATGGCGCTAAACTAAAAATCCCCATGCTGATTACACCGGGCTCCGAGCAGATCCGGGCCACCATTGAACGCGATGGGCAGCTTGCAAAACTCGAAGCAATCGGTGTCACTCTGCTGGCCAACGCTTGCGGTCCCTGCATCGGACAGTGGAACAGAGAGGGAATTGAAGAGGGATTCCGCAACTCCATCGTCACCTCATACAACCGAAATTTCCCTAAACGAAATGACGGCAATTCAGGTACCAGCGGATTCATTGGAAGCCCGGAAACCTGTTGTGCCTACGCAATGACAGGTTCATTCAGCACAAACCCCTTCACAGCCGAATACACTGCTGCGGATGGAAGCAGCTTCACCCTAAATCCTCCTGGAAAAGTGCCTGAAGTCCCCGAAAGAAAACTCGTTCAGGACAAAAGTGGCTTTCTTGCTCCCATAGAAGACAATACCAGCATCACGGTTCAGATATCTCCTGACTCGGACCGACTTGCCTTGCTCACCCCCTTCGATAGATGGGATGGCCAGGACTACGCAAGCCTGCGCCTGCTACTTAAGGCAAAGGGAAAATGTACCACCGACCACATTTCTCCTGCCGGTCCCTGGCTCCGTTTCAGGGGGCATCTTGACAATATTTCCGGAAATATGTTCAGCGGGGCTGTCAATGCGTTCACCGGAGAACCCGGTAAAGGAAAAAACCAGATCAGTGGCGAGATCCAGCCTTACAACGAAATCGCCCGTGCTTATACTGCAGCTGGCGAAAACTGGGTTGTCGTTGGTGACACCAACTACGGCGAAGGTTCATCAAGAGAGCACGCGGCAATGTGCCCCCGCCACATGGGAGGAAGGGCTGTAATCACACGCTCCTTTGCCCGTATCCATGAGACCAACCTCAAGAAACAGGGTATTCTTCCACTCACCTTTGCAGACCCTGCGGACTACGATCTTGTCCAGGAGGGCGATCGGGTTGACCTTACGGGAATCACCGGGATAGTACCGGGTTCCACCATCACTGCTCGATTCAATCACAATGATGGTTCGTCCTCTGAGGTCGTCTTAAATCACTCGCTGAACAGCGAGCAGATCAACTGGTTCAAGGCAGGATCAGCTCTTAATTTTCTACGGGGATAAACAAATAAACAAATAAACAAATAAAGCCCCCTGAATCAATCAGGGGGCTTCTCATGATGCACACGGCAGAATCAACAGATTTTTGTTTTATTATTGTTTTACAGCTTCTCTGCTATTAATTTGAGTAAGAGCTTTTGTCACTCATACCTTTACGGGAATCCATATTCAGAACGCCGTTTTTGACTGCCTGTTTCTCCCACTCTTTTACCAGGGTCGCTTTAAACCGCTTCTTTTCCTCTACTAATTTAGCAAGGGGAACACCTGCAAGGGCCTGTGCCTTCTCTTTTGTGGTAAAGTCCGGTGCCATATAGGCAATATCACCATATTTCGCCAGAACCTTCACAAGCTTGAGACGAGCTGTCTGAGCGAGTTCATTAGAAACTGCCAACAACCTCAAGGTTTCTTCCGGAGCATGGAAAAATGATGCATGGCTGGCAATGGAGTAATCCCAGCGCCATTGACCGTGACGAATATCCTGCAGGATGTCTGCCATATCCTCTTCAGTAGCTCCTAATTCCCAGGCCTTTCCGGCCTCAAGATGAGCTTTGGCAAGGTTATCCATGGCTATTTCCATTAACTGCTCTTTACGCTGCAATTTTTGCTCTACCACAGTACGAAATTCTTCTTCCGACTGATCATGGCAACTGAGACAGGTGTTGTCTATATCGTCAAGCGGATTTTGAATGTTGTGGTTTGTATAAGTCTCTCCATCTTCAACACTACTTGGCATATGACAGTCAGCACAGGACACATCACGTCTTGCATGGATACCGGTTTTGAAAATCTCATAACCGGGATGCTGGGCTTTCAGCATTGGAGCTCGACTGATTTTATGGGTCCAGTCTTTAAACTGGATATCATCATAATATGCCTCCATCTCTTCTGCACTAAGTCCATTATCCCATGGGAAAGTAACGACTTTGGCAACTTTTTTATTGCCATCTTTATCTTCCCAGGGGGTCTTTTTAAAATAATACTCAGAGTGACACTGGGCACACACCAGAGAACGCATATCATTTTTGGTTATTTCATCAAGCTTAACACCACTTGCCTCAAGCCCCCTTTTCAGATAATCTCTTGAGAGTGCCATCCCTCCGGTCTGGCTGTCATGACAATCACCACACCCAATCGTATTCACAATTTCAGGACCATACTTCGCCCATTTACCTGTGAAAAATTCAAGCTCACCATCTTTTTCCATCATCCTTGGCACATCTGGAGATTTACAGCTCCAGCAGGCGGTGGGCATTGGGCCGGTAATAGGTCCAACAGGCGCCCCGGTACGCAGGGTGTTAATGTTGTCCTGCAACGCATAGTAATGCCCTCTGGGGGCATTGTAATCTTTAGCAAAACCATATCCTGCCCAGATAACAGCCAACTGTGGCTTTTTCTCGAGCATATCAATAATTTTTTCACTTTGACTTGTCTGTTTCCAGGAATTGTACTGAAGCGGAAAGTGTTTAGCCCACTCCTCATTACGACTCTCTATTCCCTCTTTTTTAATCATGGTTCCTGTTCCCGCAGGACTCTCCGGAACAACCATAAATGAGGTGGTAATGATAAAAGTAGAACTGAGTAGCAAGGCCTTGTGTAATCGCATAGATAATCTCCTCCTTTTCAGGTGAATGGGGTGTTATTACCCTAAGTTATAACGTGTGTTTTACAGTCTGAGTACTTCTGTGTACACTTGGTCTTTTTTCCTCACTCCAGACCCGGATTGGCCGTAAACCGATCATCTGTCAAATACCTTGAAGGCATGAGACATACTCTCAAAAACCCAATTAGGGCAAAGATTACCGTCCCTTCACCAGATCTAGAAACCCGTGATTAACAGAATATCATAGGCGATTTCAATTTTCCAGCCCTTTATGAAACTATCTGCATATAACGACACTGTCAACTGCGCCCGGAAGAGGGCAGCGCAGAGGCCACAAAGACGCTAACAGCATACCCTGGAACAGCCCTAAACCCATAGGTTACACAAACAGGCCGCTTGAGAAAGACGTTTTAAATCGTACAAAATCAGAACTTCTGGCCATTATTTGATGAAATGTGAGGAAAAGAGCAATCAGGAAGAAGAACAAAAAAAGAAACAGGAATTTCCATCCGGTCTCAGCTTGAAAAGAGTCACTGCCCAGCTAAAACCGGACGACACTGAAAAAATATACTATCATGCGTCAGTCAGCTGTCTCCATTGGCCTGCCGCAGCATACCGGCACAGGATCACCGCCCTTCAACTGCATGTACTTATTACAGGTTGTGCAAATAACAGTACACTCTTCCACAGCCTTATCTTCTGTGTATACCGTGGTTGAGGCAACACCTTCAATATGAAATCTTGCAAGATTCTGCTTGGACGGAATATACTCGCCGATTGCGGTTAACCGCTTATTATCGGCAGCACAGTCGACAACTACCCGCCAGAGAGTCTCCAGAGAGGCAGTTTCCTGCTCATTTTCCGGTAAAAATTCAACAATATTTTTATCAATTTGTATCTTCATTGCAGTTCCTTAATTGATATTTAAGCAGATTGTTTTGCCTTCAGTGCCTGTCCAACCCTCTGACCAAGCTCCACACACTGGTTCAGATCAGCATCTTCCGGCACATACTTCACCTTCAGTCCATCATCAACCACATCAAACTTCATATCAGTCATTGCTTCATTGAGCAGTTTCACAGACTCGCCAGACCAACCAAAGGAGCCAAAAGCAGCACCAATCTTATTTGCAGGCCTCAGCCCACGCATATACATGAGGAACCCAGCCATTCGCGGCAAAAGACCGTTGTTCAAGGTGGGACATCCCAGGATAATTGCGGAAGCATTCAATACCTCACGCATGACATCGCTCCGATGATTGTAACGAAGGTTGAGCAGTTGATAGGATATTCCCTCATTCTGCAGCCCAGAGCCAACTTCCTTAGCCATAGCTTCAGTGGAGTGCCACATGGTGTCGTATATTATAAGGGCCCTGCCATTCCCTTCATTGTTGCTCCACTTTTCATAGGCCTCAATAGCCATCCCGGGGTTGCTGCGCCAGATAACGCCGTGGTCCGGAGCAATCATCTTGATCTTGAGATCCATCTCTTTCACCTTGGCAATCAACTTTTTGACAAGGGGTGAATAGAGTGTCAGAATATTCGCGTAATATTTGGTCAGCTCTTCAAAAAGAATGGCCTGATCGACCTCATCGTCAAAGCGCTCGCTGGTACCAAGATGTTCTCCAAAGGCATCGGAAGAAAAGAGGATCTGATCTTCCACCAGGTAGGTAAACATGGAGTCGGGCCAGTGAAGCATCCTGGTCTCAAGAAAGGAGAGAGTCTTCTTTCCAATACTTACATCCTCGCCGGGTTTGGCAATTTCATAGGGCCAGTCTTCTCTGTGAAAATGCTGCAGCAGTGCCTTTTCCCCCATCTTGGAACAGATAATTTTCTCAGGCTTGATCAGGTCAACCAAATCAGGAAGGCTGCCGGAGTGATCCATCTCCACATGGTTCACAACAATATAATCAATCTTCTCAGGATCAACAATCTCGCTGATCCGAGCAAGCAGATCACTCTTCAGCGATTTTTTCACCGTATCAATGAGAGTAATCTTCTCATCCATAATAAGAAAAGCGTTATAGGTAGTACCCCGATTTGTGGAATATCCATGGAAATCACGAACATCCCAATCGACGGCACCAACCCAGTACACATTTTCGGTAAGTTTAACTGGATTCATGGCTCTATCCTCCTGCTGGATTAATAATTTATTATTTTGAAACCGTTTTCAATATATTTTGCCATTCCAGGGTGCCCGGACATATCACCCAGTATAGGAAGGCCCGTTTTTTCTATCTGTTCAAAAACCTGCATCTTCATTGAGCAGGCCTTGCAGACACCTTCAATAAGCTCAGCATCCACAACCTGCTGATAAAGACCATGAAGAAAATGTTCCTGCTTCACTACTTCAGGAATCAACGTGGTAGCCTCACCCTCTACAACAATTTGACACTCATATCCGGCGGCATGCATTTCCAGTCCATTTAGCAGAACATGAATGAAGCACATGGGCTGGCCCTGAAATGCAACAAGTAGAATCTTCTTCATATTTATACCTGTTTTCTGAGAATAATCAAGGAGGTGGAACCATCTTCAGACATGCCGCAAAGTACCTGAGCAGCTTCCAACACCAGGGACTGTCATGATGGCAGTCCCTGGACGTCTCTGTTACATCTCGGAAAACTCGTCCTTGCCTGCTCCACAGACAGGACATTCGTAATCGTCAGGAAGATCATCAAAAGAGGTCCCTGCCGCAACTCCTGCAGCATCATCCCCCACATCCGGATCATATACATAGCCACAAATATCACATCTATATTTTTTCATACCGCTTGCTTCTCCTTTTGTTTCAGATTGAGCTGGAGCAGCCGTTGCTGCTGCGTTTTCAGCATGAACAGAACCTGGTCCAGCCAACGGTTTAAAAGCCTTTACTGTTGCACCGCACACAGGACATTTCCACCCATCGGGCAGATCTTTAAACTGGGTTCCTTTTTTAATTTTGCCCTTACGATCACCCTTGTCCGGATCATAAATATAGCCACAGTTCATTGTCTGACACTGGTACATCTCTTCTGGTGACGACATCACATACTCCTTCAATTAAACATAACGATCAAGATTTCCAGACTCCATGCAGGTTGCAGTAAGCACGCGCAACGACACTCTCTCCTGACACCTGGAAGGTAGCCTCCGGGGTGTCACCAGGGTTTAGAAACTGTCTGTAACAGGAATCACCGTCGATAAGCTCGATCCACTCGATGGTATGTTCATCGGTCATGGGGTGGGCAATACTCCCAACGCTCACCTTACAATCATTTGCACCTTTTTCCACAACAGGAACATGCTTTTCTCTGGCAGCATCAACGGTATTCTCCTTCAAATGCTCCATAACTGCTCCGCAGCAGCTCATCTCACCGCCTCCAGCATGAACGACTTCCGCAACGTTACCACAAATGTTACATTTATAAATTCCAAGTTTCTCAGCCATACTACTTCCTCCAGTTAGAACGTTATGAGACTATGATTTTCCAGGTTCAGCAAAACGGGGGGGGAGGCACGGTAAAATAAGCAGCCACCCTCTCCCGCATACTCGAACTCCCGGAAAAATCCCAACAAAACCACTTCTTTCAGGCAACATGGTCGGTCAGGTATCTCGCGACACCCTCTGCCGATGGCTCCATGGCATCGTCACCCTTGTTCCAGTTCGCCGGGCAGACATCACCGTGTTCTTCTGTGAACTGGATAGCATCAAGCATACGCATGGCCTCTGACACACTCCGTCCAAGGGGAAGATCATTAACCACCTGATGCCTGACAATACCATCTTTATCAATGAGATATAGACCACGCAGAGCTATGGCACCACCAAATAAAACGCCATAATTATCCGCAATGGATTTATCCAGATCGGCAACCAGTGGAAATTGGATATCACCGATACCGCCCTTGTTTACCGGAGTATTCTTCCAGGCAAGGTGGCTGAAGTGGGAATCCACAGAAACACCCACGACCTCACAGTTTTTCTCCTTGAACTGATCCACAGCCGCATTAAATGCCAGGATTTCAGAGGGACAGACAAAGGTAAAATCCAACGGGTAAAAAAACAGCAGGACATATTTCCCGCGCATATCTGAAAGGGTGAATTCCTCGTTAAAGGTGTTATCGGGCATAACTGCTGTTGCGGTGAAATCAGGTGCTTCGTTGGTAACCAATGGTTTCATTTTGTAATCTCCACTTTATTTCTGTTTTATCTATTTTATATTGACGTCAGACAATCTCGTAAAAACCTGAAATCGTAGCTGGCTGAGTAAAAAACTTCATATCCGAGGCGCAGACATTTTCAATTGTTACGACGCCATTATGTTATAAAATTTACACATTCTCGGCAAGCAATTCGAAATAACCCTGGGGATGGGCACAAGCAGGACACTTCTTCGGAGCCGTGCTACCTGTGCAGGTAAATCCACACTTGGAACAGTACCAGGTAACATCTCCATCTCTTGTAAAAACATTCCCTTCCTTAAGATTCGCAATAAGCTTGCGATACACTCTGGCATGCTGTTTTTCTGCCACAGCAATGGAGCGCATGGCTGCAGCAACCACAGCAAATCCCTCTGCCTCTGCAACAGCTGCAAACTCCGGATACATACTTTCAAACTCATGCTCCTCACCTGCTGCAGCATTGTGCAGGTTTTCAATGGTATCTCCAGGAGGAGTTGCAGGATACACTGCTGTGATCTCCACCTCTCCACCTTCAAGAAACTTGAGCAGAGTCTTGGCATGGGCCCGTTCCTGCTCTGCGGTACGATCAAATATCGCTGCGATCTGGACATAGCCTTCCTTTTTTGCGACCTTCGCATAATAGGAATACCTGTTTCTCGCCTGAGACTCTCCAGCAAAGGCCGTAAGAATATTCTTTTCAGTGCTGCTTCCTTTCACGGTGCTCATATAGTCATACCTTGTTAAAGCTTCAAACATTCAGGGCGATTTTGCCTTCAGTGGTTATGGCATATTTGCAGCGTACCGGGCTGTCCACATAACCCTTCTTTTTCAATGCCGTTATCCTGCAACTCACCTGTTTGGTCTCAAGACCGGTTGCAGCTGCAATGTCCTTTGATGCACAAGGACCATCACACTTCTCCATAGCCTCAAGTACCTGCTTCTGCTCATCACTCAAAACACCTTTTTTACATCCACAACCCATTGTACTTCCTCCTTGCTTAGCTTTTTTTGCGTTATTTTTACTATTTTTTTTCTGACATCTGGGACACAGCCCGATAACCTCAAGACGACGACCGGTGATGGCATAGCCCCTGGTATCAACTTCGGTTAAATTCACTTCCTTATCGCCAATATCCAGATTCTCGATTCGGTGACACTGGATACAGTAGATATGATCATGGTCCTCAAGCTCACTGTCAAAACGTTTCTGTCGACCACTTATTTCAAGCTTTCGAATCATCGAAGCATCAGACAGAATTTCGAGATTTCTGTAAACCGTGGCCAGACTGATTCGCGGCATAATTTTTTTGACACGCTCATAAAGCTCATCAGCGCTCAGATGTTTTTTGCTCTTTTTAAGTTCCCGAAGGATCATCTCACGCTGGTTTGTCATTCGTAATTGCATAGTATCTCCTTGCGATAATGATTGTCAATAGTAAATAGTAACCTTTCGCAAGTCAATCTTTTTCTCACGTTCTTTTCAGAATTTTCCAGTGTGGCACGCAGCCAGGCTAAAACAAAAACGGGCAAGGCAAAAACAGAAAAAGTCGCAGTCACTGATATATCAGATGACTGCGACTTTCAAGGTAGGTGATGCCACCTGTAACTTTTTATGAGCGGTTCATTACAGATGGACTGCGGAGCAGGACTCTGCCCCAGCGCAGTGATGCCCCCCCTACTGCAGAATTCTATCATATTCCATACTCAAAAACTCAAGGTGCGGTTTTTCCTCAGTCGGCATAAATTTGAAGAACTTTTCGGCCTCTGGATCGCCAGCCTTTTCTGCAAGCCGGAAATAGAGGTCAAAAGCCTGCATTTCCAGCATCATCCCAAGCTGTATTACGGCATCAACACTGAGGGGTCTCTCCTGAAAATGAGCCGCTATCTGTTCCTTTCCAAAGCCACCTTCAAGCCTGTCACTGTCACCATTCTCTTCATGGGCGACAGTGAGAAACATTGCCTTCAGTTTGGCCTTATGCCCCTCTTCAAACGTTGCCAGGCGGTCAAGAAGAGCCTTCACCTCTCCATCGTCACAGAGGTTCGCCAGAACCAGATAGAGTTGCTGCAGAGTGGCTTCCATGGCATAACTCATCCGAAAAGCATCTTCAAACTCACCGTCGACAAAGAGTTCCATACCGAAATCAGGTCCCCCTGTGACCTTACCACCGTTATACGCAATAATCCCCCCACTCATATTAAATATATGCAGGAAATTATTCCCAAGCAGCAGTTGAGATGCTGCCTTGCTGCGTACCCCGGAATGGCAGTAAACAAAAACGGGTTTTTCCGGATCAAGTTCATCACATCTGTCACTGAGTTCTTTCACCGGAATAAGCACTGCGCCCGGGATATGTTCTTTCTGATACTCCTTCAACTGCCGAACATCCAGGAGCTGATACTCCCCCGGGTCATGTTCTGTCATAAATTTCCTGACTTCATCGGGGCTCATGTTTACCCCTGATGTGAACAGATTTTTCCAGTTCATCCAAGCAACTCCTCGTACATGGTATCGTTATAGCCGACATAAAGAGTCTTTCCGACACGCAGGGTAGGTGCCCGGAGATTTCCGGTACGACCAAGACTTACTTTCAAACGCTCCTCTTTTGACTCCCCGTTCGGGTGAAAAACAGCTGTTTTCTTTCCCCGTCCCACATATACTGTTTCCGTGTCCTGGAAAAGGTTCCAGGCCTCACCCGCTTTAAGAACATTCTTCCTGGCGTCAACAGTCTCAACCACCTGCACACCTGCCTGCTCAAGAGCCCCCTGAGCTTTGGTACATGATGTTCAACCCTTCCGAAAGTACATCCAGTCAATCTTCATTGTCCCATCTCCTTTTCAACTACTTCCTCAGCCTGCAAAACAACACGGTATCCTTTACCTCTATTACCTTCTCCTACTGAAACTTTGCCATAAAACGGCGGTCTATCCAGTCCTTTACCCAAAATGCCAGCCGACCCGAAATCTGAAACCAGTTTTTACGCAAGACTCCTCTTCCATTCCCAAGATTGAAGATAAGAAGGTACCCTCCCCCGGGCTCAAATCTCCGCAGCTCTTCTCCCTGGAGATACGCCTTGAGGTTGTAAAAGAGAACCGGATTTTCGCGCACTGCGTAAACACCAACCTTTTCAAGGGGATGTTCATCAAACCAGATACAGTCGCCTCCCCCAAAGATTTCCGGGAAGTCAGGACATTGCAGATACCTGCTCACCAGCAATCCACCATCAGGCCCCGTGACGAGTCCTGCCTCCCTGAAAAATGAAGCCGGATGCACCCCGGTGGCAAGAATCACAAAATCAGCATTCTCACTGGCACCTGACTCGAAGTGAAGGCAATTGTCATGAATGAAGTGCAGATGTCCAGCCTCCTTCACCACAACCCCGCTTTCTTCAAGAATCATCTGGCTCTTTTCCCGTACCGCATCCGGAAACTTTGCAAGCAATCGGTGTCCTGCAAACAGAACCACCCTTGAAGAGCAGCTTTCCCGCTCCAGGAGTTGGGCCACATTCCCGGCAACCTCTACCCCGGCTGGCCCTCCACCGACAACAGCAACTGTAACCGCCTGCCGCTGAGCCAGCGATTCGATCTCCTGTCTTGCCTGATAGAGCCGCTCTATGGGTTTCACCGTGTATACCCGTTTCCTGCTGCCGCTGATGTCAGGGACAGCTACGTGGCTTCCAGTATTGAAAGAGACAAGGTCATAAGTAACAACTCCACCAGAGGCCAGTTTCAGCTCCCGGAGTACAGGATCAACCCCTACCACACTGTCCCGAAGAAATCGCCCTCCCCGGTCCTCAACTGTCTGCCTTACGGCAAAGCGAATATCGTCAGGACTATACCCGGCGCCCAGCATTCCCGGTCCCATCCCGGAATAATAGTGATAATCAGAAGGCCCCACCACTGTAACATCATGACCCATATCCCTGATTTCAGGTATCCC
>JAJRQL010000185.1 GCA_024280265.1 Deltaproteobacteria bacterium
CAATAAAATGAAAAGAAAAAGAGACAAAAGACAACTTAGTGTCTCACTCCATGATTCCTGCAATAAAAAAACAGGTATAACAAGCTCGTAAAAACCTGAAATTGCAGGTGGCTACGACACCATCAGGTATGAGACTCCGAGAAACCGTGAAGGCTTTTTTCAGATCAGAAATTTAGAGTTTACCACCAGGGCATTTACACCCAAAGGGGTACAGAAAAAAGTCCAGCGACCCTGAAAAATTTTCCAACTTGTCGGGTCAGTCCACAAAGCGACCAAAGTGATACCATTCTAGGGCATGAGCACGGAGCTGTTTCGAGAGTAAGTCCGCATAGTTTTGAGCCGCCTCCTGAATCAGCTGTTTGCGCTCCCCCCTGTTCCGACAACGAATATACATGGGATCTGCCAGGCTGAATTCATAGCTGTTTTTAGCATTGCGAAAGCTGAAAAAACAGAAGATGGGTGCCCCGGAAACCATGGCAAAAACATAGGGTGCCTCAGGAATCCTCGCCGTTCCACCGAGGAAATCAACGGTGAGACTCTTCTGATCGGAACGCCAGAGGATATCGCCGGTCATGGAAACCAGTCCCCCTTCCTGCAGAAAACGAATTCCTTCCACCGCATCAAAGGGAGAGCCGCCATCACGCTCCACACCTATTATCTTCACCCCTGACTTCTGCAGTTGCTCTTTCTGCAACCCTTCCACCCCTTCCTTCTCCTTTACTCCCATATAGAGCAAAAGCTTCAGATCACTCTCCTGCTGCCTGAGTAGTTGGGCTGCAATTTCCCAATTTCCAAGGTGAGACATGAGCAGAACAGCCCCCCTTTCCTGCACCACTTCTTCCAGTTTCCCCCAGCCCTGAGAACTGAAGGTTGTCGCGTTGCCATGACGGGCCAGGAATCGATCATAGTGGATGGTCGTAAAATTCTGATACTGGCGAAAACTGCAGAGGCGATGATAGCACCTTCCCTTCTGCGGATAGAGGATGCCATAAAAACGATTACTCTCCTTCACATTCTTTGAGAAGAGAAAATAACCAGCGGCAATAACCCTTGAGACCACAGCAAAAAGCCATGCCCCTAATACTCTGGTCATTCCTTCGATGATCTTATACCAGAGCCCCTTCAACGTGATCTCCGCCAGAAAATGCTGAAAATCCGTCCAGCAATCAGCCTGCTGAATGTCAGAGAATTTCGCAGGAAATCCCGCCAGGGATGAAAATGGGATATACGTTCTGCTCCTTTCTGGTATACCACCTGAACCGGCGCTTCGAGCACGGGAATTCCTGTTCTGTGCGCCTTAACCAGCACTTCCACCTCAAACTGAAAGCGCCTTGATCGCACATCGATCCCAAGCACTTCCGGCAGTGGGTAGAGCCTGAATCCCGACTGGGAATCAGTCACCAATGGTCCGCCTGAGACCCAAACCCAGAAGTTGGAAAATCCCCGTCCGAACCTGGAAGTCCAGAGAACATCCTCCCCATCCACCCCCATTCGCGCCCCGAGAACGATGGGACGCAGACCATCCGGCACAGCAGCCAGCAGATGTTCCACATCTTCAGGCTTATGCTGTCCATCGGCATCAATACTGATGGCCCAGTCACAACTGGCAGACGCTGCCTTGAACCCGGTCTCCAGGGCCTCACCTTTTCCCATATTAAGGCTATGCTCAAGCACCATTATCCCATCCATGGATGCCAGAATTTCCGCGGTAGTGTCTGTTGAACCGTCATTGACCACATAAACCGAACACCCCAGGTTCACCACTTGCCATACAACATCGCTTATGCGCTCCCCATGATTATAGGTCGGAATAATAACAGCCACCCTGCTGTGATCAATCATTGTGATGTTCCCGTCGGAGCAAAGGCCACACTCCAGGTTCCAGGCCCCATGTGGACCCCGGAGCTCAACGACAAAGGCAGCAGCACTATTTCTGAACCGGGCAGTTTCTGACGCAGCAGTGGTTCAACTTCTTCTGCCAGCCACTCCCTGTTATCCGTGTATTGCAACAATACAAACAGGTCAGACCGTCCTCCAATCCTCTCCAGCGCAAATTTCAGCTGCGCCGCCCGATTGCGAACTACGGCAATCTTGCGAACCCCCTCTGCCATGGGGCTGATAACTGGTTTCATGCGAAAAAGATCTCCAAAAACCCCCTTTGTCCTTGAGACTCTGCCACCAGCCACAAGGTATTTCAACTCGTTGATAAAAACAAACTCTTCAGCACTGTCAATGAGTACTGTCACAGAAGACAACAGTTCCTGCATCGATGCCCCGGCCCCTGCGAGACGTGCGGCAAGGAAACTGATAACAGCCAGACGGCCGGAGGCAGCACCACTGTCAATAATCTCCATATTTTCATTCGCATCATATTGTTCTTTCCAGGAGCGTGCCGTTGCATAATTACCGGTAAATGCCGAACCCGTGGCAATATATAAGACGTCTCCATAGCGTGTGCAGGCCGCCTGGTAATGGAGATAGCGCTCGTCATTGGAAGCCTGAGCCGTTGTGACTTTTTCTCCGGCCCTCATCAGAGCATAGAGGGAATCCGGAGAAAGCAGACTTTCCGGTACAGCACGATCCGAGGCAAGGATATAGCTGTCCAGCAGGATCACACCGTAATTACTCCCAAGCTCCTGTGGAATGGACGCTGCAGAATCAGTCATAATCCGAACCCGGTTTGCCGAAAACCTTGCATCATCCCTGATCCGCTCCATGGGAGCCATGGCCTCCTCTGACCAGTTCAGAAGATCTCCCAGCGGTGAGAGGGTATCGCGCAGTTTTCCGGGATCGTCAGTATGGAGATGAATCTTCACCCCATGCGCAGATTTCGCAATCACCGCACTGCTGCCAAGTTCTGCGATCTTACTGGAAAGATCCGGATCTGCATGAACGGATGCCAGGGTAACTTCGACACAATGCTCCCCGCTTCCAGCAGCCGCAAAAGTATCCGCAACCAGAAGCATGCCTTCAAAAAGCTCCATCAAGGGGGTAAATTCTTGCTGCTTCCCGCTCAACGCGTTAAAAAAGCCATCGAAAAAAACAAACATCCCAAGGGCACCGGAATCCACAACTCCCGCCGCCTCAAGTTCGGGCAGACGGGACTGCGTTGCCGTTACGGCCCGACGCAGACGCTCCCGGATCACAGGATATGCCGGTAAGCCGGAACTATTTTCACGGAGCACACCACAAAGAGCATCGAAAACTTCGAGCATGGTTCCGGCCTTGGGCTCGGCAACAGCCAGACAGGCTCTATCGCGAGCCTTCTCTGCCTGCTCTGCAAGAGAACCCTCATCTGCCTTGAGAAATTCTGAGAAAAAGGTCACCGCAATATTACCGGAATTACCACGACCATTGCTCTGCAACAGCTTCAGGGCCACACCCGGCTCCTGCCCGCAGTCGCGCAGTGGGGCAAGGCTCATCCGGAGATTCATTCCAGTATCACCATCTGCCACAGGAAAAACATTGATGCTGTCGAGGAGATCGGCCCAGGCACAAAGGTTTTCGTATCCGGCTTTTGCGCCGCAAAGCAGCTTATTATTTGAAGCCTTGGTCTTCATTCATCAGGAAGAAAATCCGTTGAGGAGTCGAAAAATTTTGTGCCTGTCATATTTCCCGTTTGCGGTAACAGGAATCTGTTTTACGGCAAGAATACGTTTGGGCCGGGCGGCAGGCTCCAGAATCCCAGCCAGCACAGATCGCAGCGCTCCAATATCGAGATTTTCGCCCCGGACTACGGCGTCAATACGATTGCCCCTGCTCGTATCTTCTCCATGGACGATTACCACACACTCTTTCACACCCGCCTGATTCCGGATCACCTCCCGCACCTCATCAAGGTCAACCCGTTCCCCTCCAACTTTTGTCACCGAATCGGCCCGTCCCTGAAGAGAAAAGCTGTTTTCTCCATGCTGTTCCACCAAGTCGCCTGACAGAAAAAAGCCATCCTCATCCCGAGGAAGATCCGGGGAAAGAAATGGAGAGCTCACCCAAAAACGCCTTCTGATTATTTTCCAGGAGACAGGAGAGAGAGGATAAAAAACAGTCTGCCCTTCCCCCCTGTTTCTGGTGGCCAGGCCCCCCGTTTCCGTAGAGCCGTAAACCTCTACTATCCCCATATCATTGCTCCTGCAGAACAGTTCATTATCGCCCTCTTCAAGCATCCCGGCTGAAGAAAAGGCAAGACGCAGAGTGGGAGAAAGCTGCCTGTCCGCCAAAGCCCTGTAGTGAACAGGAACACTGACCAGCACAGTAGCAGTATGGCGCGCCACAGCTCCCGCGATTTCTGCCGGAAAAGAAGGTGTTTCAGGAGCCACAGCAGCAGTGGCCACCAGGGGTATAAGCACTGAGAAAAGGAGACCGTAAATATGATACGGGGTAACCGTCGCCACAATAACGTCGTTCCTGTCAATCCCGTACTCACCTGCCATAAATAGAGCCTCTCCAAAGAGATTTGCACTGGTCTTGGACCAGATTTTTGGAGTACCTGTTGAGCCTCCAGTAAACAGCTGCAGCAATTCAGCATTCGGATTCACAGATATCTCAGGGAGTTTTGTTTCATCTTCCCTGAGGGCAGAGGAGAGAATGCGGGTACCTTCGGGAAAACCATGTCTACCATCCGTCACAGCGATACTAAACCCGGTCACCTCATGCATCTGCAGAAGTGCCCCTCTGGAAAGACTGTGCGGCAGGACAAGAGTCACCCCACTGGCCATGGCCGCAAGTATGGCCGCTGCGACAAGGTCCCTCTCCTCTGTGGCCAGGCAAACAGGGATACTTTTGTCTTCAATCTCTAAAAACCGGTAATAAAGTACTCCGGCAAGTGTATACAGCTCACCAAAGGTAACTGCACCGCAGACGAACTCCCGGAAAAGATCCTGCGGCCCCTTGAGAATATCTGACAGGAACCTTTTCATCTCAGGACAGATCCCGGCCGAACTCCTGTGTTGCCAAATCCCGGTCACGACTGCTGAAGGTTCCATCAGCCATCTCCTTACTCACAACCTGTTTAAAGAGTTTAAACATTTTCAGTTCCTGTGACTCGTCCCGATAAAAGGTGCTCCAGGCACGATCCAGAAGTTCCTGAAGTCGTTCAGGACTCATCTGTTTTGGCTGATACACCACCTTATCAGCAGAAAAATCATTCCAGTCCGTGGAGAGGATACGCCCCTGCTCTTCAAGCTCGCGATAGGCCTTGGTGTGAGGAAAGGGAGTGAGCACTGTAAACTCGGCAAGATCCAGCTCAATATCAAGTAGAAAATCAATCAGCTCTTTGATAAAATCTTCGCTGTGACTGTCGAGGCCAAGAAGGATGGTTCCCTCAACACCTATGCCGTGGTCGTGATAACGCTTAATGCGTTCGCGAATAAAATCAGAGGTATCAAACACCGCCTGATACACGTACCAGGCACCTGCCTGAGCCGCAAGATCAAGGATTTCCGGTTTGTCCTCAATTGGATGGGAGCACCACTTTTTTTTCAGCGGGATCATCTCCCGAAACAGATCTTTTTCCCACTGGCTGTCCTGAGCCAGGGAATTATCCACAATGAACATCCGATTGTTATCGATACTGGCCATTTCCGCCACCGCCTGATCCACGGGGCGGGGTCTGAAATCTCTGCCACCAAGATATGACACGGCACAGGGGTAACAGTTAAAGCGACACCCTCTGGAAGCGTGCACCAGATCAACCATCTGCACCCCTTTATAATTGTAGAGGTTTCTATTTAAGATGTCCCTTCGTGCCGGACCCACAAGCTCTATATCCGGCCGGTTGTCCATGTAGTCATAACAAGGCTTAAGTTTCCCGTTCTTGAAATCCACCAGCACCTGTTCCATGCGACTCTCGGCCTCACCGAGAAACACTGAATCGGCATGAAGCATGGTCTCTTCCGCGTGAAGCATGGTGGCAATTCCGCCAAAGATCACCTTCACCCCTCTTTTACGGAATCGATCAGCAATTTCCCAGCCCCGTTTCACCTGTACTGTGAGCATCATGGAGATACCAACAATATCCACCTGCTCGTCAAAATCTATCTCTTCCAGGTTCTCATCGATAAATCCAATGTCAACATAATCGGGCAGGGCTGCTGCAAAGACAACAGGGCCGTGGGGTGGAAGATGGAACTCGGTCTGCCTAAAAAGCTTGCCCCACCTGGGATAAATAAGTTTGAATTTCATTTTCAGGTCTTATATTTTTTCGGCACTGATAACTGTCATTTTCAATGTATACCCCCTCATGCCGGGAGCTCTAAGAAGTATCTTTTCTGGAAACATCCCTGATTGCTGGCCTGCAAAGCTGTCCAGATCAATGGACAAGGTTTCCGTAAATTCTCTGTCGTACACATGCATCACAAAAGATCCTCCAGGTGTAGGAATCAGGTCAATCGCCCCCTCACCTGCAACATCGTACCTGCAGCCTGCGCCCTCCAGTCCCAGAGCAGCCACGACGGGAACTGCCGCTGGCTCCAGAAAGATCGTCTTCACATCACGCATCAGCCCTTCTGCAAAATTTATATTATCAAAGGGTGGCAGCGCCTTTGCAACTTCCAGCTGCCCCGCACCATCAAGCTCCGCTTCAAAGAGGACAAAGCCTTCAACGGTCATAAGCGCTGTCTTCACAATTGCACCATCAAGGACGGTGACTCCGAGAACCGTGGCGCCATGCCCGGAATCCAGGTTGAAAGTAATGGAATGAACCAGTTGCCAGTCTCCGGCAACAAACAGCCTGGCACAACTTTGGCGAATGGTTTCCTTCTGCTCCGGGCTCAGCTCTGCCGGAAGCGACTCGGGAAGTGCGCGCAGCGTATTCCCGGTACAGGAGCTCAACAAAAGCAGAGCCAGGAGAACAACGAGAACCTTCATGGCTTTCTGAAAACCGACGGTAATACAGCCTCGTTAAGCACGGCTTCTGCAAAAACCATCCGGGTAAACGACTCGGGGCCTTCATACAGGGTCACAGACTCCATGAGACCGGAAGTCCCCATCAGTTTGAGTTCGATGCGGCTGATAATCTTTGCCAGTGCCTGATTGCGGGGACGCAAAACAATATATCCCTCTTTCTCAGGCTCTGCGATAAACGTCGGTGTATCAGTGATCTCACCATCGAGCCAGCCGGTGATCTCCTGCAACACAATCTGCATGGAGTTCAGCCCCATCCCATGTTCTTCTACAAATCTCCCATTCTGGCGAACAAATTTCCGGATACTCCCATCGTCCATCAGCAATACAGTGTGTACCGGGGTGAAATACTCCCAGCGCAACGAAGCTGGAGCTTTAAAGGTGAAATGGCCTGTAGAGACAATGGGGTGAGCCAAAATTGCCAGATGTTTTTCCTGAACAAAATCCGCCTGTACCGATCTGATCTGCACAGAATCTCCCCCAACATCCTGTGCCTGTGCCGACACCAGACAAGACAACCCGAAAAACAGAACTGTCAAAATCCGCACAAGCATCAGCACATTCCGCCATTCACCGACACAATCTGACCGGTCATATAAGAGGCATCCGGGGAACAGAGAAAGGCCACCACCTTTGCCACCTCTTCGGGACGCCCTATGCGGGCCATGGGAATCAGGTTTTTAATGTGGTCTTTAGGGGCATCGGCTATCATATCCGTTTCTATGAGCCCCGGAGCAACCACATTCACTCGGATCCCAAGGCGGGCAACTTCTGATGCCACCACACGACTGGCCGCATTAAGCCCGGCCTTTGCCGCGGCATAATTCGACTGGCCCCGATTGGGCAGCAGAGAAGACACAGAGGAAAGAGAGACCACAGAACCGCTTCTGGCCCGAACCATGCGCTCAATCACCGGACGGGTCATGTTGTAAAAACCGTTGAGACTGGTATCAACAACCGCCTGCCAGTTTTTCTGCTCCATCATCACAAAAAGACCATCTTTGATAATCCCGGCATTGTTAACCAAGACATCTATTCTTTCCAGCCGCCCTCCAATATCTGCAACCACTTTTTCAGCCTGGGTACTGTCACGGACATCAAACGGATATATTTCGCCACTGCCACCCGCTGCCTCAACCAGAGACAGACTTTTTTCCGCCCCGGCCCTGTCTGTAAGATAATTAATCACGACATAATAATCCTGTCCTGCCAGTTCCAGGGCGATAGCACGACCAATCCCCTTTGCAGCACCGGTTATAACAGCAACTCTCTTCTCACATTTTCCTGTCATTGTATAATACTCACGCTTGATATAATTGTAAGGTTACTTCTCCGACCAGCATCCCATCCACATGGAGTACGGAAGAAACTTCCCGAAGTTTATCAAAAATATACCGATTTTCAGAACGGGTATGGACTGTGGCCCCCAGAGGTATACAGTCAACATGAAACCTCGCCCGCTTGATCCCCACCAACCAGCCCATGGAGCTGGATTCATCGCCCTGATCCCGTATCCGGATCATACCATTATACACCCCTGCTGTCTGTGCAGCTAATTCCACAAGGATCATTGCCTGCGCCCCCTGCTCCGTAACCAGTGGGAAGGAACTGTCTATCACAGATGTGGTCAGGGCGTGATTGTCACTCACTTCAAGGATATCCCCGATGAGTAGCATGCTACCGCGATGGGGCAGTATATCTTCGAGAGTATGGCCGGACAAGTCTGCTGCCATGGGTGCGGGCTCCCTTTCATCAGGTATTATAATTCGCCGAGTACGTCAATATATCTATTACGATCAAGCAACAACCATACCACGCCACAAATTAGACGTCAAAAACGAGCTCAGGAATACCTCCCATTAACTACCAGTGACTGTAATTACACCAATACGGAACAAGTCTCAACAAGAGCTTTATATCCGACACCGATAACATATCTATCATGAATATGCCCTTCGGGTGCCCCTGTTCAGGCTGATACTCTTTTCGTGCAGACTGCCACCCCTCTCCCATGAATAATGGTGTTCCCTGCAAAAGCTGAAAAGAATGGCAGGAACTGTTTCTTTCAGATATACTTCCGATAGTGAAAAACGTTTTCGAGATTCGCTCCGGTGAACTCTAATGCAGATAAACTGCAAGTAAGTGCCCTATTGCTATTTGCTGTAACATATGACAAGCTTGTAAAAACCTGAAATTATAGATGGCTAAGTAAAAAAAACTCACTTATTCTCAGAGTCTCGTACCTCGATTACCTGTTTTTTTTATTGCAGAATTATGGAGTAAGGCACTGATTTATACCCAGACAAACCGTAGAGAACCATGGATACCCTGATAAACGACCTGAAAAACAGATTAATAGAGATACTCAACCTCAGCGATGTCACCCCGGAGGAGATTGACGAAAATGCCCAACTCGTTGGCGGTGATCTTGGAATTGACTCCATAGATGTACTTGAGATGGTGGTCATGGTTGAAAAAGATTATGGTGTAATCATCAACAACAAGGACATCGGAGAGAAGGTTTTCTCTACCATCGCAGCCCTTGCCGACTATATCCAGAAAAACTCGCCCAAACTGTCCTCTTGAGTACCAGAAAAAAAATCCTCATAGCGGGTATTGGGCTCATCAGCCCACTGGGAAGTGGCCTAAAAGAGACCACACTCTCTCTAAAAAAGAATATCTCCGCCATAGCCCCGTTAGACAAGACTGTTTTTCAACTCCGGCAGTCTCCACCGCTCCCCGTGGGACAGATCAGGTCTGTCGACCAGTCACCACTGCCAAGAACCCACACCTTGGCCATCAAAGCGGCAAAGCTGGCCATGAACGGGATCAGCGCCACACCGGATGCTGTGATCATCGGCACAACCACCGGTGGCATCCTCCACACCGAGGAGTTACTCAGCGCCGAAGTCACGGATCCGGGGCAGTATCGCCATCACGGCCTCAACAGTGTTGCCGAAGAGGTAGCCGGAGCGATCCACTGTTCCGGCCCCGCCCTCACCGTATCAACCGCCTGCTCCTCCGGTACCGTAGCCATCAGTATGGCCCTGAAGATGCTGCAGTCGGGACAGGCAGAATATGTACTTGCCGGTGGTGTTGACTCACTCTGCCGACTGACCTATTACGGCTTTCATTCTCTGCAGCTTGTGGACCACACAGGCAGTCGTCCCATGGATATCAAAAGGCAGGGTATGTCCGTTGCTGAAGGTGTCTCCCTGCTGCTGCTCACCTGTGACGAAACCGCAACTCCCCTGGCACAGATTCTCGGATGCGGCCTCTCATGCGATGCCCATCATCCCGCATCTCCCCACCCTGAAGGAAAAGGGGCAATGGAGGCCATGCAGCAAGCCATGAACAATGGGGCAGTCCAGGCAAGAGACATTGACTACATCAACCTGCACGGAACAGGCACCCCCGACAACGATATTGCAGAATCAAAGGCTATCGTGGCGCTCTTCCCTGAACCACCACCACTCTCATCAATAAAAGGGGCAACCGGCCACAGCTTGGCAGCATCAGGTGCCATTGAGGCGGCGATTGTAACCCTCTGTATCAGAGAAGGTTTTATTCCCGGCAACACAGGGTGCCTCAAAGCTGATCCGGAATGCGGCCTCAGCCCTATACTCCAGCCAAGGCAGCAACCTGTCAGGACTGTACTCTCCAACTCTTTCGGCTTTGGCGGCAACAACGCCTGTCTGGTCATTGCCGCAAGCGATTACCCGACATCCGGCCTTGCAATCTCAACCACCTCCCCCCTTACCATCCTCGGCAAGGCGTGTATCAGTGGTGCCGGACACACCGAAAACAGCATGGGGAGTTTCTCACGACTTGAGGCCATTGCCGGAGTATTGAATGGGAAAATTCTTGCAAAAGATCTCCCGGCCCGAGCGGTGAGACGCCTGGGTCGTTTCTCAAAATTAGCAATGGCCATAGCAGATGCAGCCCTGCGTGACTCAGGCCTGCAGAACTCTCCTGACTCTGTTTTTCTGGGAACCGGCTGGGGGGCACTCTCTGAGACCTGTAGTTTCCTTGACAAACTCCGGGAGAGTGACGAAAAGTTCCCTTCCCCCCTCGACTTCGTCGGCTCTGTGCACAACAGTGCTGCCGGACAGATTGCCATCATCCACAAGGCCACCGGTACCAACATAACCAACAGCGGAGGTGATTACTCATTTGAACAGGCACTCCTGGCCACAGACACCTTCCTCGACGATTCCTCCCCGGGAGCGTTTCTCCTGGCTGCAGATGAAGCTCATGCAGTGCTTTCTCCGCTCTTTGACCCGTCAATAACACCTGAGACTCCCCTGGCAGACGGAGGGGGCGGTTTTTATGTCACCCGAAAAGCTATACCCGGTAAGATATCAATTCAGCTCAGTTTCTTCCACAAGTATCAGGAAACAACTCTGACCGAACTGATCAATGCATTTACCGAAAAAGAGTCTGCCGAAAAAGAGTGTGCCATGATACTAGCAGGAATCCCGGCGGCAGACTGCCGGGACGGGAAAAGACAGCTCGACATCTTCATGCGGCAGACAGGTCTTGATATTCCGGTTATCCACTATAGAAAATTCACCGGCGAATTTGCCTCAGCTTCCTCAGTTGCTGCAGTCATGGCCATTCACCTACTCGAGGAATCCGTGGTTGCACGCGACCGGAAAATTCTGGTACTGGGTTTTGGAAAATACCTGAGTGCCATAGAATTTATGTACCAATGAAAATCCTGCTGATATCACCAAACACTCTCACTGTTCCCTATCCGGTATACCCCATCGGTCTCGACTATGTGGCAGGTGCTCTCCACCAACGCCATGACGTTAAGATTGCGGACCTGAACATTATCACCCTCACCGATCTGGAGCGTCTTATCGGGCAGTTCTCCCCCGATATTATCGGTATCTCCATCAGAAATATAGACAACACCGAGGCTGGTAATCCGCTGTTTTTCATCAGTGAACATAAAAAACTGGTGGACTGGCTACGAACCCAATGCCAAGCGGTCATTGTTGCAGGAGGTGCCGGGTTCACTATCCTGCCCCGCGAGATATTCACAATGCTTGCTCTCGATTACGGTATTATAGGTGAAGGTGAACGTTTTAATCAGCTGGTTGATGCTCTGGAACACCATCGCAGCCTCTCTGACATTCCCGGCCTTCTACGCCCGGATCAGCAGGATAAACCGCCACAGCCGTGGGCTGGAAGCCCACAAAGACAGATGAGTGACAATGGACATTCGCAGTTCTACATTGACCATGGCGGAATGCTGAACCTGCAGACAAAACGTGGCTGTTCCTTCTCCTGTATCTATTGCCCCTACCCACACATTGAAGGAAGAAAACACCGTCTGATTGCCTCGGATCGCGTTGCTGACATGGCCCTCCGTCTCCAGGATAATGGTGCCCGCTACATTTTCATCACCGATTCAGCCTTTAACTCTGATGTCCGCCACAGCCTGAAAGTAGCTGAGGCCTTCAAAAAGCAGGGACTTTCCATTCCCTGGGGAGCCTTTTTTGCGCCAATCAAACATCCCGATGGGTATTTTGACACCATGAAGGACTGTGGTCTGAAGCATATTGAGTTCGGTACCGAGTCCCTCTCCCGCACCATGCTGAAAAACTATCGGAAGCCCTTTGTTCCTGATGATGTCATCACTGCACATAAACAGGCTGTTGCCGCCGGTCTCCATGCGGCCCATTATTTTTTACTGGGCGGGCCCGGCGAAACGGAAGAAACACTCGCTGAAAGCCTGGATCACATCGAGAATCTGGAAAATACCGTCCTCTTCTTTTTCACCGGGATCCGGATATATCCCCACACAGGACTCTATAAGACGGCCATCAAGGAGAGGAAGATCAGCGACAAAACCAGTCTCCTGGAACCAAGATACTACGAAAGCGATGCCATCAGCCATGAGCAGATAGAG
>JAJRQL010000186.1 GCA_024280265.1 Deltaproteobacteria bacterium
AAAACCTCGGGGTTTGGGGCAGAGCCCCAACTCAGCATCTATTGCTGCCCCATTGGCACAGGTAAATTAATCAGGAAAAATGACGCTACCTGCCGTATTTTAATGTGACCAATTTCCGGGGAAATAAAAAGAACGACAACAACGGGAAGCAGAGGAAACCATACCCGGTTGTTCCTGCTTTAATCTGAACGATAAGAGCATGGAACAGCTCCTTGCCCACAAGCTCCATCTGACCCGGCCAATCGGTACGGAGATATGGGTTATCGGCAAGGAACGGGCCAAGCTCCATTTCCAGCGCAAACGGCAGCTTGTTATTCGCCGAGGCGTTGAATGCTGCCCTGAATGCGGCAGAGCGGTTGAATGTTCTGAAACCGATAAGGCTCCGGTCTGTATATATTGCGGGGCCAGGATGTGGGCTGCAGACAGGGATAAAGTCCGGCGCTATGCCAAGGCCGAGTTCATCAAGCGGTTTTTTCCGAAAAACTTCTTTGACATCCTCATTCTTGACGAGGTGCATGAGCTCAAAGGTGGCGGTACTGCCCAGGGTCAGGCAATGAGCTGTTTGATTGCCCGATCTAAAAAGGTGCTGGCATTGACGGGCACCCTCATGGGCGGCTACGGGCGCGATTTGTTTTATCTGCTCTGGAGAATGTTTCCCCGTTTAATGAAGGATGCAGGCTTTGAATATGGTCGCACCCTTCAGTTTGCCGAACGCTACGGCGTTGTCCAGCGTACCTATGACAGTAAAGATGTTGCTGTCAGCCTGAACATTGCCAGTATCGGCCGTAAAATGGTAAGATCCAGGGTCAAGGAGGCACCAGGTATTTCCCCCTTGCTTCTGCCGGATCTGCTCCTTGAGCGGTCGGTATTTGTGCGGCTCTCTGATATCAGCGAGGCCCTGCCGGACTACGATGAGATCATCGTACCGGTTGCCATGAATGAAGAACAGGAAGAAGAGTATAACCAGTTATCCGACAGTTTGATGACAGCAACCCAGCAGGCCCTGGCCCGTGGCGACATGCGGCTCTTGGGCAAGATGCTCCAGGCTCTGCTGGCGTATCCCGATGGATGCCGGGTCGAAGAGCAGGTCACGCTCGAACGTAACGGTATAGAAGAAGTTGTCGGCAGTGCCCAGGCTCTGGATATTGACCTGCTCCCCAAGGAAGAACGTCTGCTGGAGATTCTTGCAGCAGAGAAAAAACAAGGGCGCAAGGTTGCTGTCTTTCTGGAGCATACCGGCACAAGGGATCTGTTGCCGACCTTGGAAGAAAAACTCATGGAAAACGGGTTTTCACCGCTCATCATGAGAAGTCAGGGCGTAAAGCCTGAAAACCGTGAGCAATGGCTGAAGGATAATCTGGCAACCGGCAGATATGATCTTTTAATCTGCAACCCCAACCTGGTGAAAACCGGGCTGGATCTGCTGGATTTTCCCACCATTATTTTCTTTCAATGCGGCTATTCCGTGTTCACCCTTCGGCAGGCCAGTCGTCGTTCCTGGCGTATTGGTCAGGACAAGCCGATCCGGGTGTTTTACATGGCTTACGCAAAATCCATGCAGGAAAAGGCGCTCTCGCTCATGGCCCAGAAAAGGGAAACATCTCTGGCCGTCTAGGGCGAATTATCCGACCAGGGACTGGCAGCATTATCGGAATCTGACAACTCCATGATGTATGAACTTGCCAAGGCATTAACCGGCAAGAATACAGTCACCAATCTGGACGATGCCTGGAACCGGTATAAGCAGTGCGAACTGGTTTCCAGCCTGGCATTGGATGAAGATCCTGATTTGCAGACAACAACCACGATCAAAACCACCACAACCATGACAACAGCCAGTGGGGATACAACCAGTGTTTCGCATGAATTTATTGTGCGGGGCAAGGTGTATGTCCGTAATGATGGCGCAGTTGTCTATGTCGGTCGCAACCGCTTTGAACTGAAAGCAGGTAGCGTGTACTGGGCCGGGCGCAAGATCGGCTGGTATGACCGTAAAGGCTGTGGTGAGATCAACGACAAACCGATCCGTATTTACAGGCCGAAACAGTCCAATGTTTTTGTGCTGGCGGAAATCCGGCAAAAGACAGCGGCGTAATCGAAGAAAATAAACAAACACCCAACCAGGGGAACCTCTCCCCTGCCGGGGCATTGGTTCCTCTGCAAACCAAGGAGGCAATCAATGCTTTTTGTCAAAGACCAGGATGGGAGTTACCGTCCTGCACCCAAGAAACTGGTTCTCACTGAGGCAAACCGGCTGATCGGTTACCAGCTGCGACGCGGCTCGCTGATCCTCTCTTCTGATTGTGCGAAAAAGGTCATCGGATATAAACTCGGCGGCAGACAGAATGAAGTTTTTGCCTGTCTGTTTCTGGATTACCGGCACCGGATTCTCGCATTTAAAGAGATGTTCTTCGGCACCATTAACCACACAACGGTTCATCCCAGAGAGATATTGAAAGAGGCACTGCTGCAGAATGCTGCAGCTGTCATTCTCGCTCATACTCATCCCTCGGGGAACACCCAGCCCAGTGACCAGGACATCAAACTCACCCATGATTTGAAAAGCATCCTCAAAGTTGTGGATGTACGGATCCTTGATCACCTGATTATCGGTGATGATGTGACCTCGTTATCTGATCTGGGACTTTTGGAGGAAAAGAAAGCGTAGAAAACAGATTACAAAATATCCCAAAACACGGGGCAGAATTGTCCCTGTACGGGAGACTCTTGCCCCCATCTTACAGACAAGGAGGCAAGATGATGCAAGTAGAACAACTCCCTTCCAGTTTTCCCCATCCTGTTACCACAGGATACTTTCAACACACCCAAAACGAACCGCTACTCCATGATTTCCAGGGAGAAATCCTGATGGTGATTGAGCCTGACGGAATCAGCGATGTGTTTTGCCGCAATCAGTACAGCGGCCCGACCATGCTGCGTCATGCAGCCATGTGGTGTGTGAACGCCCGTAAACTCAAAGATGCCAAATTCTATGTTGGTGTGATGACCTCAAAAGGAGGCCGGTTTCACAGCATCAGCAGGGAAAAGGCCATTGAGCATGTCGGACAATGGATATTCGGAACTCTCTGAGAAGGAGAAAAAATGGATTTTACCCAGTGCAGTAAAAAACAAATTCAGGGGCTGGTTCGAGAACGAAATCAGTACAGGCAACTGCTCAAAGAATGTCTGTATGCCCTGAATACAATACCAAACAGAAGAATTGCCGGATTGGAAGCAGGAACAACCTATGAGCTGGCATCAGCCATTGGTACCGCCCTGAAGCAATTCGCAAAATAAACCAACATCCCCAAACAGGGGGCAAGCCTGCCCCTGACGGGAGTGGTGTCTTGTCCCCGCTTATAAAAAGAATACAGGAGACAAGACCATGACAGCACCTACACCTTTAAGCAACGACCAGATTGTAACTTTCGCCCCTGCAGCCGGTTCCTTTGAACCTATCGATGGCGTTTCCAAACGCTATTCATTTGTGCCGACCCTGACAGCCGTGGATTTACTGCGTGATGCAGGATGGTTTCCCATCCATGCAGAGCAGAGCGCAGTGCGGGTTGCCAGACGGGAAGGATACCAGCGCCACCTGATTCGTTTTGCCAAGAACGGCCTTTCGTTTGACGGCGAACGGGTTGACCTGATTCTGTATAATTCACATGACCGTGGCTGTGCTTTCAAATTGATAACATCCGTCTGGAGGCAGATCTGCCAAAACGGTCTTATGGTGGCCTCTGAGTTTGCCAACTTCAGCCACAAGCATATCGGTTTCAAGCCGGATGATTTTGTTCATTCGGCAGGAGAGATTGCTTCCGTTGCCGGCATCATTGCCGACCGGGTTGATGAGATGAAGGTTATCGAGATGACCCCGGATGAACGAGGCGTGTTTGCCCAGGCTGCTCACAGTCTGGTTTATGACGAACCCGAACAGGCCCCGATCCAGCCGAATCAACTGCTCCATGAACGTCGCTATGACGACAAGGGCAACGATCTTTGGTCGGTTTTTAATAAGGTCCAGGAAAACATATGCCGTGGCGGCCTCAAAGGAACCACCAGAGGCAGCAACGGTCGAATGAGAAGAGCAACAACCAGGCCAGTCAAGGCGCTTGATCGAAACATCAAGCTCAACCAGGCTCTTTGGGTACTGACAGAGAAGATGGCCGAGTTGAAGCAGGCTGATACCAGCCTTTCGGTTGTATCTGCCTGAAATCAATTCACCCACTAACCGCAGCCGTCTCCTTCGGGGGACGGCTTTTTTATTGTCCTGTTGTAAATTAAAACATGCAATATACTACAAAATTTACGGTTGAGATTAATACACATATCCCATAATTTAATTACGGGATATGCGTTTTTTTATCAAATAGGAGGCCCATGAAGCACAATGATTTTTTTCAGCAATCATCGACCCCAAAAAACACACTATCTCGAAAACTCTAACCGTGAACCCGGCAAACTTGTTGTTGACTGGAACCTGGTGCTGCCTTTTGAACTGATAGAGCGGTCATGGGATGAAGTGCTCCGGCAGAAGAGTCCCTTTTTCATACTGAAAACGAATTGGCGGTACTCATCCGACTTGAATACAGCAGAAATAATCAGAAAACCATACGGTGATCAGTTCGTTTACCAGTTTATACAACATATCATAAGCGGCAGTTGTTAAGAAATCCTTAACAACTTAATCCCCACGCTATCATTCCTTATTTCAATACGTTACACATATGCATGATGGCCATTACGGCTAAGGTGGAAAAATTTTCCGCCCCAAAAAACATTCTATGGACACACTCCTATGGACAAAAGAGTTTTATTGACGATCTTTTGTCCATAGGCCGATAATGCTGTTCATTTTTTGTCTGATTGTTGCAAATTTTCTAGAAAATGATATCATATCATTCAATTTAAACTAATCTGTAACAGTACAATTGAATACGGAATGGATATATGAGTATTGTATTATTCGGCGGAGAAAAAGGCGGCACAGGAAAAACCACCCTGGCAACCAATATGGCGGTCATGTTGGCACTGCAGGGAAAAGATGTTTTACTGCTGGACACAGATCGACAGGGAACAGCTTCTTTCTGGGCAACAGTGCGAGAGGATACGGAAATAGAACCTCGGATAGCTTGTGTGCAGAAATTTGGTAAAGGGCTGGCTTCCCAGGTACGTGATCTGGCAGAACGCTATGATGAAATTGTCATTGATGCCGGCGGCCGGGATTCCATGGCATTGCGTTATTCCCTTGGCGTTGCTGACCGGGCCTACATACCGGTGCAACCCTTTCAGTTTGACATCTGGACCATACGGCAAATGGATGAACTGGTGGAGATGGCGAAAGGGCTAAACGAAAACCTGCAGGCATCTATTGTCCTTAACCGGGTGTCCACTAATCCAGCCGTCCGGGAAGACCAGGAGCCACGGGTCTTCTTCGAGCAAGAAGAATTTCAACATCTGGCTCTGGTGGATACAGTTCTTCGGGATCGCATAGCCTTTCGCAAATCTGGCCGGGATGGATTATCCGTTGTCGAATGGAAGCAGGATAAAAAAGCAGCAAATGAAATGAATCAACTCTACAAAGAGGTCTATTGTGGCGACTAAAAAGAAAACTCCACTTCGTTCAACCCCTAAAACACGCAAAGACCGAGACCTTGACAAGTTTGCCGCCGGTGCCGAAAAAAAGAGCGACAAAGCAGATGAAGTCTATCCATGGGAAGAACCCCATGTCCGGGAGGATGTGAAAAAAACCTTACCGCTCAGGATCGACGAACCCCTCTACCTGAAACTGAAATTCATCGCCCAGCGAACCCCCTACAGCATGAATTCCTTTATACTGGATCGGGTGATAGATGAGATAGAAGAAGAAATTACCCGATTGACGGAGTGAAGAAACCGGCTACGCCTGGAATAAACCCTAAAAAGAAAAGAAACAGCGTATATTACTCAACCCCAAAAAAACAATCATCAAAAATGAACTTTGCTTGGCTAACTGATATACATTTAGAATTCTTAAATGAACAGAAGATAACTGATTTTTTCGAAAAAATTGCCAAGCAAAATTTATCGGGACTTTTTCTGACAGGTGATATTTCTAACTCCTACAGCCTTGTAACTCATTTGCGATTAGCTGAAGAACTCATCAATACCCCAATATATTTCGTACTTGGCAATCACGATTATTATGGAGACAGTATAGGTACTACAAAAAAGAAGGTCGAAGAGCTTGTGAAACATTCAACAAAGCTTTTTTGGTTGCCTCAACAAGGAGTTGTCGAATTATCAAAGGATACTTGCCTCATCGGACATGGTGGATGGGCTGACGGCAGGCTGGGGAATTATTCGAAGTCAACAGTCATTTTAAATGATTATATCAAAATCAAAGACTTTTTGAATCATAGGGGAAAAAATCGTCTTTTTTTACTGAACCAGCTAGGTGATGAAGCAGCAGAATACCTAAAACGTACTCTGCTAATGGCTACAACCAGTTACAAAAGAATTTTTTTATTAACGCACGTCCCCCCGTTTAGGGAAGCTTGCTGGCATAACGGGAATATTTCTGATGACAACTTCCTTCCCCACTTTGCATGTAAAGCTGTTGGAGATGAACTGAAAATCATCATGAACAAAAGGCCAGAAAAGCAGTTAACGGTTCTGTGCGGCCACACCCACAGTGCAGGGCATGCTCAAATATTATCAAACCTGCAGGTCAAAACCGGAGGAGCTAATTATGGAGCCCCCGAAATTCAGGAGGTTATTCAGATAGATTCATGAGTAGATTATCTGAAAAAGAATATCTCTCCATGGTTGGGAAGATAGTTAATGGCAAACGGCTGCCAGATGCTATTTATCTGCATAAATCAGCGTTTGAAAATGAAGATTTTCAAATGAGGGATTTTTTATCAGCTCGAATTTCCTCTATAAAAGAAAAGGAATTTACTTGGAATATTATCAAGATTTTCAGAAGGGAGTTTAAGATTTCATTCTTGTATTATCCTGATTTTTTTTCTTCAGCATATCCTGAGCTCCATTCAAGTGTTGTTCTGGATTTAGCTGACGGAACGTACCACAAACGGAATTATGAAAACTCTCCCAATCCTCCAATTCTGCATCGCAAAGAAACATTTATTTTACCAGATCATCCTTCTGTATCTCTTTTTCGAGAGGTGACCAGAGAGGGCGAATTAGCCGGGCTCTATAACGATGTGAAATCAATTGGATTTAGAAAAAACTGGCAAAATCTCATTGCCAGCAAAGGATATGAATTGGTGAATGGGCGATTGGTCCGTTTGATGAAAAATGAGTAAAAAAATAGACCGACACCGTACAGCAATTGACCGATACAGCCTTTCTGCACCGATGCAGAGTTTGTATCGGCATAACTACCTTTCCGGAAATTTCAGCCTCCTGGATTACGGTTGTGGCAAAGGGGATGATGTACGAATTCTCAAACAACATAATGTTGAAATTACCGGCTGGGATCCTGCCTATTTCCCCGATGCAAACAAGACACCTCACGATATCGTTAACCTCGGGTTTGTGATAAATGTAATCGAAGATCAGGCAGAGCGGCAAACAACTCTTCGCAAGGCATTTGCCATTGCCACAAAATTTCTTGTCGTTGCTGTAATGTTAGGTGGAGAAACTCTTACCAGTCGTTTTAAGAAATTGGGCGATGGGGTTGTCACTTCCCGTAATACATTTCAAAAATATTATACTCAGCGAGAAATACGCAATTATATCGAGTCAATACTGAAAGCGGAGGCAATTGCCGTTGGACCAGGAATTTTCTATATTTTTAAGGACAAGATTGAAGAACAGATTTTTCTTGTCTCCCGTGAAAAAGCAAAGAAAAATTGGCAGCGTTTATCATACACAGGTGATCCGGACAGGCTTGCGATAAAACAACGCGCATTTTATGAAAGAAATAGAGAATTACTTGATAGCTTCTGGAGAAAATACCTGGAATTGGGCCGTATTCCACTCAACAAGGAATTCCCTCGCTCTGAAAAATTACGTGCTGTTATAAATTCACACCAAAAAGCCTTTAGACTTCTGGTTGTCATTCACGGAGAGGAAATTTTTGAAACAGCGACAGAAGCTAGAAAAAATGATCTCTTAGTGTATTTTGCCCTTGGCCTTTTCGGGCAGAGGAAACCATACCTTCATATGCCTGAAGGTTTAAAAAGAGACATTAAAATATTCTGGGGCATGTACACAG
>JAJRQL010000187.1 GCA_024280265.1 Deltaproteobacteria bacterium
GCGATATTCGGGCAGATCGTTTATTCTGTTTACACTTCATGGAAATGGTGAGTCCTCTCTTTGCTAATTTTGCTGTTAACACACTGAGGATATTACCATTTCTGTGATTTATTTTCAACTAATTGCAGGATTTAGGTACTAAACAGCTGACTAGAATTACAAGTCTTATCTGTAAAAGCTATGATTCCCAAATCTATTTACGACATATTACCATAACAGGAATTAGGAGAAAGAGGAAATTTCTGGACAAGCACTAGCTAATAACGCAGGAGCAAAAAGCCTCTGACTCCGCTTGAATCCACAGATATCGGTATTGGCAGCAGTGGCTGCCAATACTTGGTGTATGCTCCCAGATCGACAACAAGAACAACCTTTCCTCTATTTTTCTTGATGAATGTCGAAGCCTCAGCCATACTAAGCAGCCTCTGCTTTCCACTGTCACCATGCTCCACCCCGTACGCAAGCTCACCAGCTCCATAGAGTAGATAAACATCATCACGCTTGAGGTACCAGCAGACGGCCTGAACCACATTTGCTCCAGACAGCACGTAGGTATCTGGAGATATCTGTGCTGCATTACGAACAAGAAGCTGCCCGGTAGCCTTCCTGTTCAAACTGAGCGTTGGGATGGTGAACTGACTGGTAAAAAAAAGGACTCCAAAAGAAATTCCGAAAAAAATACATTTCTGGAGATTTTTTTCAGCGCGAAAAGCACCATTCAGTAAGATCAGCATTATGGCAAGGCTGGCCACAATCAGGAGCCACTTCCAGGAACGGTTAAAAACCCACAGACGTTCCGGGCCAAAAAGGTGGAGGCCGGAGAGACCAATCATTCCCAGAAACACCAGTACCATCAGGATTCCTATGGTCCATTGAATATATCTATTCTTTTCTCCATCACCCTCCAACCCATGAATCATTGCGTGGCTGAAAAGAACAGCCAATGGTGGAAAACAAGGAAGGATATAGGTGAGAAGTTTCCCGCTTGACGCAGAGAAGAACAGAAACGGAAAGAGAAACCAGCAGCCGCAAAATAGAAGCAATCTGCCCCTCACTCCACTCTGCCCCCCCCTGCCTTTCCAGGCTCCACGTATTGCAACAGGAAGGAGTAAAGTCCAGGGCATGAACATACCCGGCAAGGCCACAAGAAAAAAGTAAAACGGCTTTGCATGCTGGGCGTTTCCCGAACGAAAGCGGTGCACATGCTCATACCAGAAAAAGTAATTCCAGAAATCGGGCTCCCGCTGATGAATAAGCAGGGCCCACGGAAGACTGATTAATACCGCACCGGCCACGGGCAAAAGAAGCATACGGAGAAGATCGGTCCAACGGCGCTGCAAAAGAAGGTAGGGAACAGCGGCAAGTACCGGGATAACAAAGGCAAGAAAGCCCTTGGTCAAGAATGCACAGCCCGCAAACAGTCCTGCACTGAAAAGCAGAGTTCGTTCCTTTGAAGATCCTGTCTCTGCTTCAGTTGCCAGAAAAAACGTTACCAAAGTGGCAGTGAGAAACAGAGTAAGAGGTGTGTCAAGAACGGCCAGAGTTGCAATACCCTTTATCATCACAGTAGTTAGAAAAACAAAGGTAGCCATCCAGGGAACCCTGCTGTTTCGGCCCAAGCAGCTCACACAGAGTAGAAATATCAGCAGTGCCGTAAATCCGGTTGAAACTGCAGAAGGAAGACGGACTGCAAAGTTATTCTCACCAAAAACACGTAATGAGACAGCACTTAACCAGTAGCCTAGAACCGGTTTTTCAAAATAGGGCAACCCATTAAGCCGGGGCACAACCCAATCCCCACCTGCCACCATCTCTCTGGGGATTTCGGCATATCGAGTTTCATCCGGGATAAACAGCGGATGCCCCTGCAGTGGGATTAGGTACAAAACAGCAAAAAGTGCCAGCAGCAGTGATGCCGGGATTTTATTTGTCACAAATCTGTCCTTTTCTACTCTTCTGGCAGGAAACCCATCCTTCCCGACCCTTTATTTTGTCTTGCACCACGTATGAATCAGGATAAGATGTCCCTTCAGCTAACAACGTACTCAGGGGATAAAACCGAACTCCCTGGCTCTCGGCCCTGGCCAAAAAGTCCTGAAAGAGATCGCTGCAGCATATTCCTTCCGCCTCTGCGTGGATTGTCAAAACATTGAGACGGTCACTTGTGATCTGTGACAGCAGGTGCTCATTATAATTTGCATCACTGATTCCATTACAACCGATTACTTCATCATAGGTGGGCAAAGTCACCGGGATCTGCAGTTGTTCAAGCTGCACACCATCAACAACGGGGTAAAAAACAGACTCCCCACGACAATCAGAATTGTAGAAAAACTGCAATTTTTCCTTTTCCAGAAGAACGCTGTCAGTGCAACGCCAGCCGGGAACAGCAGAACTGGAAACAGGTTCACCGATTATCTGCTCCAGCATATCCTTTGCCCTCTTCAGTTCATGAACAACAGTCTTCTTTGCAGACATTGATTCCACATTCATCTGCCAAGCATGGTGATCCCAGGCATGCAGTCCAATCTCATGACCTGCAGCTGCTGCATCACGGATAATATCTGCACAGTGCCGGCCTATAACAGCACCCGGCCACAGGGTGCCACGCAGCAGAATATCCAAACCATAAAGACTGACCCCGTTACTGCGCAGCATCTTCATAAAAAAAACAGGCCGCAAAAGACGCCAGAGGTGACGCCCCATATTGTCTGGCCCTACAGAAAAAAAGAATGTTGCCTTAATCTTATGCCGTTCCAGAAGACGCAACAGAGCGGGGACACCCCTACGGGTCCCTCGCATGGTGTCTACATCAATACGCAATCCAACTGTGGTTTCTTCTGCACCCATCCGGCTGTCTACTCTATTTCCTGCTGCAGAAAGTAATCAAGAGTTTCCTCCACAGACTGCTCAAGAGAAACCGTGGGCTGCCATCCCAATAATTTCTTTGAGAGTTTTATGGAAGGACGCCGGTGCTGAACATCTTCATAGCCAGAACCATAAAAAGCACGACTCTCCACCTGGCGCATCCCGGCAAGAGGAGGGAACTTATGCCGCAGTGGATGGTTTTCGAACTTTTCTGTGAGGAGAATTGCCAGCTCTTCGATACTGGCCTCATTATCTGGATTACCGATGTTGAAGATCCGGCTGTCACAACAGCCATCCTTGTTTTCAATGATCCGATAAAGACAGTCTATTCCATCTTTAATGTCCGTAAAACAGCGCTCCTGTCTCCCGCCATCCACCAGGTTGATAGGAGTTCCTTCAACCAGATTCAGAATAAGCTGGGTTATGACCCGGGAACTTCCCACTCTTGCAGACTCAAGATTGTCAAGTCGTGGTCCCACCCAGTTGAAGGGGCGTATCAGGGTGAATTTCAGCCCGGCAGTGGCACCGTAGGCCCAGATAACACGATCAAGAAGTTGTTTACTGCAGGAATAGATCCAGCGCTGCTTGCGAATAGGTCCCAGTACCAGCCGAGACTGCTCTTCGTCAAATTCATCCTCCTCGCACATGCCGTAAACTTCGGAAGTGGATGGGAAGATAATACGCTTTCCATACTTGGCACAATAACGGACAATGCGCAGGTTTTCTTCAAAGTCCAGTTCAAAGACCTTAATAGGATTACGGACATATTCAGCAGGTGTGGCAATTGCTACCAGAGGAAGAATGATATCGCATTTTCGCACATGATGTTCAATCCACTCCCGATGAATGGAAATATCCCCTTCACTGAAATGAAACCCGGGCCGCCCTAACAGACGACCAATGGATGTTTTGCTGAGATCCATGGCATGCACTTCATAGCGCCCGCTGTCCAGCAGTTTTTCACTGAGATGATTTCCGATAAAACCATCTGCCCCCAGAATAAGGACATGCTTTTTCTGTTTCTGTTCACTGGTGATCGAAGCTTTCCTGCCAAAACGCATCCCCACGGCCAGACTCAGTTCACGCCCAAGCTGCTCACCGCTGACAAAAAGTCCCCCTTCCATTTGACCCGAGTCGATCTGTACTGCCCCCTCTCCGCAATTTATAATCATAGGATCTTCGGACAGGACGGTGCCGGGCACCTTATCAGGATCACCCAAGGTTGTACTCACTGACCAGAATAGTGCCTTCCGGTTTCCCAAATAACCAAATGCTCCAGGATATGGGCGAGCGACAGCCCGCACCAGATTACGCACCTGATCTGCGCTCTGACTCCAGATAATTTCACCATCGGCAGGTTTACGACCGCCAAAATACGTTGCCTGGGAATGATCCTGTGGAACACGTTTGACCGTATCATTAAGGAGCGCCGGTAATGCATTTTCCTTTCTGAGCATTTTGGCTGCTGCATTGTTCAGTTTTCCATGCAGTGAAATTGCCGTGTCCTCAGGGGTGATCGCAAATGCCTCCTGGGCGACGATATCTCCACTATCCGGCTGTGGTGTCATATAGTGGAGGCTAACTCCGGTCTCTTCTTCGCCATTCACCAGCGCCCAATTCACTGGACAGCGCCCCCGGTATTTCGGCAACAGGGAGCCATGCAGATTGAGACAGCCCCGGGCAGGGATTTTCAGTATTTCTGGACCAACTATGGAGCGATAGTAAAAGGAAAATATTATATCGGGCTGCATCTTTCTGATTCGTTCAACCCAGAGCGGATGATTTATATTATCTGGTGCAAAAACCTTCAGGTTATGTGCTGCCGCAACTTCAGCCACCGAATCAAACCAGAGACTTTCATTCGGGTCATCCTGATGAGTAAACACGGCCTGAATATCAAATCCCTGTTCAAGTAGGGCCGCTATTCCGGTACAGCCAATATTATGATAAGCAAGAACTACTGTTTTCATGCGATTATTCCTCCGGGTAAACGGTTACTCTCTTTGGAGGCCCTCTAATAACGTGGGTTTTCCACTGACAGTTTTTTTCTACTCTTCAGTACCTGCAACAATTTCCTGTATAAAATAGCGGGGTCTAGCCCGGACATCCTGATAAATTCGACCAATATATTCGCCAAGCAACCCAAGACCAATAAACTGGGCCCCTACAAAAACAAACAGCACAGCAAAGAGAGTAAAGACACCCTGGGCAGCCCAGGCGGCACCCATCAGGAACCGCATGACAAGAAGAAAAAAACCAAAAGTAATGCCACTTAATGCAATGATTGTCCCGACAAAGGACAGCAGTCGCAACGGGAATGTGGACATGGAGGTGAGTAGATCAAACTGCAGGGAAATAAGACCTAAAAATGAATACTTGGAATCACCTCTGGTACGTGCCGCATGGTTTACAGAAATTTCGCTCGTTGTTCTGGCAAAACTATTAGCAAGAATGGGAATAAAGGTTGAACGCTCCTGACACTGCAACATGGCTTCAACAATAGGGCGTCTGTAGGCCCTCAACATACAGCCATAATCATGCATCATGACACCGGTTGCCCGCCGGACCATGGAATTCACAAGTCCTGATGAAAATTTCCTGAAGAAACTGTCCCGCCGATTGGCACGAATGGTACCGACGACATCGACACCTTTTTCTATCTCTGCCAGGAGTTTGGGGATCTCCTCCGGCGGATTCTGCAGATCTGCATCGAGGGTGACGACTACATCTCCGCGACTCTTGGCAAGCCCGGCTACAACAGCGGCATGCTGGCCATAATTACGATTGAGAACCACCCCGATAATCTGAGAAGGATGTTCACGAGCTGCCCGGATTATCATTACCGTGGAACCATCAACACTACCATCATCCACCAGGATGATCTCAAAACTGCGACCACGCTCTCGGCAGACCTTCAAACAACGTTCAACCAGTTCGCCGAGGTTTCCCTCTTCATTGAATACCGGAATCACCAGTGAAAGATCTATTTGTTCTCCAGGTTTCATCTGCCAAGTACCTCCTTAATGGCTGAGACCACATCATCCACATCACTTTCTGACATGGCTGGAAAAAGTGGTAGCGAACAGATCCTGGAAGAGTTCCACTCCGTTGCCGTCAGACTGCCGGAAGGTATATCATGGTTTTTTCTGTAATACTGCTGCTCATGCACAGCACGAAAATGGAGGCCTGTCCCGATGTTTCGTTTTTTCAGCTCATCCATAAAGATATCCCGGCTCATTCCTGCTCTCTCCGTATCAAGACGAACGATAAACAGGTGCCATGCATGACGACTGGTTGTATCGGGAACCGTTAACGGCAGCACTTCCTCCACCTCAGCCAGCCGCTGCAGGTAGTGCTTTGCCAAGACTGCCCGTTTCTCAACAAAACCCTCAAGGCGACCGAGCTGCCCCTGGCCAAGCACTGCTGAGATATCAGTCATATTATATTTGAATCCCGGTTCCAGAACCTCAGCCTGGGGACTTCTCCCCTGCTGATTCCGATCATAAGCATCAACGCCAATGCCATGAAATTTCAAACGACGGATGCTTTGAAGAAGCTCTCCATCATCCGAGCAGAACATCCCTCCCTCACCGGTGGTCATGTTCTTGATGGAATGAAAAGAGAAAACCGTGCTACCTTCAGAACCTACTTTCCTGCCCCTGTATTCTGTTCCGACAGCATGGGCACAATCCTCAGCAACTGCAATGGAACTGGATGCAGCAAGCTCCCGGATGGGATCCATATCCACTGCTGCTCCGGCAAAATGTACGGGAACAATCAGTCTGGTTTTAGCGCTGATCACAGGGGCAATATGGTTGGCACTGGTCATCAGGGTATCTCGGTCAATATCTGCAAATACCGGTGTTGCACCAGCAAGAACTATCAGATTAACAGTGGACACCCAGGTCATGGACGGGGTGATTACCTCATCACCAGGACCTACTCCAAGGGCCGACAGCAGAAGATGCATTCCCGCTGTTGCCGAAGTCAGAGCAACTCCACTGTTGGGACAATCACAATAATCGGAAAAATCTGTTTCAAACTGTGCTGACTTGCGGCCGGTGGTGATCCATCCGCTACGCAGAATCTCTCCAACGGCTTGGATTTCTTCTTCACTTATCGATGGTCTGGAAAAAGCCAGAACCTCTTTTCGCATGGTAATGTTCCTCTGTTTAAATATGCATACTGGCTTGTATAGCAGAGGAGTATGAAGAAATGATGAAGATTTACAACGAACCGTGTATAAAAACGGTATGGTGCAATCTTTTCCACCCATCCACAGAATTTAAGACGTAATATGACAGAAAAGACCCCCTTTTCACCCCAGAATGCGATATGAACAAATACCTTCCATTAATTCTTGCCGGGGTACTGCTCAATGCCTTGGCCCAATTAACCCTGAAACAGGGTATGCGCAGCATCGGCCAGTTCAGTTTCAGTATGGACAGCCTTTTTCGCATGACGACCACCATCGGTTTAAACCCCTATGTTCTTGTTGGGCTCAGCTGTTATGTGGTGAGTGTCGTGATCTGGCTGCTTGTGCTTTCCCGAGTGGAAGTAAGTTATGCCTATCCCCTCCTGTCCGTGGGATACGTAGTTACGGCACTGGCCGGATGGCTGCTCTTTGATGAATCCATGTCCCTGCTGCGTTGGTCCGGTATTGGAGTTATCTGTTTCGGTGTCTGGCTCATCACTCGAACCGCCTGACAGGAAAAATGAGAATACTCGTTGTTGATGATGAAATAGTCCTGGCTGATCAGATTCAACTGGCTCTCACCCGGCTGAGATATACTGTTGACACAGCTCTGGACGGCAATGAAGCCCTTGATCTGATTTTTGTCGAGCCTTATGATCTCATTATCCTCGACATAATGCTCCCCCGAAAAAACGGCTTTGAGGTTCTCTCCGAGATGCGTTCTTCTGATATTGACGTACCCGTCCTGATGCTGACAGGCAAAGGAACAGTGGAGGATCGAATCAAGGGGCTTGATATGGGGGCGGATGATTATCTGGCCAAGCCCTTCTCCATGGAGGAATTACTGGCCCGGATTCGTGCCCTTCTGCGACGCAGCAATAAGCTCATCTCGCCGGTACTGAAAACGGCCACAATTACCCTGGACCCCTCCAAAAGAGAGGTGTCAAAAAATGGAAACACTCTGGAACTCACCCCAAAGGAATTTTCAATCCTTGAGTTTCTGATGTACAGCATGAACAGGGTTGTGTCCCGTGTCACCATCGCCGAGCATGTATGGGGAAATGAATTTGACCCATGGACAATGTCCAACTCCATCGATGTGCACATCAAGAATCTGCGTAAGAAAATCGATGATTCGAAAGGAAATATCCTTCAAACCGTACGGGGTATTGGGTATACGATCAGGGATGATTACGAATGAAGATACGAAACATAATCACTCTCTGGATAACCGGGGCCGGCCTGCTGGCTGCTCTTCTTTTTTCCATGATTGTTTCCTACGAACTGATCGAACAGCCCTTTGAGCTGATAGACAAGGAACTGGACAGTCAGGCATATACTCTGCTGGTCGGTCTCTCTCCTCAAAATGGCAGAATAACGCCCCCTTCAAATGCAGGCATGCTCCAATCACTTGGTAATTCTTACTGGTTCAAGGTCTTTGACCAGCAGCAAAATATTATCCACGCTTCAAGCATGACCAGGTTTGTCAATATTCCTCTGCAAACAGGAGATAAGCGCTACAATGTTCACGTTATAGTGCTCGAAGAGCTTTTCCACCTCACCCGGGATTACAACAATAGCGTTACCTTTCGAGTTGGTGTGGTTACGATTCCCTTTGGAGAACAGCAATACATCATCCAAATCGCAAAACCCATGGAAAAATTCTGGGAGGAAATGGTCGAGCTGTTTATTGCAATTGGGGTCGGCCTTATTTTCTTCACCATTACACTCATCCTGCTAGGCTATCTTATTGCCGGTAAAATCCTGCAGCCCATAATCGAAATAAATGGGATCGCCCAGGAAATCAATGACAAAACCCTTGGTAAGAGAATACCACTTGGCAGGAATCATGACGAGCTGCATGCGCTCTCTTCGTCACTGAACCAGATGTTTGACCGACTGCAATTCTCTTTCAAACGCCAAAAAGAACTCATTGCCAATGCCTCCCATGAATTAAAAACTCCCATTGCTATGCAGCGCCTTTTTTTCGATGAAGCTATACAACGGGATGACCTGCCTGAAGATTTCAGGCTGACACTAATGGCCCAGACGAAAGCGACGCTGCGGATGAATCTACTGGTGAAAAACATCCTTGACCTCTCAGCCCTTGAACTTAATAGTGCCCTGGATCTCACCCCCCTCAATCTAACAAAACTGGCCACATCTATTTTCCATGAGTTTGACGATATTATCAAGACGGCGGGCATCCAACTCTCCCTGAATATGGAAAAAGCTGTACAACTTCCTGGAGACAAAGAAAAGTTACGACGGATGCTCATTAATCTCATTGACAATGCAATCAAGTATACCCACGAAAAAGATGGTGAAATCCGATTTTCGCTCAGAAAAACCGGGGGAAACGTACAGGTACAGGTATTCAACACCGGGCAGAAAATCCCTGAAAATGAACTGAAATCCGTTTTTAACCAATTCTACAGGGTCGAGAAATCACGATCAACTGACCTTGGAGGATCTGGTCTGGGGCTCACCATAGTGAAACGAATTGTCACACTTCACCGAGGAACGATTACCATTACAAGTAGTGCTAATCCCGTTGACCATGTTCTAGTCACAATTCTGCTGCCAGATAACTAGTGTCCACCCAGAAACAGCCTTTTCACTCGAATTCAAGGGGCATGGAAAACATACTGACACGATGTGGCACAATAGGCTTTTTTGACAAAGTCATTGTCAAATTGGTGTATGGTGCTCCCAGCTTGCTGTGACATGATACTCAATTATTACACGATACCATAGGGAAGCCCTTCCACAAAACTTCGTCAGGAAAAGACCCGGACCTGAATCAGCCTTTGTATCTTCATTATTTTTCCGTCTCCTTCTGTTCGGGCAACTTTACAAACCTCTGCACCGCCTCGGTCACTGACGGATACAGCTGCTCCATGAGCAGCACTCTGCCCGTGTCTAATTTTCTCAGCCGGTCGGTAACCGGATCCTGCATCTGGGTGATCCACAACTCGATCCCTTTCCGTTTCAGCTTGTGCCGGAGACTGAACAGGAGCATGGATCCGTCACATCGATATCATTTATGGTTTCCGCATTGATTAAAAAAACCCGAACCGGGGTTTGTGCGGCCTTGACCTGGCATAGTGATTCACGCAGAAAAAAACGACTGCCCCCTGTGTCAGGATAGTTGTCGCCTCTTGTTGAAGATTTGTGTGTGAAGATGGGGCGTAGTAAGATGGTGGGAGTTTCCCGCCCGCATGAGGCTAACGGGAAGGAGCCCGAAGGCAACTGGAAGTTAGCCTCATGCGGGCAGGAAACCAAGCTTTCATCATCGGAACGACAGAACACCCAAGTCAGCATGATCGTGGAAATATGCGGTGCCCTGTGAATAGCTAGCTCTGGTTAATGATTACTGCTAAACCCAAGATAATACATGATTCCAAAAACCAGTAGTGGTGGGATAGCCGCAACCAGTGCCCTTGTCCGCGGGCTGCTGACCCATTTGTGTGGAATGTGGAGCGAGAGCATTATCAGCAGGTAAAAAAGAGTTGAAAGAAAAAAGTTATCACTCCAGTGCCAGGTATCTCCCCATCCGATCAGACACCAGTAACTGCCCGTCATTTCTGAAAGAAGAAACAGACTGGCTCCCCACAGCAGTACAATCCTCGCTTGAAGCAGTGTTTGATGAGTAATTCGGCTCCGGAAAGAGACCATGAAAACATTGAGATAAAGCAGGCCTCCGAACAGGAACAGACCCATCGCGGAAAAGCGAAAAAGAAAGAATGCCTGAGCCCAGCCACTTGCTGTCATGTTCAGATCCGGGCTGGTCTGAAATCCTTTGCCTGCCATTGGCACAATAAGAAGGATTATTCCACAGATTTCCAGAGTCTGGCGGGAAGGCATCAACAATCCCTTGCCTTTACCTTGGTGTGTAATCATTTGCTCAGAACTCTTTTGGAAAAAAATCATGGCAAAAGCATAGGCCAGAGCAGCAAGGAGATTACTTTCGTAGACACCCGTCAAAGGGGTATAGTGGACCCCAAAAATGAGACAGTATGCTAAGCGCAGAAACTATACTGTACAGGGGGTAAAATGAAGAGAAAAAAATACAGCAACGA
>JAJRQL010000188.1 GCA_024280265.1 Deltaproteobacteria bacterium
TACCGGTATCAAATTCAACAATTACTTTTTCTACTTCATTATCAGATGAAAAGCTATACTCACTTCCAGCTATGGTTGTGGGTAACGACAAGTCAATATCCCGACCATTGTCCGACAGGATGGTCTTGACATTACCACCGAGCATATTGGCAATTTCCCCGACTGCATCATGAACGTCTTCGTTAATTTCAGTGACATCCATCATCAGAAAACTTGAGGTAATTGCCTTTGCAACACTATAGGGAATATGAACAGCTAGTACCCCCTTGTGGGTTCCGGCGAGACCAATCATTCCGGTAATGGTATCATGGAGAGGACCATGATCATCCATTATTTCTTTGACACTGATTTCCATCATCACCATAGAAGAGAAAATCTCCTTGGTAGATTCAATCATTTTATCCTGAATCTCCACGCCAACCTCCTTTCACACGCTTAATTACAGAAGTGGCCCAAGGACCTCATTTACCTTATCCGGGGTAAATGGTTGTTTTATGGCACCTACAGCACCAAGAGATTTTGCCTCACCGATAATGTCATCACCAGTTTCTGTAGAGATCATTAACACCGGAATGTCTTTAATTCCATCGCGAGTGGATTTTTCACGAAGAAAACTGATTCCATCCATGTTGGGCATATTGATATCACTCAAAACAATATCAACATCTTCTTTTTCCAAAACCTCAAGGGCCTCAAGACCATCTGCAGCTTCAAAAATATTATCAAAATCAAGACCGGCCTGACGTAATGACCTACCGATTATTTTCCTCATTGTACTGGAATCATCCACCAGCAATACATTTTTTCCCATCTGTTACCTCCTGCAACATTACTGTTTTTTTTACATTAAAATCATTTTTAACCCTGGACATTCAGGATTCAACGTTAAAAGATACAACTAAGAAAAAGGATATCAGGTTTTTAGACCAAAAATCAAATAACTTTAAAAAAAACATTCCCACAGCCACTGAGACCATATGGACTGTTTCTTGCAGGTCAACCGTAACCCTAATCTTCAACATTGGTATACGATGAAAGTATTTTTCACCATTCTTTTTATTATTCAGCTGACAACACCACACCTGGCCTATGCAGGGAGCATTCTCACCCGGATAAATAAAATCGATACCAAAGACAGTGTTGAGCTGTACTGCTCTTTTTCCTCACTCCCGCGGTATCGCTCAAACATTCGTGGAAAACGTGTTGATTTTATCCTTGAAAAAACAACCATAGATCCCAAGCTGACGCTTTTTCCACCTGACGACAAGATAGTCAAAATTTTGTCTCAAAATAAAAATAACAAAACGATCCTTTCATTTTTTTTCAGATATCCCCCGCAACGTTTTGAGGTAACACCCAATGAAACTGAAAATAAATTAATAGTCAATATTCTGCTCGGTAATCCATACAGCTCTGCCCTGCCAAACTTTTCATCTAAACTGCAAGGTCTGACCATACTCGAACGGACAACAAAGGATTACTCCAACCCGCTGATCGCAACACCCTACGCAGCTGACTGGAAGAGTTTCTTCAAGCTGTACGAATCAAAAATAAAAGTGAGCATGCCTGTACAGTTCACCATGCTGCCTTTTCCGGCCATGGCATATCTTCTTCCATCCAAACAGGAAAATAAAACCCTGCTCAGTGATGAAATATACGAACTTGCCAGACAAAATCTCTGGAATGACATCCTCCCCATTCTCCTCGAACAAATCACCATCGAACCTGACCCTGAAGTCAAGAAGAAGCTGGCACTTACCTACGGCGAAGTTCTGTCCCGCGATAACAATTTCACCGACGCCTACAAACAGCTCTACCTACTTGCTGATGAATATACAAATGAAGAAATAGGTATATTTGCCAAATATCTCCTGATACTCATCCGCGCCAGGTTTGAAGACCCATTTATCGCAGACTTTGAGCTACGCAAACTACAGCACTCAATGACCCAGGCAAATCCATTGACTCCATATTTTCTCATTACCCAGATAGAAACTGCTCTTGCCACTGGACAGTACACACGAATGGGTGAACTTCTCAAGCGTGACGACATAGCCTTCCCGGAAGACACCGCTCTTATCAAAGAGTTAAGGCAAGCCGACTACTGGTATGGCACCGGGGATCTCATAAAAGCTTACATAGGCTACCAGCTTCTTGAAAAAAATGAACTTCTGCTTAATAAGATTTTTTCCTTAAACGGCTACTGCGACACCCTTTATCAACAGAAACAGTTTCAAGAGTCATCTCGTTGTTACGCAACATTAAGCAGCCACTTAAAGGACAAAGCCAAACTGGGGATTGTCAACTACCGAAAATACCTAGCTAAACTTCACTTCACACCTGCAGCTAAAATGATCGATTACTTCGCACGCATTGAAAACACCTATCCCGGAACGGAATCTGGCTTTCGCGGGGCGATGAAAAAAACAGACCTTCAGTATCTTACCCTTGAGAACTGGAGCGGCAATGCCCTTCTCTACTACCATGCCTTTGCAGAAAAATCTACCACCCGTGCCATTCGTGAAGAGGCAAGTTTCAAAGAGGCGCTCATTTACCGTCTCAACAATGAAAACATCAAAAGTGTAAAATGTATTATGAAGTTTTTACGGGACTTCAGAATGGGAGAACTTCATCAAACCGGGCAGGCACTTCTCATTGAATTATTCCCACTGGTCATAAAGGAATACGTGGCAAACCAGCAATATGTCGAAGCCCTGGTGCTTGCAAAACAAAACAGAAAACTTTTCCTGAAAAACTGGGTTGATATCAGTCTCCTGGCGGAACTTGCAGATTCATATAACTCCATTGGAATTTTTAATGAAGCATCAAAGCTCTATTTATATCTAATCCCTCTTTCCTCCGAAGATCAGAAAGAACAGTATTACCTGCCACTGATCACAGCCTCATACGAGCATGGAGCTTACAACATAGTTGAAGATTACGCAGATCAATACAGTTTTCGCTATCCAGAAGGAAAATACTCCACTGAGATCTTGATTCTGCGTATCAAAAGCCTGCTTGCTGAAGGAAACTTTAAACAAGCCATACGTCTACTCCCTGACACGATTCCTCCAACAGGGGAGTTTTCTCTCCTCGCGGCAGGACTGTATTTCCATGAAAACAACTATAAGAAGGTTGTTGAGATCCTCGACAGACCACTCACCCTAGAGACAGATAAGCAAGCGCGCAGTAAGTTTATTTTGGCTGAAAGTTACTACCAGCTAGAAGAATTTCAAAAGGCTGGTACTTTTTTTGCAATGGTTCCTGAGGGATCAAGGCATCACGATCAGGCCCTGTATCGCATGGCCGAACTTCACAGGAAAAAGGGCGAAAAAGAGGTCGCACTAAAACTTTACAGGGAACTTGTCGAAACAGGAAGTAATACTCTGTGGATTAAAATGGCCAGAAAAGAAATTCAACTTATCAATATTTTCTAACCTGTCATCAGACTGATGAAAAGAAGAAAAAACCATGAAACCTTTAGATCCCTTTGACTCTAATATCCATCTGCTGCAGAAAGTTTTGGATCTTCGTTCAACGAACCAAAGCATTATTGCAACCAATATTGCCAACGCTGAAACTCCGGGATATTCCAGAAAAGTCTTTGAATTTGAAGAAGAACTACAGCAGGCAATCACCAACAAACCCGGGGCACTGACCACGACCCACAGTAAGCATATCAGTTTTTCTCCAACCGACGTCAATTCTGTGACTGGCCAAGTTAGAACCATTGAAGACAAAACCGGTCTTGGTGACGAAAACAGTGTCAGTGTTGACATGGAAATGATTGCCTTGTCAGAAAACGAACTTCTCTACGAAACAGCAGCTCAGCTCTTGAAAAAGAAGATTGCTCTTCTCAGCTACATAGTCCGGGAAGGAAAATAATTTACTAAGAGGCCCACAATGGATATTTTCACCACATTTGATGTCAGCGCGTCTGCACTCAAAGCTCAAAGAATACGACTAAACACCATAAGTTCCAATCTGGCCAATGTGGAAACAACCTCCACGCCTGAAGGCGGGCCGTATAAAAAGAAATCCGTTTATTTTCAAACGAAACCCATTTCTTTTAAAGAGGAGCTCGATCAATCTATTCAAGGCGTTGAAGTTGCTAAAATCGTTGAAGATAATGGGGAACCTAAAAGAATTTACGACCCCTCCCATCCGGATGCGGGGGAAGATGGGTATGTAGCTATGCCAAACATCAGTGTCATCAAGGAAATGGTTGACATGATGTCTGCAACCCGATCCTATGAGGCCAACACAACAGTAATCAAGTCAGCAAAACGTATGGCACTTAAAGCTCTTGAAATCGGGAGATAATAAACAATGAACCAGATTACAAACCCTGCGGCACCCCCCCCCATGCCTCTACAACTCGCTGAAACAAATGCAATAGCGAAAGTAAGTTCAGACTTTTCGTCGGTTATCCAGTCAACAATCAATCAGGCTGTAAAAGCAGAAGCCGCTGGAGATCGGGCGATACAGGATTTGCAGAGTGGAGAGGCCAAAAATCTGCACGAGGTTATGATTAGTGTTGAAAAGGCTGACATCTCTCTCAAAATGCTGGTCCAGTTCCGTAATAAAGCTATGCAGGCCTACGAAGAAGTTATGAGAATGCAGATTTAGGGAAAAGCAACCTTGACTGACGTTTATTATTAATCCATGTAAAAAAAGGAATTTTTCATGGCTGAAGAAGACATTACCCAACAGAAAGCACCCGAAGAAGAGATCATAATTCCAGAGAAAAAGAACCTGGCTGCTATTCTCAAAGAATGGCCCCTCTCAAGAATAATTGCACTGGTCTCTGTAGCAGTCATCTGCCTTGTTGTTTTTGCTGTTATAATTATTCAGGCCAGGACTGCAGACTATCAGTTGCTCTACGCCAACCTTGCAGAAAAAGACGCTGCGGCTGTGGTTTCCTGGTTAAAGAGTCAAAATATTGACTATCAACTAAAAAATAATGGAAGAAATATCTGGATTTCAGCAAATACACTTTACGAAACCAGACTCGAGCTGGCATCCAACGGCCTGCCTTCAGGAGGCGGTGTTGGTTTTGAAATTTTTGACAAACAGTCATTTGCCCTCACTGATTTTGTACAAAAAGTTAACTACGCAAGGGCATTACAGGGTGAACTTGCCAGAACCATAACTTCCCTTGCACCAGTCAGGGCAACCAGAGTTCATCTGGCACTACCTGAAAAAAGACTTTTTAAAAACCAGCAGAAACAAGCCACAGCATCCATCATTGTTACCCTTGCTGAGGGTGACACCCTGGATCAGGATCAGGTTCAGGGTATTATACATCTCGTTTCCGGTTCCGTTGAAGGACTTACTCCCGAGAATGTAACGATAATCGACGGATCTGGTAAGGTTCTTGAGGGAAGGACGGAGAAAGACGATGAACAACGTTTTTCTGTTGACATGCTGGTCTTTCAGCAGGAACTTGAGCGAAGAATGGAAACTAGAGCCCAGGATTTGCTTGATAAAACCATGGGCTATGGCCAGGCAATGGTCAGGGTAACAGCAAGCCTTGATTTTGCAAAAGTAGAAAAAACGGAAGAATTCTTTGATGGTGAAGAACCAGTAATTCGCAGCGAACAGCTTCAAGAAGAGAGGAGTGGCGGTGTTACAACTGGTGGTATTCCAGGAGTTGAATCCAATCTTCAGGGAAATACCAATGCCGTAGGTGGTTCAGCCGGCACCCCATCCTCAAAATCGTCACGTACAACCAACTACGAAATCAGTAAGACCATAAGTAAGACCATAAATCCCGTTGGAACCATCAAAAATCTGTCAGTATCAGTACTGCTCGCCGATAAAATAATCCCTGCAAAGGACGATGAGACACAGCCCACAGTGATAACAAGAAGTGAAAAAGAATTACTTGCCATCGAAACAATGGTTTCAAGCGCTCTTGGACTCAATGTAGACAGAGGCGACAACATAAATGTAGCTTCCATGCCATTTATGATCTCCTCTGACGATCAGCTTCTTGCTGAGGAAATGCCAGGAAATCTTTTGTATGAATACCTTCCTCTGGTTAAAATAGGCCTTCTTTCACTTGGTGCCTTCCTCTTCTATTTTCTCCTTGTCAGGCCTATTATAAAAACAATGAAAGGCGAGGTAACGGATCATAATAACACCGTCACAGAACTCGAACAAGCCGTCCAGGAAATAAAAATGGCCAAGATCCGTGCTGAACAAGAACGTGAGAAAAACGAAGAGCAGGAGGAAGTTATTTCCGATTCGGTTATATCTCTTCGTAATGAAGTTATGAATAATCATGTGCCCACTGCCTATATAATCAAAAACTGGATAAACGAAGGTTAAATTATGAGTTTTGAAACCCTCACAGGAGTAAACAAAGCCGCTGTTCTACTAATGTGCCTTGGAGAAGAGGCTTCAGCTAAAATATTTGAAGAACTGAGCGATGAGGAGATCGGGGTCATCACCCGAACAATCGCTACCATTGATCACATTCCTGAAGATATCAAAGAACAGGTATTTGCCAGTTTTGAAGAAGCTCAGAGACAGTTTGCAGGGCTCTTCATCAAGGGGAGCGAATTTGCTAAAAAGACACTTTCAAATCTTGATGGTGGCCAGCGTACAGAAGATCTCCTTGATCAGTTCATATCAGGAACAGAAACCCGCCCCCTTGAAACAATTGCACTTATGCAACCAACAATGGTTGCGGGTCTGCTGGCAAAAGAGCATCCTCAGACAGTGTCGCTGGTTCTCTCAACACAGCATGTCAGCCATGCAAGCGAAATCCTCTCACATCTTCCCGAAGACATACGTGCCGATGTTGTATACCGTATCGCAAAAATAGAAAAAGTGTCGCCTGAGGTGATCACCAAAATTGAAGATGCATTACACAGGGAAATTGGGATGGTTGGTACAAAAAAACAGAGCCAGGTTGGAGGAATTGACAAGGTCGTTGATATTCTGAACAATCTTAAAAACAGCATGGATGCAGATATCCTTGATGATATAGAAGAAAACGATCCTGATATGGTTGAAGAAATCAGGAAACGGATGTTTACCTTTGAGAATCTCACAGCACTTGACGGCAGGTCACTTCAGATGATTCTCCGCGAAGTAAACAATGATTCTCTCACCATGGCTCTCAAAACCGCTTCTGACGAGATGCAGGAAAAAATATTTGCAAATATGTCAGCACGCGCTGCTGACATGATTCGCGATGACCTTGAGGCTATGGGACCTGTACGTCTTTCAGAGGTAGAAGCTATGCAGCAGTCTATTGTTAAGATTGCAATGAAGCTTGAAGAGGAAGGAAAACTGGTACTTGGTTCAGGAGGAGGCGATGAGCTTGTCTAGATTTTACAAGACAAATACAGCTTTCCAGAAAAAACCAGTCCTCCAGGACGACTCTCCTTCCAAAAGCGAACCTGTCTGGGAGTCCATCGTCCAGAAAGAGGATGCTTCAGCAGACCACGTGTCAGTATCCAACATTGTGCCTGAAACAGTCCCCCATTCCTCCGATGACCAGGCACTGGCTGCAGAGCCGGAGAATTCACCTCGCACTCCTCCCGACAAAGAAGTGAGTGGCATTAGAGACGAACCTTCACCTGCTCCTCCTCAGGCAGAGCAAGTCATTGATCTGGAGGTTATTCGTGAAAATGCCTTCACAGCAGGGGTTACTGCAGGAAGACAACACGCTGAGGAGGACTTTGAAAACAGCACTCAGACACTTATTCAAATCTGTACTGAACTCGACAGACTGCGTGAAACCATCCTCCAAAACAGCGCTGGAGAGATGAAAGAACTGGTTCTTGCTATAAGCGAAAAAATCATACGGCATTCCGTCGAAGAACAGGAGGAGACAATAGTCGCCACCATCAAAGATGCCATTCATCTGGCTGTAAAGTCAGACGCATTTCAGATTCAGATAAATCCCGATGACTTCAAAGCTGTAGAGGCCAGAAAAAAGGAGATAATAGACTCCATCAGCGGTCTGGATAATATCGTGCTCAAACCGGATGCGACAGTTGAACGAGGGGGGTGTAAACTTGAATCCACCTGCTGTACTGTTGACGCAACCATTGCAAGTCAGATCAAAGTAATCCATGACTCGGTACTCGTTGAAGATATCCTGCACGACCCTGACCAGCTAACCTGATACCGAAACTCACTATTCCAATGCGACCATAAGGGTACTTCATGACACTTTTTTCTGGATCCATCGACGATATTCACCCCATTCGCATATGGGGGAAAGTGACACGAATTGTCGGACTTATTATCGAGGGGTACTGTCCCTATGCATCTGTCGGATCACTTTGTGAACTCACCCCACTTGACAAATCAGAGCCTATCCTGGCTGAGATTGTAGGGTTCAAAGAGTCAAGAGCATTATTGATGCCACTCGGTGAACTTCGAGGCTTGGGACCTGGTTCCAAGATCCGTGTTATCAAAGCAAGTGCCACCATAAAAGTAGGTCCAAATTTACTTGGGCGGGTAATCGATGCCATGGAGAACCCTCTTGACGGTCAGGCCGTTCCTTTGCTTGAGGAAGAGAAACAGATTTACTCCCTACCGCCAGGTCCAATGGAAAGGAAAAACATCAGCGAACCTCTAGATCTGGGAATACGTGCTATAAATGGCCTTATCACCTGCGGGCTCGGGCAGCGAATGGGAATCATGGCCGGATCTGGTGTCGGAAAAAGTGTTCTCCTTGGGATGATGGCGCGCTATGCCAGAGCAGACATTAATGTCATTGCTCTTATTGGTGAACGTGGCCGAGAGGTACGGGAATTTATTGAACGAGACCTTGGAAAAGAAGGACTTGCCAGATCAGTTATTGTTGTGGTCACTTCCGACCAGTCCCCCCTACTTCGCATGCGTGGTGCATTCGTTGCGACATCCATTGCCGAATTTTTCTGCAACAAGGGCAAAAACGTCCTCTTGATGATGGATTCTGTGACTCGTTTTGCAATGGCCATGCGAGAAATAGGCCTGGCCATTGGTGAGCCACCGACAACAAAAGGTTACACCCCTTCTGTCTTTGCCACCTTACCTAAACTGTTGGAGCGTGCCGGAAGGTTTTCCGGAAAAGGATCAATTACCGGCCTTTACACAGTCCTTGTAGACGGAGATGACATGACAGAACCTGTTGCAGATTCTGTACGATCCATACTCGATGGTCATATTGTCCTCTCTCGCAGCCTTGCTGCCAAAAATCACTATCCAGCCATTGATGTCATGAACTCTGCAAGCAGGATAATGAGAGAGATTACCCATGCAAGGCATATTGAGCTTGCCGGTCGGGCCCGCAATGTTCTAGCTACCTACAATGAGGCTGAAGACCTTATCAATATAGGGGCTTATGCCAAGGGATCAAATCCGAAGATTGATTTTGCTATCAGTAAAATAGATGCTATCAACTCTTTTCTCTGCCAGGGTTACGATGAAACAACGCCGTTAAAACAGACTGTGGAATCGCTGGGACTGCTATTGAGTGAAAGAAAAGAGGACTCTGGAGAACGGAAGGACAGAAGAGAGAGTGACCGGCAGGATGAAATGTAGTTTTCCTCAGTTACACTATCTTACCAGTCATAATGCTTTCCCCTCAATCTCTTCCTGTTTTTATTAAAATAGCGGAATTGCGACTCTCAAAAACTGTAATAAAATGTCACCAAAACCATTTTCAATGGATTCAGTACTGTCATATCGCAAACGACAGGAGAGTATTGCCCAGGAAAAGTTAGTGGTCGCCGAACTTGCGGTGACCCAAGCCCTTGAAAGGCTCAATCATAAAAAAAGTGAGATTCAGGAACTTACCCGGGCGCTGGGCAAAAAACAGGAAATTGGAATTATGGCGATGGAGATTGGCAGATATGAAAACAAGATAGAACTTGGAAGGGTTGAAATTCAACAACTTGAGAAAATTTTTCAGGAAAAAAAAGACATCGCTATCAGGAAACGCCTGCGCCTGCTTGAGAAAGTAAAGGACCATAAGGCTCTTAAAACCCTTAAAGAGCAGCAAAATAAATCATGGCGGCAATATCTTGACAAAAAAGAAACTGCCATGCTTGATGAAGTTGCAATTCTCCACCACGACCGTAAAATCCGTTGATCAAACTGGTACCTTTTCCACACTGACATTACCGTCAACACCTGACAGGGAATTTTATGTATTTAAAAAACATAGCTCTATATCTTTCAATTACCGCTCTACTTACAGGCATCATCCCAATCTCCTGTTTTGCAGAAGATGGTAAGACAACAAATCAACCGTCTCAAACCTCGCCTGTTCTTAATAAAGCTAAAAAAGGCTACTCATCGGTTGAAGAAAGAAGACTCTTTTCAATTCTTCAAAATGAGCGAGACACCCTTGAAGAAGAGAAAAAAGTTTTAGTATTAAAGGAGAAGGAGCTAAAGACCTTGCAGGCTGAAGCCGATAAGAAACTTGAGTTACTTGATAAAAAATTAGCTGAGCTAAGGAAATTACAGGAAAAAATTGAACAACTGCTGGCAGAAAAAGATGCTGAGGAATTGCAGAAAACCAAAGACCTGAGTCTTATTTATGCCAAAATGAGTCCGGACAGAGCCGCACTGGCACTGGCAACTCTGGATGAACAGTTAGCAGCTGATCTTTTAGCAAACATGAAAGTTAAATCAGCTGCAAAAATTTTGGATAGAATGGACAAAGTAAAGGCATCACAACTCAGTACAGTATTTACGACCATTAACGTGGAGCAATAAATATGGAAACACTACTTCTCAACACGACCCCACCACCACAGAAAACGGCTTCACAGTCCGGCAAATCCGGTATTGAGAGTGAAAGTAGTGACAATTTTTCTCCTATAATGGAAGAGGCTGTCCGAAAAACCGAAAGAAGTCAGCAACAGAACAGCAGCGAAGATAAAAACACTGAGATGGAATCAACCACTCCTACCTCTGAAACGATCGTCTCAAGTGACAAGGATAGTAAAGAACTTGACGCTACTACAGGTGAAATTGAGGAAATTGCAGCTGAAGTTATTGCCGGGATTCAACCACAACTGCCTGCAACAGTAAATGTGGCAACTAAAATACCAACATCGACCTTGTCAGTAAAAGAAGAATCGCAGTTGATCTCAATTTTTGACGAGTCCGCAAAATCATTGGCTGTGCAAAAGTCACCTGTAACTGAAGGCACCCCGGGTACTGAACCCAACCAGACAAGGAGTGCGAAAGCAGAAAGTCTGCTTTCGCAACAGATACAACAAATACTCGATCAGGGTCAGAATAATGGATCGATTATCATCACTGGAGAATCCGCCAGGACAAGCTCTGAAGTCACTGTTCCTGGTGATCTCAACAATTTATCAAACCCGCTGCTGGCAAAATCTGAAAACGTTCAAATCCAGACAAAACACATAGGTATTTCGTTGATCCCCACAGATGATACCAGTATTGCAAGCTCCAAAAACACCAAACTGGAGGGTTCGCATCAGGATTTCACAGAACAGTTTTTAAATGCAAAATTTGGTGATTCAAAAGCACAGACTGGTGATAATCTAACTAAAAACGGTGGAGAGCACAAAGGAACTGAGCAGCAGACAAAAGCTGAAACAATCACTTCCCAGGTACAGGGAAACCTCGCCGCTGATGCAAAACCTGTCGAGTCCAGTTTTATTCACCAACTCAATACTGTATCAACAACTTCCACTCAGCCCATGAGTATTGAAGGTAAACTGGCGCCCGGTGCCCATTTACCAGTTTCAGAAAGTGATATGGTAAACAACCTTGTCCAGCGTTTTACCGTCAATCCACGTTTGCAGGCCAGTAAGATTAGCATGCAGCTGCATCCTGCCGAACTGGGTGCCATTAAAATTGACATTCAGGTTAAAGACGACAGCATCAAAGCCAGCATAGTAGCCCAGAGCCAGCAGGTGTTTGATACTCTTGAAAAAAACATGCCACGCCTTCGAGCTGTGCTGGAAAATCAGGGATTTACAGTTGATTCTTTCCAGGTTGTTATGGATGACAACAGCGGTAATCAGCATGGACTTTTCCAAGAACAGTTCAACTCTCAGCAGCAGGAATTTGCATCCACCAGTTCACCATCCGGTGACTCAGATACATTTGACGCACTCCTTGATTTGCAGGAGAATGATTACGATACAGCAACAGTTGAGACCGGCGTTAATGTCACCATTTAGGTAAAAAAGAGCCTAGGTGATTAAAACACCAACCAAGGACTTATACCATGACTGATATATCTGAAATTTTCCAGACTCCAAATACCCCCCCCACACCGACTTACACCTCCTCTGAGAGCAAAGACATGATGGGGAAAGATGATTTTCTGACCCTACTGGTAGCACAACTTGAAAACCAGGATCCTATGAACCCTGAAGATGCCACAGAATTTACGGCTCAGCTTGCCGAATTCAGTTCGCTTGAGCAGCTCTACAACCTCAATGATTCTATGGCAGCTCTTACTGAAGGACAAAAACAGTCTGATCGTATAGCCACCCTTGATCTCATTGGAAAAGAAGTAGTCTATGCTGACTCTGCTTTCAATTTTGATGGCCAACCCGTAAACATAGGATATCAACTCGATGGAACAGCAGCATCAGTCAATATGACCATTGTTGACCAGTATGGCTCCACAGTGGCAACTATCAAGCCCACCGAGCTCCAAAAAGGCAACCATTTCCTGGAGTGGGATGGTCTTGATAAAGATGGCAATGTTGTTCCTGAGGGTGATTATAAGATTGTGCTCCAGGCCACAGCCGCTGGAGAAGATTCCAGCGTTGCCATATCTCCTCTTGTCCAGTCAGAGGTCACAGGTATCGACTTTTCTGATTCAACAGGAGATGCAATTTTACAAACAATGGCAGGCGCGAAAATCACAACAAACTCTATTATTTCAGTCTACCAGCCCAGCTTCACTTCAATCGTTAACACTTCATCAGATGAAGAGGAAAACACCATTGTTGATGAAGTAGTGGATGAAGTGCTGGACGAAATAGTTTCAGATGTTACAGGGACGTCAACATCACAATCAACAGAAGAATCTGCTCCCACGGATGAAGAACAGATCCAACAAGACACACTCCAGTATTACTTAGCTGGATAAATACTGACTTCTAAATCCATACCATATATGGGGGGATTCTTTCATGGGTATCACCAGTGCACTTTACAGTGGCGTCAGCGGACTGAACACCAATTCTCAGGCAATGAGTGTTGTTGGTAACAATCTCGCAAACACCAACACATTAGGTGTTAAAGGAGCAAGGTCACTTTTTTCTGACATGCTTTCATCGACAATATCGGGTTCCGGTGGGTCTTCTCAGGTAGGCCGTGGTGTGAACATTTCCAAGGTCGACAACGTTTTCAGTCAGGGAACATTTGAGGCTACGGCATCGGATACAGATGTTGCCATTGAGGGTGAAGGTTTTTTCATGCTCAAGGAAGTCGGTTCTGATGTCACCTATTATTCCAGAGCAGGCGCTTTTCGGTTTGATGCCGACGGCTATCTTGTTAACCCGGAAGGGTTTCATGTTCAGGGAAAGCCTTTTGATGAAAACGGCAAACTAATCGCCGGTGACCCCACTGATATTCAGGTCCAGAATGTAGGTCTGGTGCCCGCGAAGGTCACCGATACCATCACAATGAATACCAACCTTGACTCCAGTGCAGATATAATCCCTGCAGCGACTGCCTTTGATCCTGCTGATCCGACAACGTTCAACTATTCTGCCTCAACCACCACCTATGATACTCTTGGTGAGCCGCACTTGGTCACCCTGTACTTCAGAAAAGATGATGTGGCTGATAATACCTGGAACTGGTACTACAGCGCAGAAGATGTAGATGGCAATCCTCTTGGAGACGCAGCTGGTGATCCTGCTCGTGGCCAGGTAACATTTGGAACTGATGGTGTATTGGATCCTCCACTTCCCGACCCCATCCCCAACCCAGTGGCACCACCGGCACCCAACGGTATGGGATTTATTCCTGCTGCTGACCTCGCCTGGGGTAATGGTTCTGAAGATACCGCCATCAGTTTGACTTTTGATACCACTCAGTTCAACAGTGAATCTACTGTTATTTCGCAGGATCAAAATGGCTATGCCGCAGGCAACCTGACAAATGTCGGGATCGATGGTGATGGAGTCGTTATTGCTTCTTATTCCAACGGTGAGCAAGTCAAGGTCTCAAACCTTGTCCTGGCAAAATTTAACAACCCTGGTGGCCTCGAACTGGTTGGCTCAAACATGTTCGTTGGAACTGATGCCTCTGGTGCTGCCCGAAGTGGACTACCAGGACCTGAGCTTGGGAGTATCTTCACAAACTCACTGGAACAGTCGAATGTCGATATGGGTCAGGAATTTGTGAAAATGATCACCATTCAAAGAGGGTTTGAAGCAAACTCAAAAATCATTACCTCCGTTGATGAAATGCTTGGAATGCTTATCAACCTTAAACGCTAGCCATTATTTATAATAGCCTATACATGGGCCACCTGTTACAGGTGGCCCATACTTTTTCATAGCCCCTCCAAACAAAGTGTCAATATCCTGACCTCACTGCCAGTCTCCGCATTACTCCCCTTCCTGCTCAACCACAGAAATCCGCCCCATTACAACGATAAGCACCAACAGCGTACCATAGAAGGAAACAGGAGTATTTTTTGCATTGTTTTTTAAAACGCCAGAATATAAGATTAAATAAACTTTAATATCATTTTTTGTAGCGGGGGATTTCTCTTTGGATATTGGAACAATACTCGGTGTATGCATAGCGTTTGGTCTTATGCTCATGGCCATTATACAGGGTGGCCCATTAAGCATTTTTATAAACATCCCCTCTGCCCTTATCGTTGGCGGCGGAACCATTGGTGTTGCCATGGTTCATTATCCACTCAGTGACATTATGGGCGCCGTTGCGGTTGCAAAAAAAACCATACTGAACAAAGACGAATCCCCCCATGAGCTTATTACTCAGCTCATGGAATTTGCCAACAAGGCCCGAAAAGAAGGCATTCTTTCACTGCAGGGAATGATGGACAGCGTTGAAGATGAATTCTTGGTAAAAGCCATGCAGATGGCAGTCGATGGACAGGAGCCCGAAACCCTCCGGGCCATGCTCAGCACTGAAGTCGAGTACATCGCTGAACGTCATAACAAAGGACAGGATATCTTTGTTTCCCTTGCTGGTTATTCCCCTGCAATGGGCATGGTTGGAACCTTGATTGGACTTGTGCAGATGCTTATGAACATGAGTGATCCTGATTCCATTGGCCCTGCTATGGCTGTTGCCTTATTAACCACCTTTTACGGTGCAGTTCTTGCCAACGTTTTTTTCAGTCCAATGGCAGGCAAACTCAAAAATCGCTCCGCCTCAGAGACCTTGATCAAAAACCTTGTTATTGAAGGAATGCAGTCTATTCTCTCCGGTGAAAACCCTCGTATAATGGAACAGAAACTTCATGCATTCATCGCCCCAAAATTAAGGGAATCCACATTCAAATAATGGATCACCATAATGGCTGACGAAAAAAAACAGGCTCCACAGGAAGAAAAAAAATGTCCAAAATGTGACTGCAGTGGTGGTGCGCCCGCATGGATGGTCACTTTTTCTGACCTGGTAACCCTGCTCCTCACTTTTTTTGTCCTCCTTCTTTCCATGGCAAACATGGAAGAGGTAAAATTTGCCGAAGCATCAGCATCTATCAGAAATGCCTTCGGGGCCTATTCACGTCCAGCCCCAAATAAGTTTTCCATCCCCATTATACCGTCACCTCCCATCTCAAAATTTTCTCCTATCCAGAACGAGATGGCTTCAAAAATATACAAACGGATTCAATCCCAGTTAAAATCTGATAATATTCCGGAAGACGTCGAGCTGATAAAAAAAGAAGATGATACCATTATCCTGAGAATTAATGATTCCATTCTATTTCAGCAGGTATCCGCGATTTTATCCCCAACCGCATACCCCACTTTGCGGGGACTTGCTGACATTATCAGGCCCCTTCCAATGCGACTAAGGATTGAAGGACATACCGATAACACTCCAGTTTCCAAACGAAAAATCAGCAACTGGAACCTTTCCGTTGATCGAGCAGTCGCCGTTATGCGATTTTTCAAAAAAAGCGCCCTCCTCCCACTCGATCGCATGGCGGCTATTGGGTACGGCCCGGACAGACCCATTGTCCCCAACAACAGCGTCGAAAATAAAGCTAAAAACAGAAGAGTAGATTTTGTTCTTCGTACCAACAACACCATAGGACTCGGGCCCAAAGGTGCCAAGGCGGGAGAGCTCCCACTTTAATAATAAAGGATAAACCATGCCAAGAGATGACAAAAAGAAAAAAGATGCCGATTCCTCTGAAGAAGACGGAAGCAAAAAAAAGCTCATTATTATCATTGCCGCTGCAGTGGTGCTGTTGCTCATCATCGGAGGGGCGGCATTTTTCTTTCTAAAACCCGCTCCAGAGGTTCCGGGGGAGGTTGATCCTGGTCTTAATGTACCCGTGCCTGAAATCACTCAGAGTACAGAGATCGGCCCCATGGTTGAAATCAAAGAATTTATCGTAAATATCATCAGTGAAGATGAGAGACATTATGTTAAAGCCTCGTTGACCATTGAACTCAACAGAGAAGAAGCACTTGAAGAAACAAGCAAAAGAATGCCTCAAATACGGGATGCCATTCTGCTTCTTGTTGGCAACAAAACCTACGAAGAGCTGCAGGATCTTCAGGGAAAGAAACAATTGAAGGCAGAACTGATCAGTAAGATCAATTCGTTTCTCCAGACCGGCAAGGTAAAAGCCATTTACTTCACTGATTTTGTAGTTCAATAACAACGGGATACAAAAGTGGAACCTATTCTAACAAAAGAACAAATCGAAGAACTACTGCTTGGGATAAAAAGTGGCCAGGTATCTACAGATTTAAAAGATGAAGGTTCCTCTGTTGACCAGAAAAATGTCTCCCCTCTGAACCTCTTTCAGATTACCGGTTCGTCTGAAAAACAGCAGA